>NZ_JAYPMU010000055.1:0-1511 GCF_038130085.1 Halopseudomonas sp. | reverse complement strand
ACCCCCTTCACCCAAACAGCACGCGCTGGAGATGGTCACCCTCGAAGAGCTGGTGCCCGCCGATCATCTGCTGCGCAAGATAGCCCACCATATCGATTTCGAGTTTATTCGGCCTGCCACGCAGCACCTGTATTGCGCTGACAACGGTCGTCCGGCGATTGACCCGGTTATGCTGTTCAAGATGCTGTTTATTGGATACTTGTTTGGCGTGCGCAGTGAACGACAGTTAATGCGCGAGATCCAGGTCAACGTTGCCTATCGCTGGTTTCTGGACCTGAGCCTGACCGACAAGGTGCCCGATGCCTCGACCCTGAGTCAGAACCGTCGCCGTCGCTTTGCCGATACGGATATCGAGCAAGTCATCTTTGATGGGATTGTCGAGCAAGCGCTGCACAAGGGCCTGATTGGGGGCGAGGTATTACACACCGACAGCACGCACCTCAAGGCCAGCGCCAACAAGCAGCGGTTCGCTGTGCATCAGGTTGAGCAGCGTCCTGTTGATTATCTGGCCGAGCTTAATGCGGCAATCGATGCCGACCGCCAAGCGCACGGCAAGCAACCGCTAAAGCCCAAAGACAGTGATCCCGAGGTAAAGGAAACCAAGGTCAGCACCACCGACCCTGATAGTGGATTCATGACGCGGGATAACAAGCCGCAAGGTTTCTTCTATCTTGATCACCGCACGGTAGATGGGAAGCACAGCATTATCACCGATACCTTTGTTACCCCCGGCAATGTGCATGACAGCCGACCTTACCTTGAACGACTGGACCGCCAATGCGAGCGCTTTTCTCTGACACCGCTGGCCGTTGCCCTGGACGCCGGCTACTTCACGCCAGCGATCTGCAAGGGGCTGGAGGAACGAGACATCTTCGGCGTGATGGGCTATCGACGCCCCAATCACAAGCAAGGTTACTTCTATAAACGTCAGTTCACCTACGATGCAGAACGTGACGGTTACCTGTGCCCAAACAATCAGTTCCTGCCCTACAGCACGACTAACCGGGCCGGTTATCGCGAGTACAAGTCCGATCCGCAGCAATGCCGAGATTGCCCATTACGAGACCAATGCACTCGTAGTCGAAACCACATCAAGGTTGTCGTGCGGCATGTCTGGGAGGACGCCAAGGAGCGGATTAACCAGAATCGTCTTAGCCCTGAAGGCAAGCGTATCTATGCCAGGCGCAAAGAAACCGTCGAGCGCAGCTTTGCGGACGCCAAGGAGCTGCACGGGCACCGTTATGCCCGGTTCCGTGGTCTGCGCAAGGTAATGAAACAGTGCCTATTGGCAGCCGCCTGCCAAAACATGAAGAAGATTGCCCGCCTGCTGGCAGTGCTTTTACGCCTGCGGTCCGGGATAAGACGCGGCACTTGGCTACGAAGCCAAAAGTGCAGCTACTCGGAGGGAATTGGGGCCTTCGCAGGCTGAATCAGTCAACACAGGGAAAATCATTGCAAGCGTCCCAGAAAAACGAAACCCCGCGAAAATGCGGGGTTCGTCAGCAGTCTGA
>NZ_JAYPMU010000054.1:1046-1590 GCF_038130085.1 Halopseudomonas sp. | reverse complement strand
CCATTGCTGCGTTAAAAACAGCCTCAAAATGCTCATTTACCACGCGTAAACTGCGCTTTTTCGGCTGTTTTTGCCTTGCACTGACTGCCTCGCCTACGTTTTCAACAGCCTGTTACACTCACGCGGCAGAACAACAATAAAAGCCGCGTGAGAACATCATGACTGCCCTCTGCACCACCCTGCCCGACAATCTTCGCCTGCTGCTGGTCGACGACCACCGCATCTTTCTCGACGGCCTCTCCCTGGCCTTGTCGCCACTGAGCCAGAACCTGCAGATCCACACCGCGCACAGCGCTGCAGAAGCGGAGCAGTGCTTGCGTCAGCATGACTACGACCTGATCCTGCTCGACCTGCGCCTGCCTGACGAGCCCGGCATCGAACTGTTGCAGCGCTGGCTGGCGCGCGGCGAGAGCACGCCGGTGGCGATTCTCAGCGCCAGTGATTCCGCGCTAGAGGCTCAGGCGGCGCTGGCCGCCGGCGCACTCGGTTTCATCCCCAAGAGCTCCGATGGTAACGCCCTGCGCCAAGCGGTGACCCGCGTCTT
>NZ_JAYPMU010000054.1:0-1036 GCF_038130085.1 Halopseudomonas sp. | reverse complement strand
TGCCGGCGCCAAGCAGCTCATCACCGCTGACACCCAGGCAGTTGGAAATTCTCCAATTATTGGCAGAAGGCCTGCCGAACAAAGCCATCAGCCGCGAGCTGGGTCTGGCCGAAGACACGGTGAAAACTCACCTCAAGGCGCTGTTCGAAACTTTCGCCGTACATACCCGCACCGCCTGCGTCAGCGCCGCCCGTCAGCGCGGCTGGCTGTGATCAGGTGAGTGCCTGGCGTGCCTGCAACTGAGTGGCCAGCACCTGGCGCAAACGCGCCGGCAACAGGGGCTTGCCCAGGGGAATGACGTGCGCCGGCAGGCAGCGTTCATGCAGTTCCGGGCTCAGATCAGCAGTGATCAGCAACGCCGGCAACATCTGCCCTGCCGCCTCGCGCAGTCGCTCGATGGCCTGCAGCCCGTCGCCCCGCTCGGCTAACCGATAGTCGCTGATCAGCAGCTGCGGCGCCTCCTGACGCAGAGCCTGCAGCGCACCGGCCAGATCGGCGCAGGCCTGCACCTCGCAACCCCAGCGACGCAGCAAGCCGGCCAGGGCTTCGCGCCCAGTGGCGTCGTCTTCGAGCAACAGGATGCGCCCGCGCAATGCCAGCGCAGCATCCACACGTGGCGCTTGTACCGGCACCTCAGCAAGCGGCAACTGCAGGGCGAAGCGTGTGCCAGCACCTGGCTGGGAGTGCAACTGCAAGGGGTGCTCCAGCACCTCGGCCAGCTGTTGCACGATGGCCAGGCCGAGACCGAGTCCGCGCTCGGCATTGCGCCCGGGATTGTCCAACTGACGAAACTCCTCGAACACCAACGCCTGTTCCGCCTCGCTGAGACCGCGGCCATCGTCCGCCACCTCCAACACGATTGCGTCGCCGTCATGCCGCGCACTCAGCTTCAGGTGCTGCGCCTGTGCGTGCAGCAGCGCATTGTTGAGCAGATTGCGCAGCAGTCGCTCCAGCAACAGCGGATCGCTGTACACCCCGTACTCGTCACAGTGCAGCTCAAGTTGCAGCCCTTGTTGCTGCGCCTCTGGAGCCACGT
>NZ_JAYPMU010000053.1:0-1600 GCF_038130085.1 Halopseudomonas sp. | reverse complement strand
GACAACTCCGGTGTTGACCTGGCCAACGTCAAGATGTCGATGAACCCCTTCTGCGAAATCGCCGTAGAAGAAGCAGTCCGCCTGAAAGAAAAAGGCGTTGCTACCGAGATCGTCGCTGTCACTGTCGGCCCGACCGCCGCTCAGGAACAACTGCGTACCGCGCTGGCACTGGGTGCTGACCGCGCTGTTCTGGTTGAGTCCGCAGACGAGCTGAACTCGCTGGCTATCGCCAAGGCGCTGAAAGCCGTTGTCGATAAAGAGCAGCCGCAGCTGGTCATCCTCGGCAAGCAGGCTATCGATTCCGACAACAACCAGACTGGCCAGATGCTGGCTGCGCTGTCCGGCTACGCTCAGGGCACCTTCGCCTCTGAAGTGGCTGTTGAAGGCGACAGCGTCAAGGTCACCCGCGAAATCGACGGCGGTCTGCAGACCGTTGCGCTGAAGCTGCCGGCCATTGTTACCACCGACCTGCGTCTGAACGAGCCGCGCTACGCTTCGCTGCCGAACATCATGAAGGCCAAGAAGAAGCCGCTGGAAGTCGTCAAGCCGGAAGATCTGGGCGTGAGCACTGCATCGACCGTGACCACCCTGAAGGTTGAAGCCCCGGCTGCCCGCAGCGCTGGCATCAAGGTCAAGAGCGTTGACGAGCTGGTCGACAAACTGAAGAACGAAGCCAAGGTGATCTGAACATGAGCATTCTGGTTATTGCTGAACACAACAACGCCGAGCTGAACGCAGCTACCCTGAACACCGTTGCTGCCGCTCAGGCCATCGGTGGCGACATCGACGTACTGGTAGCTGGCGCAGGCTGTGCTGCCGTTGCCGACGCCGCTGCCAAGGTTGCCGGTGTAAGCAAGGTCCTGCTGGCTGACAACGCTGCCTACGCGAACCTGCTGCCGGAAAACGTTTCCCTGCTGATCGCTGAGCTGGGCAAGGGCTACAGCCACATCCTGGCTCCGGCCAGCACCAACGGCAAAAACTACCTGCCGCGCGTTGCTGCGCTGCTGGACGTTGATCAGATCTCCGAGATCATTGCTGTTGAGAGCGCTGACACCTTCAAGCGTCCGATCTACGCTGGCAACGCGATTGCCACTGTTCAATCCAGCGCTGCGATCAAGGTCATCACCGTTCGCTCCACTGGTTTCGACGCCGTTGCTGCCGAAGGCGGCAGTGCTGCAGTTGAAGCGGTTGCTTCTGCTCACGACGCTGGCACCTCCAGCTTTGTTGGCGAAGAGCTGGCCAAGTCCGACCGTCCGGAACTGGCAGGCGCCAAGATCGTCATCTCCGGTGGTCGCGGCATGCAGAACGGCGACAACTTCGAAATGCTGTACAAGGTCGCTGACAAGCTGGGCGCTGCTGTGGGTGCTTCGCGCGCCGCGGTTGACGCTGGCTTCGTACCGAACGACATGCAGGTTGGTCAGACCGGTAAGATCGTTGCGCCGCAGCTGTACGTTGCGGTCGGCATCTCCGGTGCGATCCAGCACCTGGCCGGTATGAAAGACTCCAAGGTGATCGTTGCGATCAACAAGGACGAAGAAGCGCCGATCTTCCAGGTTGCCGATTACGGCCTGGTTGCCGACCTGTTCGAGGCGGTACCGGA
>NZ_JAYPMU010000052.1:0-1778 GCF_038130085.1 Halopseudomonas sp. | reverse complement strand
CCACCGACAGCGGGGCCTTGGTGTCCGAACGGTAGAGCACCTTCTGCTCCGGGAAGGTATGGATGCTGCCCAAGTGCGCAGCGGAGTCTGACAGGAACCGTACCGGGGATTCTTCGATGTGCCAGTTCATCCCGGCTTCATGCTGCCAGACCTCCAGTGGCTGATTGCGGGACAGCTTGCTACCCAGGCCATGCCAGGGCGTGGTGCCAACGTAGGCCATGTTTTCAACGTGATGTGCCATGGATACCTCCAAAACGGCATAGACCGCCCGAGCAGCAGCGCCCAGGCGGTCAAAGACAATGAGAAAGGGGCAAAGCGAGACAGGGAAAGACAAAGAAAGCGGGAAGGGCGGGGATCAGAAGTGCGCGTTGCAGTCGAGGCAGCGGAAGCGGCAGAGCAGTTGCTCATCGAGCACCTGGCCCAAGCGCAGTCCAGCAATGCAACCAGCAAATGCACCTGTGATAGCGCCAAGCACTGCGCCGGCACCAATGCCAGCAGGGCCACCAGACGCACCGACTTGCATGCCGATGCGTAAACCCGCAGCGGCACCTGAAGCAGAACTGGCTGCAGCACCACTGAACGCACCGGCAACGGTGCCTACGGTCCCACCGATACGCTTGCCGTAATGGCAGTACACCACGCGCTGCGAGCGACAGCGCGGACAGGATTCAGACATAGAGAATTCCTCACGAGACAGGCCAGTTGAGCGGACTGGCTGGGGTAGGCTCGTGGTAGTTATGTAGGGTTGAAGAAATTTCGAATGGATAAGTACGCAGTGTATGAACCGCTTACTGTGGCTACTTACGGTCGATGCAGCTTAAAGAATCTGTGAAAGCTTTCAGGCAGCGGATGTCGAGCCTTACTTTCGGAAGCACCGCCTAATTTGATCGTACTATGCTGGGTTGGAGGAGGTCCTGTCGGTAGGGAAGCTCTTCGGCAGAATTGGCCAATCGAGGATGTCAGAAGGATAGGAATGCACCTAAGTCATTAGGACTAGCGCTCGAATTCCTTGATGGGCGTCACTTCAGCAAGCTAAGCTCAACGCCAGTTCGAACTCGTAGAGGCCTAGGTTAGCCCAACGCAGCGAGTTAGCCACTAGGCTAGGCTTCGCTTCTGGAGTTCTGCCTGAGTAGGGGAACGGGCATGCTTTCTCGACAGTGCCCCCATGTCCAACAGAGGTCATCTACGCTGAGACATAGTAGATTTGCGTTGATGAAAACAGTAGTAGACTGCAGTAATAACAGTGTGTGAGGCTATTAGGTTGTTAACTACAAGGGATGCAGCAAGACTATTTTCAAGTAAACGTATTGCTGAGATCGCATCTGGCGATTTTTCCTATCTATTGGAAGTTGCGACGCTCTACCGAGATTTGCTTAAAGGCAGTTTTACGGTGGCCGAAGTTATTGAGTGCGCATACTCCGATATATCAAGTAGGCACAGGGGTGAGTATTTCTACAAGAATACTGTGGCTGAGAGGATCCTGCTTGGTAGGCACTCCATAAATACGGCAACAGTTTTGTCTGAGTTTAGAGTTGGCCGTAGCAAAGCGGACTGCGTGGTTTTAAATGGAAGTGCTACGTGCTATGAAATAAAGTCGGATTTTGATAATTTGGACAGATTGCCTGAGCAGTTGTCTTTTTATCGTAAGATATTTGATAGGACTTATGTTGTTGTAGGTAAGGCTCACTTAGAGAAGGTTCAGGAGGTTTGCTGGAGTGATATAGGTGAATCGTACCGGGTTTTATGGAGGCCATTTCGTTTAAGTCAGGCCGCCATGG
>NZ_JAYPMU010000051.1:0-2124 GCF_038130085.1 Halopseudomonas sp. | reverse complement strand
AGCACCGTACCGGAAAGGTCAGGTGTTGCACTCAGTTTTTGCCGCAGCCAAGCATTACATTTCAATAATGTAATGCTTGGCTCATGCTGCTGTTAGCTTCAATCACGCAAAATTCATTCGAACCTGCAGGGCTCAGCGAGAAAGCTCAGCAAGCCACCTTTGAATTGGTAATCCCCCCTGAAATCAGCCCTCGTCAGAAGTAGAATTTTCTCCTAATCGGATCAAGGAAATTTTGCGTGAAGACATCGCGTTTTTCGGACAGTCAAATCATCGCCATCCTCAAGCAGGCTGAAGTCGGCAGCCCCGTGCCTGAACTGTGCCGCGAGCATGGCATCAGTTCGGCGACCTTCTACAAATGGCGCGCCAAGTTCGGTGGCATGGACGCCTCGTTAATGGCTCGACTGCGCGAGCTGGAGGAGGAGAATCGTCGTCTGAAGAAGATGTATGCCGAGGAGCGCCTGAAGGCCGAGATCATCCAGGAGGCGATGGCAAAAAAGTGGTGAAGCCATCTCGGCGACGAGAGATGGCGCAACACGCGGTTGCCTCAGGCAAGGTCAGCATCAAACTGGCGTGTGTGTCGTTTGGCATCAGCACGACCTGCTATCGCTACCAGCCACGGTTGTCGGCAGAAAATGCCGAGATCGCCAATCACCTGATCCGACTCACACATAACCAACGCAACTGGGGTTTCGGCCTGTGCTTCCTGTATCTGCGCAACGTGAAAGGTTATCGCTGGAATCACAAACGGGTGTACCGGATCTATCGGGAGCTGGAGTTGAACCTGCGGATCAAGCCGCGCAAGCGCATCGTGCGAGAGAAGCCCGAGCCATTGGCCGTGCCGGAGGCAATCAACCACTGCTGGTCGATGGACTTCATGCACGATCAGTTGGCCGACGGTCGCAGCTTCCGCCTGTTCAACCTGATCGACGACTTCAACCGCGAGGCCCTGACCATGGATATCGATCTGTCATTGCCGGCAGAGCGGGTGGTGCGCGCACTGGATCAAGTGATCGAGTGGCGTGGCAAGCCCCAAGTTATCCGCAGCGACAATGGTCCGGAATACATCAGCAGCAAGCTCGTGCTATGGGCGGAAAAGCACGGCATTCGACTGGAGCATATCCAGCCTGGTAATCCACAGCAGAATGCCTACGTCGAGCGCTACAACCGCACGGTGCGTTATGACTGGCTGGGGCATTACTTGTTCGAGTCCATTGCCGAGGTGCAGGAGCATGCAACGCGCTGGGTATGGATATACAATCACGAACGGCCAAACATGGCCCTGGGTGGCATCACCCCCAAACAGAAGTTGGCCCTTGCGGCCTGACCTCTACTTCTGGCGAGTACTAAAAATGGGGGGATTACCAATTTAGCGAGGACTGCCCTATGAATCTGTTGAAAGCTATTGTTGTTGGTTTGGTAATCTGCGGCTCCGCATTGTCTTATGCAGAAGATGGCTATGACCGCTCAATTAAATTTTATGAAAAATTCCGAGCAGATCAAAAACGAATTCACGGAACCGAATCCGCCAAACGAAAAATAGACGAATTACAGATTAAGGATACCCGCCAAGATCAGAACAATACGGAAAGCAAGAAAGAAACCAAAGCTGACTAACCGCTTCATATCTGAACGATATTCGCCTCCGGCAGCTTCCAAGCTCCTTTGGAAGCAGTTGCACTCTAAGCGCCTTCGGGGCGCTTTTTTGTTTCCATAACTTGCCCGCAACATCGCTACCAGCGAATCGCCCTTGATTTATAAAAGCCGTTTCGTTTAAGTCAGGCCGCCATCGCCTGATCTGTTGTTATTAGCCTTCGCAAGGAGCATATCGAGTGAGCTGAACAGACGCTGGTGGCCTACCCCGCATCCATGTCGGGGGTCGTCATCTCAGCGGTCTCGCGGTTCGTGCATGATTGAAGGTGTCAGCTCGGTCTTGTACAGCCTGCTGATCATTCCAGCCAGGGCGTTGTCGTAGCTATCGCCCCTTGCTGCCAACCAGGGTGAACCGCCCCGGGTTTCGCGGAGGCTCCACCCTTTGAGAGAATGGAGCCCATATGAGCAAGCACACCAAATTTTCCCCTGAAGTCCGTGAACGAGCCGTGCGGATGGTGCAAGAGCATCGCGGCG
>NZ_JAYPMU010000050.1:0-2640 GCF_038130085.1 Halopseudomonas sp. | reverse complement strand
CTGCGTATTCCGGCGAACGTGACCGGTCATTCCGGGGATCGTGACCGATTTGCGCACGGCCTTCACGCTGGAACGGGTTTTGTACTCTGAGCGGTCACGATGGGTCAACCAGCACCGTGTTTTGAGCGTTGGCCTTTCTCAGTGATTCCCCCTTCAGATTGAGTCGATGGGCTCCGTGCAGCAGTCGGTCCAAGATGGCGTCGGCGAGCGTGGCGGAGCCGATGTAGTCGTGCCAGTGTTCGGTGGGTAGCTGGCTAGCAATGAGGGTTGAGCCTCGTCCGTGGCGATCCTCAATCACTTCCATCAGATCCTGTCGTTGCTGGGCATTGATCTTCTGCATACCCCAGTCATCAAGGATCAGCAGGTCGGTTTTCAACAACTGCGTCATCAGGCGAGCGTAGCTGCCATCACCGTGGGCGATCCTTACTTGCTCGAACAGCCGCGGCACCCGCAGGTAACGGACGGACAGCCCTTGGCGACAGGCTTGATTGCCGAGGGCGCAGGCCAGCCAGGTCTTGCCGCAGCCGGTGGGGCCGGTGATGCACAGGTTCAGCGATTGCCTGATCCAGTCACAGCTAGCCAGGCCCGCCATGCGCGAGCGCTCCAGACCGCGCGGGTGCCGGTAGTCGATGTCTTCGATGCAGGCTGGCACGCGCAAGCGGGCAGCCTTGAGCAGGCGGTCCAGCCGACGGTTTTCCCGGTGCAGCACTTCCCGGTCCACCAGCAGAGCCAAGCGCTCCTCGAACGCCAGATCGTGGGTCTCGGGCTGAGCCCGCTGTTGTTCCAGGGCGTCACACATGCCCGTCAGCTTGAGTTGGCGCAGCGTGTTGAGTGTGGTTTGGGTCAGCATAGATCTCTCCGGTATCAGTGGTAGTAATGCGGGCCGCGAACGTTGGTATGCGCAGGCAGGTCGGTCAGATCACGCTCTTCCTCAGCCAGTGGCAGGGGGAGCTGATCAAGTCCTTGTTTCAGGATTGAGGTGATGCTCTGGTAGCTGGCCGAGTTGATCGACAGCGCCCGAGCGCAGGCCTGCTCAAGGCGTTCACGGCTGTAACGCCGACTGAGGTTCAGCAACCCCAGACAGGCGCGATAGCCATGCTCAGGATGGGGGCGATCCTTGAGCTGGCCCTGCACCACCTGCAGGGATGCGGGACCGATGTCTTTGGCCCAATTGAGGAAGCGCTCCGGAGACCAGTCCTTGTGGGCCTGGTGCGCTTTGGGCATATGCTCGGTCAGAGTGACGAAGCGGCTCTTCCCGTGACGGGGATGCAAGGCAACACGCTGGCCCTTGTGCATAACCTCCAGGGCGGTATCCGTTAACCGCACGTCCAGAACCAACCCCACCAAGGCATGGGGTACGCTGTACAGTCGCTTGTCTATCTCAATGTGATAATCAATGCCCGGTCGAGCCTTGCGCCACTCGGCGTAGGTATAGGGCGTTGCTGGGAGCGGTCGCAGGGCTGGACGGTCAAGCGCGTCGTACAGGCTTTGACGGCTCTCGACCCGGCCTTGGAACGGGCGCTGGTTCAGTGCTGGTAGCAGCGCGGCAATGGCGGTATTCAGTTCGGCTAGGGAGAAGAATGTCTGATGCCGTAAGCGGGCCAGGATCCAGCGCTCGACCAACAGCACCGACGTCTCGGCCTTCGCCTTGTCCTTGGGCTTGTAGGGCCGCGCAGGCAACACCGCTGTCTGGTAATGGCAGGCCAGCTCAGCGTAGGTCTCGTTGATCGTCGGGCTGTAGCGGTCCGCCTTGGTCACTGCTGCCTTGAGGTTGTCCGGAACCAGCAGTTCCGGTACCCCGCCGAAGAAGTTGAGCATCCTCTGGTGGGAGGCGACCCAGTCTGGAAGGCTCTGGCTCCAAGTGGCCTCGGCGAAGGTGTAACTGGAGGCGCCCAACACTGCCACAAAGACTTGTGCCTTGCGCACTTCACCGGTAGAGCGATCCACCACAGGCACGGTCGGGCCGCAGTAGTCGATAAAGATCTTCTCACCGGCACGGTGGACCTGACGCATGCTACGGCGCTGCCGGCCACGCCAGAGCCGGTAGTGATGGCAGTACTGGCTGTAGCGGTAGGCCTTGTCTCCGTGGCGCTCCACGTACTCGGCCCAGAGTAGTTGCAGGGTCACGCCTTTGGTCTTGAGCTCCTGGTGGACCTGGAAGCAATCAGGCTCGGCAAAGCGTGACGGGGGCGTCTTGGCCGGGAACAACAACGCGTGCAGCCGGGCCTCGTCTAGGTTCTTCGGTAGTGGCCAAGTAACACCCTGGACTTGGGCCAGGCTGACGTATTTGCCGACCACGCCCTTGGAGAGGCCGCAGGCACGGGCAATGCGCTCGTGACTCAGACCGGCTTCGTACTTGAGGCGTAATATCTCGATGATCTGTCGCATGGAAATCCTCGCAGCCGGCATCCGCTCTTCCTCGAAAAAAAGAAAGGGGTATGCTGGATAAAGTTCAAGAATTCCAGTGCGTTGGCTGTGATTCCGGGGGAACGTGACCGATGATTCCGGCATCGTGACCGACGATTCCGGGCAAGCACCCAAAATCGGTCACGATGAAACGGAATAAGCGGTCACGATAGCCCAGAACAGGCGGTCACGTTCAAACGGAATGGGCGGTCACGATGGGCCGGAATATGCACC
>NZ_JAYPMU010000049.1:0-2736 GCF_038130085.1 Halopseudomonas sp. | reverse complement strand
CCGGGCTAACCTGAAGACCGTTTGAGGGCTTATCATGCCAAGACGTCGTGTAGCGGCAAAACGTGAGATCCTGCCAGAACCGAAATACGGTAGCCAGATTCTCGCGAAATTCATGAACCACGTAATGGAAAGCGGCAAGAAGGCAACTGCCGAGCGTATCGTTTACGGTGCGCTGGACAAGCTGAAAGAGCGTACCAAGGCCGAAGACCCGGTCGAGCTGTTCGAGAAGGCTCTCGACGCTATCGCTCCGCTCGTGGAAGTTAAATCTCGCCGTGTAGGTGGTGCCACCTACCAGGTTCCGGTTGAAGTGCGTCCCTCCCGTCGCAACGCTCTGGCGATGCGCTGGCTGGTTGATGCTGCCCGTAAGCGTGGCGAGAAGTCCATGGCTCTGCGCCTGGCCGGTGAGCTGGGTGATGCTGCAGAGGGCAAGGGTGCCGCTGTCAAGAAGCGTGAAGACGTCCATCGTATGGCTGAGGCCAACAAGGCGTTCTCTCACTACCGCTTCTAAACGGCTCAGGAGACTGTTGTGGCTCGTACAACCCCGATCAATCTGTATCGTAATATTGGTATCTGTGCGCACGTCGATGCGGGCAAGACCACGACTACAGAGCGGATTCTGTTCTATACCGGCGTAAACCACAAAATGGGCGAGGTCCATGATGGGGCTGCGACCATGGATTGGATGGCGCAAGAGCAGGAGCGGGGTATCACCATTACTTCTGCTGCGACCACTGCTTTCTGGCAGGGGTCCGAGAAGCAGTACGACAAGCACCGCGTCAATATCATCGACACCCCCGGTCACGTTGACTTCACGATTGAGGTTGAGCGTTCGCTGCGGGTGCTCGATGGTGCTGTGGTGGTGTTCTGTGGTACGTCCGGTGTTGAGCCGCAGTCGGAGACCGTATGGCGTCAAGCCAACAAGTACGGCGTTCCGCGAATCGTCTATGTAAATAAGATGGATCGCCAGGGCGCCGACTTTCTTCGCGTAGTTGAGCAGATCAAGAAAAGGTTGGGGCATACCCCTGTACCGATTCAGCTCGCTATTGGCGCGGAGGAAAACTTCGCCGGTCAGATTGATCTGATGCGGATGAAGGCGATTCGCTGGGATGAGTCGGATCAGGGTATGAGCTTTGTCGAGGAAGATATTCCCGCTGAGCTGCTTGATTTGGCTAGCGAGTATCGCGAGAAGATGGTTGAGGCGGCCGCTGAGGCCAACGAAGACCTGATGAATAAATACCTCGAGGAAGGCGAGCTTTCCGTCGAGGAGATCAAGGCTGGTCTGCGTCAGCGTACGCTGGCCTGCGAGATCGTTCCGGCAGTGTGTGGTTCGTCCTTCAAGAACAAGGGTGTGCCCCTGGTGCTGGATGCCGTTATCGATTATCTGCCTGCGCCTGATCAGGTTGCCGCCATCAAGGGTGTGCACCCGGATGATGAGGAGCGCTCCGATGAGCGTCACGCTGACGACGCGGAACCGTTCTCTGCTCTTGCGTTCAAGATTGCGACCGATCCCTTTGTCGGTACTCTGACCTTTGCTCGCGTTTACTCTGGGGTTCTCTCCTCGGGTGATGCTGTCCTGAACTCGGTGAAGGGTAAGAAAGAGCGCGTTGGTCGTATGGTGCAGATGCATGCCAACGCGCGCGAAGAGATCAAAGAAGTGCGTGCTGGCGATATTGCGGCCTTGATCGGTATGAAGGACGTGACTACCGGTGACACGCTTTGCGCTATCGATAAGCCGATCGTGCTTGAGCGTATGGACTTCCCTGAGCCGGTAATTTCCGTGGCGGTTGAGCCGCGCACCAAGGCGGACCAAGAGAAGATGGGTATCGCGCTGGGCAAGCTTGCTCAGGAGGATCCGTCGTTCCGTGTTCGTACTGATGAGGAGTCCGGTCAGACAATTATTTCCGGCATGGGTGAGCTTCACCTGGACATCATTGTCGATCGTATGAAGCGCGAATTCAGCGTTGAGGCGAATATTGGCAAGCCGCAGGTTGCGTATCGCGAAGCGATTCGCAACAAGTGCGAGGTTGAGGGTAAGTTTGTGCGCCAGTCGGGCGGTCGTGGCCAATACGGTCACGTCTGGGTTCGTTTTGAACCTGCCGAGGGTAATGACGAGAAGCTCGAGTTCGTCAATGAAATTGTCGGTGGTGTGGTTCCGCGTGAATACATCCCGGCCATCCAGAAAGGTATCGAGGAGCAGATGCAGAACGGCGTTCTTGCTGGCTATCCGCTGCTTGGCCTGAAGGCAACCGTGTTTGACGGTTCCTACCATGATGTCGACTCAAACGAAATGGCGTTCAAGATCGCTGCTTCCATGGCCACCAAGCAATTGGCCCAGAAGGGTGGTGCTGTTTTGTTGGAGCCGATGATGAAAGTCGAAGTAGTCACCCCTGAGGATTATATGGGTGACGTAATGGGCGACTTGAACCGTCGTCGCGGTCTGGTACAGGGTATGGAAGATACTCCTTCCGGTAAGGTGATCCGCGCTGAGGTTCCGCTTGGTGAGATGTTCGGTTACGCCACGGATGTCCGCTCCATGTCCCAGGGGCGTGCGAGCTATTCCATGGAGTTCTCGAAGTACGCCGAGGCACCCATGAACATCGCCGAAGCGATCATCAAGAAGCAAGGCTAACTTGAACCTAGGCTAATTAAAGAGGTTATCAACCGTGGCAAAAGAAAAATTTGAACGTAGCAAACCGCACCTGAACGTAGGCACCATCGGTCACGTTGACCATGGTA
>NZ_JAYPMU010000048.1:0-2927 GCF_038130085.1 Halopseudomonas sp. | reverse complement strand
GCAGCACCGTACCGGAAAGGTCAGGTGTTGCACTCAGTTTTTGCCGCAGCCCTGTGTTCCGCCGGAATGTGCCAATTGCCATTAGAGAGGTCGATGTTTTCCCACTTGGCACTCAGCAACTCGCCGATTCGGCAACAGGTCGACAGTGCAATCCAAATCGCAGCTTCTGTCGATGGAAGTAGACCAGCCTCTGGCGTGAGCCTTGCCAGCGCGCGGATCTCCTCCTCGCTAAGAACGCGATCTCTCTCGACATCTTTGCCGCCAATTTTAGCTTTGCGAATGCTGGCAGTTGGATCGTGATCGATCAGGTCGCGGTCTACGGCGAATCGGAACATCTGGCGCATCAGGCTGAAGATCATCTTCGCCATCCGGTTGACACCACGAGCTAGCAGGGCATCAGTTACCTCTGTAATGTGACGCTTCTTCACGTCTTCAATGGCGATGGTTCCGATAATGGGGAGAACATCTTTCTCGAACATGCGACGCACCTCTGCCCCCCCATCCTTGCGATTGACCAAGTCAACGTTAGCCCAGTGATTGAACAAATACTCGACCGTTTTCCTGGCAGCATGGCGGGCTTGAGCCTGTTCCAAAGCTATTTTCTCGGCGGCGAGGCGTGCCAGTTCTGCGTCACGAGCTGCGACTCTCGCTGCTTCTTCAGCTTCGATGTGCTCTTTCACGTCCCTGAAGCCCGATTTATGAAGGCCTGCGAGCTCCTTAGCCCGCTGGCCAGCTTCAGCGAGCGTCATAGTGCCTTCAGTGCCATCTCTGCTATAGGTGCCAATAGGAAAGGTGACACGCTCACTGCTGCTATTTGTGTAGCGGAAGTAAAAGAGGCGCTCGCCGCTGGGGGTTATTCGAGCTACCAGACTTCCGTGCCCCCATATAGCGACCTCGCTGAGCCATTTGTCGCTTGAGCCGGGCTTAGCCGTCATCTGACGGTCTGTGATTTTGGCCATGTAGCTATTTTCCCCGTTGCCAATTGGTTGCCAATTGAGAGTCTCTGGTTGCCAATTCGTTGCCAATTGAGATTGGCTTTCTTCGGATTGAATGGTACCACTTTGGACGCAAAATAGGCTTTGTTCCAGTAAAATCAATCGTTTGAAGGGTTTTGTTGGATGGCCTTGAACTGATTTGTACAGGTCATCACCTGTATGGGGTGCAAGGGGTCGAGTGTTCGAATCACTCCGTCCCGACCATATTTCAGAAAAGGATCAAGCTTTGCGGCTTGGTCCTTTTTTCGTTTGGGCTGCTTGCGCAGGGCGCTCAGCGTCCCCAGCGTCGGTACTCCTGCCCATCTCCGGGAGTAGCCTAAGCAGACGTGGTGGTCGATTCACCGCCTCTCTGGTTACCACTCAATCGGTTCGCCGTCGTAGGCGAAGAACCCGCCGCTGTCGCGTGGCAGGCTGCGATCAATGACGTGCAGTAGCTCCTCTGCTGCCTGCGCTGCAGGACGTGCCGCGGTCGCGCTGCGAAAGGGCCTCGACAGATTGGACTGCACGGTGCCCGGGTGGAGGCTCAGCAGGCGCGCTTTTGGAGCGCGCCGTGCTAGCTCGATAGACGCGGTTTTAACCATCATGTTCAGCGCGGCCTTGGATGCGCGATAGGCGTACCAGCCGCCGAGTCGGTTGTCGCCAATGCTGCCTACCCTGGCGGACATGACGGCCATGGCGCCTTGGCTGTCCAGTAATGGCAGGAACTCGCGAAGGACGATAGCGGGACCGAGGGCGTTCACTTGAAAGACGGCTTGCAACGCGTCGGGATCAATAGCCTTGAGGCTTTTCTCCGGCTCTACATTCGCCCGGTGCAATAGCCCGCTTGCCAACAGAATAAGATGAAAGGGTGCTTGATTGCTGAGTGAGGCAGCGGCTGAGACGATGCTGTCTGGCTCCTCTAAATCCAAGGGTATGTCCGTAGCGCGGCCCAGTTCGGTGACCAGAATGCAGCTTGGGTCGCGGCTCAGGTGTTGGCAGAAAGCCTGGCCAAGTGCGCCGCTGCTACCGATAACCAGGGCGCGATAGCCGCTTCCGAATGAGGTGAGCTGGAGCATCAGGGCTGACGCCGGAAGAACAGTGTCACCTGGCCGAGTTCGACACCGAATTTGAGCATCGCCGAGCGGTTGATGAGGGTGTTTTCGTCCATCAGGTACATCCAGTCATCAAAGGTAACCACGTAGGTTTTGTCATCGACTGGCAGATTCAGGTCGTAGCGCCAGCGCAACGCGTTACCGGCGAGTTCGCCAATGGCTTCTCCAACAACATCATCGGCGGTGCCGCGCCACCGGTTTTCCCCGTCGGGCGTGAGGGTCCACACGCGCTGTTGGGTGCTGCCGTCACTGTAAACGAATTGCTCATCCAGGATCAGGCGGTTGCCTTCTTCGCGGCTATTGATGTCGACATGAAAGCGCTTGATCACCTTACCTGAGCGATCCTGGAACATCCCCCAAGCCTGCACCGGTCGGCTGAAAAACTGCTTTAGATCGAGGACAGGCTGTTCTGCGGTGTAATCATCTATCGAGGCGCTGCCGCAACTGATCAGCAGGACGCAGCAACACAGCAAAATTAGTCGTCTCATGGCCCACCTCATACCTTTCTTGTACAGGATTGGCCTGCCGGAGGGCCGATAGCGTGTCGACTTCTAGCAAAACTCCGCCAGGTGCTTATGAAATCCTATACAAAATAGCTTCGGTGTACAGTATTTGTTTGGCTTTTTCCTGCTTGTTCCAGCACTCACCTGGCGGTCGTCCTGCCAAGAGCGCAGTAGAACACGCTGTAAAGGTTAGTCTTCCCTTACGCTCAGCAACCGCCGCCGGATCGGCCGGTATGAGATCCTGGCGGCCAGCCACACCCTGAATTTGTTCCAACGGTGCAGCCTGAACCGCCCCGGGTTTCGCGGAGGCTGTTTGGTTTAAGTCAAGCCGCCACCTT
>NZ_JAYPMU010000047.1:0-7913 GCF_038130085.1 Halopseudomonas sp. | reverse complement strand
TACCATGGTCAACGTGACCGATGGTGCCTACGTTCAGGTGCGGTTTGCTACGTTCGAACTTCTCTTTAGCCATCGAGAGATCCCCTATTCGTGAGAGCAATGCGCGTATCACGCGACCATTAAATAAAAGGCAGATATTCGCATATCTGCCTTGATATTGGAGCTCATGAGCGGATTTGAACCGCTGACCTCACCCTTACCAAGGGTGTGCTCTACCAACTGAGCTACATGAGCTTACAAACCATTGCATCGTCAGACTGGAGCGGGTAGCGGGAATCGAACCCGCACCATCAGCTTGGAAGGCTGAGGTTCTACCATTGAACTATACCCGCCAAGTAGCCTGACTACGCGAAATCTGGTGGAGGGGGAAGGATTCGAACCTTCGAAGGCTAAGCCGTCAGATTTACAGTCTGATCCCTTTGACCGCTCGGGAACCCCTCCGTAAAAGAGGCGCCATTTTCATCACTTGGCGACCCTCTGTCAACACTTTTTATCAGCAAAAACACTTACTTGAAGAATCTTTTTTGCGGATAGGCCAAGAGCCAGAGACTGCCGGGCCGTGAAGCGGGCGCAATTCTATGGGATGTTGCGCGCGTTGGCAACCGGTGAACACGCCTGATATTGATGTTGCATGTCAGGAAAGTCTTCGCGCAGGCGAAGCAGTAGCGCCTGCCCCACAAGGCGCCGCGCTTCAGGTGCCACTTCAACGCTAAACTGGCTACGCAGCTTTTCCACCGGCTTGATCTCTACATCGTGCCCGTCAGCCTGCAACTGAGCCTGGCGCGCTACGGCATAATCTTCCCGACTGAACACGCCTAGCGAGATATTGCCGGCCAGCGGCCCCTTGGTGATCACGAAGCTGTCGATGCCCTGCTCCTGCAAGAGTGACAACTTTGCCAGCGCGCCCGCGGTACCGCCCGCGACCGGCATGACCAGCCAATAGTCACTACTGCTTACCAACTCGTCTTCTACTAGCGACGCCCGAACATCCAATGCCAGCAGCCGCTGACGCAACTGCTCTGCCTCGCCACGCTCAGCAAATACCCCAAGACGAATGCAAAGCACCCCCGGAGTCACCTCACCCTCAGCCTTACCTCGCTCCCGCTCGCCGCCAACCGATGAAGAGGCAAGCTCCCGCTGCGACGCGAGAGTGGCGTCCCCCGCAGCACGAGTGGGCAGCGCTTCCAGCTCCCTGTCCGGCGCAACTTCTTGAGACTGCAGCTGCCAGAGCGCATACAGAATGTTGAGCAGCACCAAAAAGAGGAACAGCGAACGCATCAATCAATCTCCATTGGACAAGCCAAGGCAAGACCATCGAATACCAGATCGCTAATAATATGGCAGCTTTGCGGCAGGGCCTCCGCCATCCGCTCGGCATCGCCGCCCGTAAGGATCACCACCATTTCCTCACCCAGCGTGTGTCGGGCGACACGCAGCTGCTCACGAACAAAACCAACCAGCATCAAGTCGCATCCATACTCCACCGCTTCGGCCGTACTCTCTCCCGGCTGCGGCAGCGCAAGATCACCGCGAAGCGACTGTTCGTAGCGGATCAGGCGAGTGTGTCGCTTGAGACTCCCTCGCAACAGCTTGCTGCCAGGAGCGATATATCCTCCCAGATGCTGACCGGCGGCATTGACGAAATCGACCGTCACGGCGGTCCCCAGATCGATGACGACGCAGGCGCGGCGACAGAGATTGTATCCAGCTACCAGCGCCAACCAGCGATCCATGCCCAGCTTTGTAAAGTCCGCATAACCATTGCGAACCCCTGCCAGCTCTTGGGCACTGCGCGCAAGCACCGGATGCAGCTTCAACCAACTGGTGAGCTGGTCCATCACCACCTGATTCTCTTCAGCAGACCTCACACTAACCAGCCTGCATCCATGAATCTCTCGCTCCTGACCACCAAGAAGCCGTTGCAGCTCTACCAGGTCCGGCGCCATGTCCCGGTCGCGCACACGACCTCCGCGATCCAATAATCGCCACTTTATGAGCGTATTGCCGCAGTCCAACTCAAGAAGCATGGTTCAACCTCAGACTCACTTCACCACCACTGACTTCAACGTCACCGTTCTCGGTGCGCAGTAGCAGCGCCCCGCGGGCATTGACGCCCGCATCCGTCCCATGCAACTCGTTGCTGCCGGAAACAACCTTTACAGCAAGACCTGCCCACGCGTTACGCGCCATCCATTCCTGCTGGAATGGCGCAAACCCTTGCTGATGAAAAATCTCAAGTGACGGCGCCAGGCGCCTTAGAAATCCAGCAACAAGCTCATTACGGTCAAGCGTTGCGCGCTGCCCCGACCGATATAGAGAAGTCCATGCCTGATCGATGCTTGCCGCAGCGTCGAGCAGCACATTCACACCAACCCCGATCACCACCACCGCCTCGCCAGTCAGGTCACCCGAGATTTCGAGCAGGATACCAGCGAGCTTCGCCCCGCCCAACAGCACATCATTAGGCCATTTGAGACGGCAGCCTCGATAACCAGCATCCTCAAGCGCCTGCACAAGACACAAGCCCACCAGCAGACTGAGCCCTTCAAGCCCCGGCCCACCAACAGAAACCGGCTCTGCCGAGGAGAGGTAGATATTCTGCGCGAAGGGGCTTGCCCATTGGCGGCCACGGCGCCCGCGCCCAGCCAGTTGCTGTTCGGCCAGGACCAGCAATGGTCGGGGCTGACCAGGATCCTGCACGCGCTGCGCCTGCGCATTGGTCGAATCAACCTGCTGATAAACAAACCACTGCCAACGATTGGCAAGCTCCGCCGGCAGCAGCGACCGGATCTGATCTACGTTCAGCATGCCTGCGCCGGGCGGCAACCGATAGCCCTTGCCGCGGACCCGCTGGAGCGGATAGCCGTCATCCTCCAGCCGCTTTAGCGACTTCCACACCGCTGCACGACTGACCCCCAGGGCTTCGCCCAGCGCCTCCCCTGAATGGAAGCGCCCGTCGGCTAGCAATGCAAGTATCTCGCTGAGCATGATTGGCAGCACCTATGGCAATAGACGGCACATGATACCGTCGGGAGCCACCACCCGCTATCCTCGAGACCTGCGCGACCAAAACGAACGCCGCAGCTCCTCGTGCGCATCTGCTCGACTGATACCAACATCCTTGAGCTCGGCGCCTGTCATGGCCGCCAACAGACTGCGCTCGT
The DNA here is from genome assembly GCF_038130085.1 of Halopseudomonas sp. Lineage (NCBI taxonomy): Bacteria > Pseudomonadati > Pseudomonadota > Gammaproteobacteria > Pseudomonadales > Pseudomonadaceae > Halopseudomonas > Halopseudomonas sp. The sequence goes on along the minus strand of NZ_JAYPMU010000047.1, from coordinate 4,749 downwards.
ATCGCCAGCGCCGCCAGCGCAGAATCAGACTCCAAACTTTTCGCGCTAGCCGGATCACTCCGCCACTACTATCACATTGATCACACATGCCCTCACCTCCAGGTTGTACTGGAGAAATTGTCACCAACGCAATAACATCAATCCAACAAATGATTTTTATACAAACCATGTAGGAGGCTGATGAATGGCCAGCTACCCAACCATCGACAGCGAGCTGCTCCGCACTTTCGTAGCGATCGCCGACCAAGGCGGCTATACGCGCGCTGCAGAGCAGGTCAATCGCACCCAGTCGGCGGTCAGCATGCAGATGAAGCGACTGGAGGAGGACGTCGTACAGCGCAGCCTGTTCCAGCGCAACGGCCGACAGATGCTGCTGACTGCCGAAGGCGAGCTATTGCTGGGCTACGCTCGACGCATACTGCGCCTCCAGGGCGAGGCGCTGAATAGCCTGCGCGCGCCGCACATGGTGGGGCTAGTGCGCATTGGCACCCCCGACGACTACGTAACCCGTTTTTTGCCGGGCGTGCTGGCTCGCTTTGCCCAAGCGTTCCCACTGGTACAGGTGGAGATGCACTGCGAGCCGTCATTTCAATTACTTCAACGCCAGGACCTAGACCTGACCATCGTGACCCGTGAACCGGGAAAAGAAATAGGTCAACTGTTGCGCCAAGAGGAGGTTGTATGGGCCCAGGCAGAAAACGCCATGCTGCACGAACGCCCGACCCTGCCGCTGGCAATGTTCAACGCCGACTGTTTTTGCCGCAACTGGGCCTGCAATGCGTTGGATACCATGACCCGGGATTACCGCGTGGCCTACAGCAGCCCAAGCCTGTCAGCCATTCTGGCCGTGGTCGGCGCAGGACTGGCGATCACAGCGCAACTTCGCAGCCTGATTCCTGCAGAGATGCGAATCATAGGAAAGGAAGAAGGGTTGCCGGACATGCCCATGGCAAGCATCGTCTTACTGCGCAACCCGCGCAGCCAGTCACCCGTTACCGAGTGCCTGGCCGAGCATATCGCGGAAGGGTTCCGTCAGCATTAGCCCCAGTAAAACGTGCTCGGGCTGGCGCTGTCAGGACGGAAGAGATGCCCCACATCGGGTACGCCGAAGCAACGATCACCGCGCTGCGGCTGCCAACCATTGTATTCAGCATGGGTAATGCCTACCTCCCACAACTGAGGCGCAGCCCAACCGCATGGACGGAGCTCAAGACGCACCTCTGCCCCGACCAGACTGATCGACTCGACCTGCAGCGGCAAATTCGCGTGCTCCACCGGATGCAGCTGGAGGCGGACCTCGTGAGGGCGCAGGTATAACTGCGCCGCTTCACAGGCGGCCGCTTCCGGTAAATCGACCCATGCTTCACCATGCCTAATGCGCCGACCTTCGACCTCACCGGCGATGACGTTGACGTGACCAAGGAAGTCGAACACAAACTGGCTATCCGGACGAGCGTAGAGGGCCTGCGGCCTATCAACCTGCTCAATCTGACCGGCACTCATTACCACAACCCGGTCAGACAGCTCTAATGCCTCTTCCTGATCATGGGTTACAAACACACTGGTGAAGTTCAGCTCGTCGTGCAGATTGCGTAACCAGCGACGCAGATCTTTACGCACCTTTGCATCAAGCGCACCAAACGGCTCATCCAGCAGCAGGATCTGCGGCTGCATCGCCAGCGCGCGCGCCAAGGCGATTCGCTGCTTTTGCCCGCCCGAAAGCTGGGATGGATAACGTTCGCCCAAGTGGGACAACTGCACCATTTCCAGCAGCTCGCCCACCCGCTTGCGAATCTCGGTCGCAGAAGGACGCTGCCGGCGCGGCAACACGTCAAGCCCGAAGGCGACGTTCTGCGCTACCGTCATGTGACGGAACAGCGCGTAATGCTGAAATACAAAACCGACTTTGCGCTCACGGACATGTAGCTGTGTGACATCCTGCCCTTGAAACAAAATGCGGCCAGCGTTGGCGCTCTCCAGCCCAGCGATGATTCGCAGCAGGGTAGTTTTACCTGAGCCCGACGGCCCAAGCAGGCCGACCAGTTCGCCGTCCGGAATATCCAAGGAAATGTCACGCAAGGCGCGAAACGCACCGAAGGATTTATCGATGTTTTCTAGGGTAATACTCATTGGTGGGATTCCGCCTGTAACGCCGGCGTCGCCTGCTGACGAGCCTGACGCCATTCGATCATGCTTTTGACTAGCAGCGTCAGCAGTGCAATGCCAGCCAGCAGCGAAGCACTAGTGAATGCCCCAACTGCGTTGTAGTCCTGATACAGCAGCTCAACGTGCAATGGCAGCGTGTTTGTTTCGCCGCGAATATTGCCCGAGACAACAGAAACGGCGCCGAACTCGCCAACAGCACGGGCGTTGGTCAGCACCACGCCGTAAATCAGCGCCCACTGAATGTTGGGTAGCGTGACTCGACGAAACAGCTGCCAGCCGGTGGCCCCCAGGACAACGCCAGCCTCTTCTTCTTCACGGCCCTGCTGCTGCATCAGCGGAATCAGTTCCCGGGCGACAAATGGGCAGGTTACGAATACCGTGACCATCACAATGCCTGGCCAGGCAAACATCAACTGAATGTCGTAATCCATCAGCCAACCACCCAGCCAACCGTTACTGCCATACAGCAATAGATACAGTAAGCCGGCGACGACCGGCGATACCGCGAAGGGGATATCGATTAACGTAATAAGAGCCTTGCGGCCCGGAAACTCGAAACGGGTGACCAACCAGGCGAGAAAAATACCGAACACCAGGTTAATCGGCACCGTCAACGCCGCAACCAGCAACGTCAGACCGATCGCACTCAGCGTGTATTCATCGACCAGATTGGACCAGAAGGTTTCTGCACCTGCCGAAAACGCTTGGACAAAAATAATTGCCAGCGGCACAACCAGTACCAGCGTCACGACCAGTAGCGCCAATACAATCAATGACCACTTTACCCACGCCTGATCGGCAATACGCAAACGCGCCTGCTTATGCATACCGACGCCTCACCGACCGTGCAGCCGACGCAGATAGCGCGCCTGCCAGATATTGATAGAAAACAGCAGCACCAGTGATGCAATCAGCACAACAGAAGCGATAGCGCTGGCAGCAGCGTAATCGAATTCCTGTAAGCGGATGAAAATCATCAGACTGGTGATCTCACTCACATACGGCATGTTTCCTGCCATGAAGATCACCGCACCAAACTCCCCAAGGCTGCGTGTAAACGACAACGCAACACCGGTCATCAGAGCTGGCCACAGCGCCGGAAAAACCACCCGACGAAACACCGTCAGATCTGACGCATCCATGGTGACCGCGGCCTCCTCATCCTCCGGCGGCAAGTCTTCCAACACCGGCTGCACCGTCCGCACCACAAAGGGCAAACTGGTAAACGCCATCGCAACGATGATGCCTAGCGGCGTGAACGCAACCTTTACCCCCAGCTGAGCAAGCAACTGGCCGTACCATCCATTCTCGGCAAATAACGCAGCCAGGGTAATGCCGGCAACTGCAGTAGGAAGCGCAAAGGGAAGATCGATCAGCGCATCAATGATGCGCTTGCCCGGAAATTCATAACGCACAAGGACCCAAGCCAGCAGCAACCCCACTACGCCATTGAACATCGAGGCAAGGAACGCCGCCCAGAGCGTTACTTTATAAGAAGCGAGAACACGCTCATCGGTAATGACGGACCAATACTGAGCCCAGCTCATGTCCGCCGTTTGCACTATCAACCCGGTAATAGGCAGCAGCAATACCAGAGAGATAAACAGCAGGGAGATGCCCATACTAAGGGCAAACCCCGGTAAGACACGCTTACCAGGGTTTGTGCTAAACAGCGACCAACCAATGGAGTCCTGACTCATATCACCCACTCAGCGACGCTGGAGCTGATCCAGCTTACCGCCACTGCCGAAGTGCACCGTCATCGCGGTCGCCCAATCACCGGTAATGTCTTCGATCGGCAGCAGCTGCAGCTCCGGGAAACGATCCGCGAACTCTGCTTTTACCACCTCATCATGGACACGGTAGTTAAATTCAGCGATGAGGCGCTGAGCATCTTGGCTGTACAGGTACTCCAGGTACTCCTTGGCTACATCAGCAGTACCGTTGCGCTCTACACTGCGATCAATCCAGGTAACCGGAAACTCCGCAAGGAAACTAATCTTCGGCACAACCACCTGGTATTCGCCCGGCGGGTACTGAGCCGCAATATTGTTTACCTCTGACTCAAACGTCAGCAACACATCTCCAATGCCACGCTCGATGAAGGTAGTGGTAGCGCCGCGTCCACCGGTATCGAAGACAGCAACGTTACCCAGGAAGTGGCGGAGAAAGTCGTCAATCGCCTCCTGATCGTCACCAAACGTCTTCTGCGCATAACCCAGCGCTGCCAGATAGGTATAACGGCCGTTACCCGAGGTTTTGGGGTTGGGCAATACAGAACTCACATCGTCGCGAACCAGATCGTCCCAGTTTTGAATGTTCTTAGGATTGCCCTTGCGAACCAGGAACGCCATGGTCGAGTAATAGGGTGACGACGCGTTAGGCAGGCGCTCACGCCAGTCAGCCGGAATAAGGTCTCCTCGCTGATGGAGGATGTCTACATCAGTCACCTGATTATAGGTAACCACATCAGCGCGTAAGCCCTGAATGATCGCTTGGGCCTGCTTCGAAGAGCCACCGTGAGACTGCTTGAACCGCCCCGGGTTTCGCGGAGGCTTCAACTCCTGAGAAGATGAAGCCATG
>NZ_JAYPMU010000046.1:0-8548 GCF_038130085.1 Halopseudomonas sp. | reverse complement strand
CATGGCTTCATCTTCTCAGGAGTTGAAGCCTCCGCGAAACCCGGGGCGGTTCAGCCACTGTCTGCTCGCTTCCAGCTCGAAGTCTTGTGTCCCCGTCAAGATCGGGCGAACCTGCAGCTTTGGCAGGGCGAGAGCGTAATCACCCCGGTCTGTTACCACACCTAATTGGTTGCCGCTGCGGAACAGTTCGGTAGCGGCCTCGTGGTCGAGGTCATGGTTTGAGGTGGAAAAGGTGCTGCCGGGGGCGAGGGTGGCGCTGTCTTGGCTGAAAACCGCTAGCACCGAGTGAACGTTTTTTCCTTCAATGAGTTCGCCAGCAACGCTGCGGATGTAGTGTCTTCGGGGCCCCCAGATATCGATGCGCAAAATGGTCAGTGGCTGATCACTGCGGTTCTTGATGCGGATGTACGTAGTCCAGTCGCCCGGAAGCAAGGAGGGATGAAAGTCGGCGGCGCTTACTACGAATGGCTTTGCTCGATAGCGCAGCAGTCGCGTCCAAGTCGCCAGGGTAAACAGCAGGGTGAGCAGGGTGGCGATTGCTGCCAGCGCTGAGGCGTTTTGCCAGAGCCAGGTTAGTCCTTCCATCACTTCTCCGTAAAGGCTGGTATCTCAAGGGGATACTTGCCGATATTGAGGTGCTTTGGCAAAGGAAGATTAGGGCTAACAGCGAATGTAGAACGTGTGCGCTGTGCCAACTCAGTCTGCGCGCTGGATTCAACCGCAGCGCGCAGACGTCTTTTGGTTATTGCAGTGGCTGATCGTTTGGTGCGGCGTAGGCGGCCCGTGTCTTGTCATTGAGCGGCAGGTTCATTGGCCGGCCGAACGGCGGAATAGGGCTGTTGAACCATTGGTTGTAGAGTTGCTCGAGCTCGCCGCTTTGCATCATGTCGTTCAGGGTTGTATCGACCAGTTGCTTCAGCTCCGGCTCGTTGGCGGGCAGCATACAGCTGAAGGCTTCCGGGTTGAGCCCGAGGTTGACCATTTTGAAACTACCGGCGTTGTCCGCTTTGAGGGCTTCACCGGCCATGATCGCCATGCTGTTGATGTAGGCGTCTGCATGTCCGTCGCGAACCAGTTGCAGGGCGGCACGGTTGGTCTGGGTCTTGATCAGCTCGACGCTCAGTCTCTGTTCTTGCTGCATTTGGGTGAGTAGGGTTTCCATGGTGGAAGCGGCAGGGACGGCCACCCGTTTTCCCTGCAGATCCGATAATTGGCTGATAGTCGAATTGGCAGCGACCAGCGCGCCGGATTCGGCGACGTAGAACGTCGATGAGAAGGAGACCTGCGACTCCCGCGCCTTGGTGTGGGTGTCGGTAGCGCAGAGGATATCCAGCGTGCCGGTGGTCACCAGCGGAAGACGGGTGCTGAGTGTCGCTGCGTTCCAGCGCAGCTCCAGCGCCGGCATCTGCAGTTTCTCCTGGACGGCCGCGGCGACGCGCTTGGTCATGTCGACCCCGAATCCTACTGGTTTATCCGGGCTCAGGTAACTGAACGGTACCGAGGTTTCGCGGTAGCCGGCAACCAGCACGCCGGTCTGTTGGATGCGTTCCAGCCGATTGGCAAAGGTGTCGGCCTGGCTGCTCAGCGGCAGCAGTGCCATCAGTGCGCTGACGGTCAAAAAGGGAAGGCTGCGTTTCATCATGGGCTCCTGCGATAGATTCATTGGGGTCAAAACCCTGATTCGCGGATCAGTACGATCAGGGCTGGCTTGAATGCGTCTGCCAACCAACTGGTGGGCGTGCCGTCGATTAGCGCTCTTCCGGTCTGTTGTTCCAGGCTGGTGGGCGCGCCGTTGAGCTTTACCCTGACCCGGTACAGTGGGTCGCGCGGCTGTAGGCCGTTGCCGGACTCGACAATGGCGACCGGACCTCCGAAGCGGGCGGACAGCATCGGATGTGGTAGTTGCTTCGACAGGCTGGGGTCGATTTCCTGTACTGTGCCGCTCAGTGGTCGGCTTGAATGAGCGGCCGAATAAAAACGAAGTTGGGCGCCGGGCTGAACTCGAGAGATGGCCGACTGCTCGACAAACACCTCGGCGATCCACTCGCTGGGGTCGATCAACGTGGCCAGTGGCGTGCGGCTATCAACCCACACATCTTTAGCAATATGTGGGTCCAGATCGGTGAGTACGCCGGCAAAGGGCGCGCTCAGGGTCAGCCGGGCTAGCTCCTGACTATAGGCTTCGATATCGCTGGCATGAACCTCCCGGCGGGACTGCAGGCTGCGCCGCTGCTGTTCGCCATCGGCGAAGCCCAGAAGCCCCTGCAGCTGTGCGCGAACGGCGGTTTCCTCGATGCGAGCCAGCTCAAGTTGGTGCTCCAGCTCTGGCTGGCTGAGCTGGAAGACGGTTTCGCCTTGTTCGACTGTTCCCTGGCCGCGCTCTGGTAACTGTTTCAGTTGGGCGGCAATCGGGCTGTAGAAGCTGTGGCTGCGCACCGGCAGCAGCACGCCGTAGGCTTCTACCCGGTACGGCAACGGCAGCGCCGCCAGTAACAGCAGACCCAGCAGGCAGGCCCAGGCCAGCCGTTTGCGCCAGTGCTTTACCTCGGCACGCCGGGCGTGCCAGACCTTCAGCTCGCTCCACACCGGTCGCAGGACGAACCAGCTGATCTCGACGATGAACAGCAGGATGCCGAGCAACTTGAAAAACAGGTAATACACCGCTACGGCAATGCCGATGAACACCACCAGACGGTACAGCCAAGTGACCAGCGCGAACACCAGCAGGAACCGTTTGAGTGCTGGCGACAACGGCTCCGGATCTGCGTCGCTCAGTCCAAGTAGTCTCCGGCGGATGACGGCGCGCGCGACGGCGAAGGAGCGTTGATGCAGGTTCGGCAGCTCAAGAAGGTCGGAGGCGATGAAGTAGCCGTCAAAGCGCATGAACGGGCTGGTGTTGATGGCCAGGGTCAGCACCCAGGAGGTGGTCGCAAGGAAGAAGAAGATTTGCTTCAGGTCGCTGTTGGCGGTCAGGTGCCAGGCCAGGGTGGCGATCGCTGCGACGCCCAGCTCAGCGATAATACCCGCCGAATCAACTGCCAGACGCTGGCGGCGACTCTGCAGCCGCCAAGCTTCGCTAGTGTCGGTGTAGAGCATCGGCCAGAGCACCACGAAGGCGACTCCCATGTGGGAGACCCGCAGCCCATAGCGCGTTGCCGTCAGCGCGTGACCAAGCTCGTGAACACTTTTGACCAGCATGATCGCCAGCAGATAGCCGACCAAGCCTGCTGGCGAGAGGCTGGCCTGAAAGCTGGCGATAAATTGATCCCACTCGCGGACGGTCAGTCCCAGTCCGAACAGCGCGATGAAGCCGAGTACCCAGAGGGTTGCAGGCTGATAGAGCCAGCCGGTGTGCGCTGCCAGTGATTGCAGAAAACGGGTGGGGCGCACCAGCGGCAGGCGGAAAAACAGATAGTTGTGCAGCAACTGCTTGAATGGGTTGCTGCGGCTTTTACGGTAGTGCTGGATCAACCTGTCGGTGTGCGTCGGATTACGCTGGTCGAGCAGTTGTCCTTCCTGCAAAAAACGCAGCAGCTCGGTCAGCTCGCCTTCGTTGACCTGCAATGGCGTACCGTTGCGTACGCTGTCGAGCAGCTCTGCTGGAGACTGCCCCTTCCAGCGCGACAGCAGCTCAAACTCCAGCCAGCCAATACGGTAGAAGCGGTTGCTGATCGGGTCCTGAATGACCCAGGTTGGCGCGCCGCTGCGTTCACGGGCTGCCGGGAACAGCTGCAAGTTTTCGCGCAGCGGCGGCAACAGCGGCGGAAGCTGAAAGGGAGCCGCGCTCATAGCCCGGTCCACTGCCGCAGGGTGCCGAGCGGACGACGCAGAATCCAGTACAGGGCCGGCTTGCGCTCACCGTAGACCTTGGCGACGCCGCGCAGGCCGATATGCACCGTTGCTGGCTCGGTCAAGGTGCCACGAATCCGGTACGACGCGATGTTGTCGGGCGACAGACTGGCCTGATAGCTGGTTTCGGACAGCTCGGCGCCGAGCGAGTCGAGCGGGGCGGTCTGCAGATACACGCGCATCTCTGCGCCCGGTTCCAGAGAGATCGCATCGGCCACCGGTACCCATACTTGAACGCCGAGGTTGCGGGGCTCGGCCAGCATGCCGATGCGTTCGCCAGTTGCTACCGGCTTGCCCAGCCATTCATCCTTGCTGCCAAAAATAAACACGCCGTCCTGCGCTGCGCGCACTTCGACGCGCGATAGCAGCTCGGTCAGGTAGGCCAGTTCGCTTTCCTTTTCCTGGACGCGCCCTCTGAGTGCGGCCAGATCGGCTCGGCTCTTCTGGCTGTCGAAGGCGCGCTGATCCATAGCCAACGCCTCGGTGCGCGCCACCGCCAGCGCCTGCGCGGCGACGTCGCGGCGGTTGCGCAGGGTGGTATCGTCAAGGGTGAACAGCAACTGACCAGCCGTGACCTCGCTGTTGGGCTCGACGTGGAAAGCCTTTACCACGCCCTCCATCGGCGACGACACCAGCTCTGACTGCAGCGAAATAACCTCGGCCGGTGCAAGCACCGACAGGCGCACAGGGATCAGCGCCAGAGCCACCACAGCCGCGAGCGTAACCCCTGCTACCCACCGTAGTCGGCCGGTCGGCAGCAGCCGGCGCATCAGTTTGCGGTGCGGGCTCAATGACGCCATGCAGTAAGCGTAGTGGCGATGCACTCGGTCCAGAAACTGAACTTCGGCGTCGTGCCAGCGCTGTTCACGCACGTAATAGACGCAGCCCTGGTATTGGCCACCGGGTGTTACCAGTGGCAGGCGCAGGGCGAAGTCCGGCCACCATTCCTGCCATTGCTCGCGTAATGGCTCCGGCAGCTCCGCTGTACTGAAGGTGTGCGCGGCCAATTTGTGCGCTGGTTTGAGACCTGCTTCCAGCTGTTTCAGCCAGAGGTTGTACGGGGTGTCGGTCAGGGTGGACACCAGCCCGGTGATGGCCCTCAGCTTGGCGCGCTGGGCGCTTTCTTCGGTAAATACCACTGCCTGGCGATAGGGGATCAGATGCCAAGTATCGTTGGCGATCAGAAAGGAGAGGGTGTTCCGATCCTCTGCTTCGATGGCGCGCTGCTGAATGCCGAGCAGGGTCGACAACCGGTCCGTTGAGCGGGTCATCGCGGATCAGGGCTCGCTGTCGGGCGGGGTGAAATGGGCGGTGCCGCTCATACCCGGAAGCAGTTCGCCGGTGTTGTCGTTGAGGGTCGCTTCCAGCTCAATGGTCTGACTTATCGGGTCGATGCGCGCGTTGAGTGCCGACACGCTTGCCGGATAGCGCTTGCCGGTCTCGTCTATGCTGACGGCAAACGGCGTACCTTCAGCTAACCAGCTGACCCACTGTGCGGGTGCGTTGAGTCGCAATTTGAGCGTGCCTGCACTGATGATTTCCAGCAGCGGCTCGGCCGGCTTTACCGACTGGTACGGCTTGGCGTTGAGCTGCACAACTCGGCCGCTGAACGGTGCGGTGATATTGCATTGGGCCAGTTGCACCTGATTGAGCTGGACTTGTGCCTGACCGCGCGTTACCGCGTGGGCGGCAAGGGCGACTTCGACGTCACTGGCCTGGCGAAGCTCCTTTAGTCGCAGCTGAGCCTGGTGCTGCTCGCGGGCGGTGGCCAGCTCGGCTCGGGCCATGTCGAGCCTGGCTTTCTGCTCGCCACACTCCAGTACCACCAGATTATCACCGGCCTTGAAGGTGCTACCCAGAGACGCGTTTAGCGTGGTGATGCGGGCCGCAATCGGGCTCGATAGTACCGTTTCCTGAGCAGGAGCGAGCAGTACACGGATGCTCGCATCTTCTGCGCTCGCAGCAGCGCTGAAGCTGCTCAGCAGAATCAGCGCCGCTGCCTGGTACCAGCGATGTTCAGAAGCATTGGTCATGACTGTCACAGGCTACTGGCCTGCTCCGCAGAAAAGCTTGGTACCGCGGCGCTGGTCTGCCATTGGGGGAAGGTATCTCCCTGAACGTCTTCAAGGTGAGTGCGCAGGGTTTCAGCCAGCTCCTGGACTGACATGTCACTGATATTGTCTGGCAGCACCGACAGACCAATGGAGTTGTAGATCCGGCCGTAGGCAGCCTGTGCGGCAGCGTATGCAGCGTAGCGTTGGTACTCGGAGTTGAGCGCTCGGGTCTGGGTGCGGATCAGCTCCAGATCGTTGCCAGTGCGGCTGGTGGTTTCCGCCTCGGCCAGTGCGACGAGTTTCTGGTCAACCTGATTCGATTCGTCCATCACGTTCAGGTCCTGCAGTGACATCTTGTAGCGTTCGACCGACAGGCGCACCTGGGTGATGACTGCCATCGACAGCGACAGGCGCCGGGCCTCGTCGTTGCCCTCGCGGGCCGCCTGCATACGCTTCATCGCCGGCAGTGACAGCGGGCGCAGCAGGTTCATGCTCAGCTGTACACCGGCGTCGGTCCAGTCGTTGTTGTACAGATACTTGTTGGAATCATAGCTGGCGCCCACGTCAAAGCGCAGCCCGGGCAGCATTGAGGTGAGCTGACGGCGGGCTTCGTCTGCGGTAATGCGCTTGCGGTAGTCCTCTTCACGCAGCTCCGGGCGCTTGATCAGGGCCAGCTCTTCCAGCTCACTCAGGTTGTAAGGCACCGGCGGCAGCTCGGGCAGGGCCTCATCGGCGACGGTGAAAGGCGTACCGGGGGTGATGTTCAGCAGGGCGGCCAGTTCGCGCTTGGCATAATCCAGCTCCTGCTGGCGGGCGGTCAGCAGGGCAACCGCGTCCAGCAGCATGCGCTGGTAGGTCAGCGCGTCCTTCGCCGGGACCAGCCCTTGGGCTTCGGCCGCTCGAGACAGCTCCAGGGCCTTGCGCGCATCGATCGATAACTGCTGTGCCCGATCAGCAAGACGCTGAGCACCTACGGCGCGCCAGTAGGAAGCGCGCACATCCTGCAAGATATTCTGAATGACGCGCTGACGTCGTTCTTCGGCTATCAGGAATTCATTCGAGCGCTGACGTGCGCCGTAATAACTCATGCCGAAATCCAGCATATTCCAGGTAAAGGCAATCGATCCGGTGGAGTGACGGCGTTCCTGGGAGGTCGAGTTGAACAGCGATATGTCACCGGTGTCGATGTTGACGCTGTTGCCGCCAGAGTCGTTGTTGCGCGAGGTGTAGCCGGCGCTGGCGACAAGGCTCGGCAGCATATCGTAACCGGCCACCTCGAACAGACCGTAGCTCAGCGCGGACTCCATCGCCTTGAGGCGGTAGTCAAGGTTGTACTTCAGTGCGCGGGCTACGGCTTCATGAAACCCGATGGGTTTGAAGACCAGTTCCTGATCGGCGTAAATCCGTTGCTGATCTTCCATGACTCGCGCACGTGCTTCATCCTCGGTGATCGGGTCCGGCTTAACCGCGCAGCCACTTAACAGGGTAACCATGCCGATGGCGGCCAAATAGGGGATAGATGAGCGCTCTTTCATTCTTTTTAGGTCCGTTGTCTCAAGTCGGTTGCCGGTATCGGCGCGTTCACGGGTGAATATCACGCTGAGGCCGCCTGTTGCTGGCCGCCATCAGATGCGGTGTTCGGTTGTGCTGACCAGCCCTGCCTGGCCGCTGCGGCCTGACTGAGCTGGTCGGTAAAGGGCACATGGCGAGCCTGCGCTGCGTCACGGGTTTGTTGTTCTGCCAGCGGTGGCTGGGCCTCGGCCGCTTCGCCATCCGCCGATTGCAGTTGGCGCAGCGCGTCCTCTAGTAGCCGTTCGATCTCTTCCAGATCGACGTCTGTTGCCTGGTTGACCGAGAAACTTGCGGCAGGGCTTGAGCTCATGCCACTGCCCAGGCTGGCTTGCAGTCGATCGATCTCGGACGACAGGGCCCGCAGGTCACGAGCCGCCCCCTGTACTGCAGGCAGTACGTGGAGGTCGTAACCGCTGGTGAGTAATTGCGCGCCGATCTGGGAGTTGTCTCCGGTTTCGCCGTTGTTGTTCTGCGCCTGTTCAATCGTTTCCAGAACATGCAGTTCCGGCGTCATGTCGCCGGTTGTCTGATTACTGATCGGGGTGCTGGGACCGACCGGCCTGGGGCTGGAGTCGGTACCGTTGAACGGAGGTTGGTCGTCTTGATCGGTCACGCTGATGGTGACTGCGGTAACCACTGATCCGTTACCTGCCGCGTCGCGGGCGCGCACGCTCAGCGTGAAGCTGTTGGGCTGAGCTTCATAATCGTTTGCCGCTGCTGCAGTGCCAGCCGCAGTCAGGGTGATCCTGCCGCTGCTATCGATGGCGAAGTAGCCGTTGTCGTTACCTGAAACAATCTCGAAGCCGGTCACGTTGACGTCGTCGTTAGCGGCGACGGTGCCAATGGCAAATCCGCTTTGCTGATTCTCCGCGTAGCTAAAGCTCTGGCCGTTGCTAATGACTGGAGCTGTGTCATCCAGATCGGTGACTGCGATGCTCACATCGGCGCCAGTGGACCAGTTGCCCGCCGCGTCACGTGCACGCACGTTGAGGGTAAAGCTGTTCGGCAGTGACTCGTAGTCGTTGGCCGCAGCAGCGGCGCCGGCGGCGGTCAGCGTGATCTTGCCGTTGGCA
>NZ_JAYPMU010000045.1:0-8930 GCF_038130085.1 Halopseudomonas sp. | reverse complement strand
AGGGCAGCACCGTACCGGAAAGGTCAGGTGTTGCACTCAGTTTTTGCCGCAGCCATGCTTTATGTACTACCCGATTTTACGAGGAAAGCAATTTGAGCTAATAGCTTTAAGAGAGCTGGCGAGCTATGTTGGGTCGGACGTTATTCGGCCTGTTATTGAGCCCGTGAGAGATAATATTGCTCAGCTCATCAAGACAGTGGAGCTTTTGTCGAAGTTTGAAATAGTTCCGTTGATAATAATAAATCCTGCAATAGGTGACTTTTCAAATGGGGCTGATGGTCTGTTTGAAAGAATTGCAAGCTCCGTAAAATTTGTTCCCTGCGTTAAGGTTAAAAGTACTGAAGACTTGTCGCTGTTGGGCAGGCTTGGGCTTTCCCTTTCAGATAGTGCAGTATTTATTGAGGGAGGGATAGATAAGGCTCTTCTGGAGATGTTGCAGGAGGCTAGTTGCGTCCTTGTGAACAAGGATCGAGCCCACTCTGGAGCGGTTTCACGCTTGAAAAATGTCGTGCTTTTTGGTGATTTTTTTGAAAAAAAGAGCCGGAATGCGGACTATAAAGATAAATCATTCTACTCTTCTCTTCATACTGAGTGGAGAACTTATAATAATGCTATTGGGTTCGGCGATTATACAATATTGAGCGAGGAGTATAGTGAGTCTGGTGGTCCGGCATATGTGGTAACTGTTCATTTGAGCTATATAGATAATGATGAGTTTGATGCGATGTATGTTAGGCATTTTTCGTCGTTTAATGATGACTCTCCTGCGAACCCTGGTGGGAAGTTCAAGTCTGCACTTGAAAGCGTCTCGAACTATATAGAAGAAAATCGAGGGGTCTTTTTTGAGACGCGAGGGCTTCAAGAACTATTGAGTCTTCGTGGTGCTCCATTTCCTGGGCTCGGACAAGTAAAAAAGTACTCGATGAAGCATCACATTGAGACTACATGCGAATTTGTTCGGGGTGAATGATGCCTAGATGCTGCGTTCGGTGCTTTCAAGATTCAGTGGTCGTGGCCAAGATAGTTTCTGAGGGGGAGATAAATCGATGCAGTTACTGTGGGGCCAATCAAGTGTCCTGCATAGATCCAACAAATTTGACAGACAAGCTTGAGTTGTTCGCTTATGGCTTGTCCCCAGATGAAAATGGACAAGAGTTTCATGAAATTCTAGATTTTTATGGGCTTTTTAGTGATCAAGTTCGTCAGCCAATCGCGTTAATTGACGATATATTCGGGGTGGGTGTAGCTGAACAGAAATTTCAGCTTGATTTCAGTGTTGAAACATATATAGGGCAATGGGAAGAGTTTAAGTTAGAGCTAAAGCATAAAAATCGCTTTTTCCCAAAGGCAACCATCCATTCCTCACTATTCAGCAAGTCAGCCACGGATGGTGCGGAGGCCGTTCTTTTTCAGCTCCTTGAGCAACTGAAAACTCCTGTAAATGAAAGGGAAAGTTTCTTTCGGGCTAGGATATCTGAGGACCCGCTAAATGCTGCGCAGATGGGGTGTCCTCCACGCGATAAAGTTACAGGAGGTCGGGCTAACCCTCTAGGAATTCCCTACCTGTACGTTGCTGATACGCTGAGGACCTGTATTAGCGAAGTTCGTCCGAGTAATTCGAGTTGCATATATGTTTCTGAATTTACGCCACTCCGCGAGCTCTCTGTTCTAGACTTGACGTCTCCTCGGAAGCTGTGTTCCGCTTCTGCGTTCGGAGAAGAGCAGTTGTCCGCTGCGCTGGGGTTTCTTGGGCTTCTTGAACTTTTTTCTGAAGAGTTGTCTAGGCCTGTTCGGCCGGAAAATGTTAATCTGGACTATATACCGACTCAGTTTCTTTGCGAATTTATAAAAAGTGAAGCGAAGTTTGATGGTCTTATTTTTAATAGCTCCTTTGGCGATGGAAAGAACTTCGTGTTCTTTGATGGTGACAAGCTGACTGCTGCGGAGCCAAAAAAATACGTAGTAAATAGGACTGTTCACGAATTCGATTTAGGATAGAGGTAAGTTTAAATTTCGGTTCGGAATAATGTGTGTTTTCCTAAACTTTGAATTTCCGAAGATCAAGCTTTTTTTGCGGTTTGGTGTTTGATTCTGGCCAAGGAGAGGATATGCCAGTTTTTATTAGTTATTCGCATGTGGATAAGGCAAAAGTTGATCTTATCGCAGGGCACTTGGTGAGAAAAAGAACTAGTGTCTGGGTTGATCGCTGGGAGCTCAAGGCGGGGGACTCAATAATTAATAAAGTGCAGGAGGCGGTGGAGGGGTCAAGCGCCCTTCTGATAATGCTGTCCAAAGCATCGGTAGAATCAGAGTGGTGTAAGAAGGAGCTTACAGCGGGTCTGTTTCGAGAGCTTGATGAAAAGCGCGTAGTGGTAGTTCCTGTGCTACTGGAAGACTGCAAAATACCATTGTTTCTAAGGGACAAAATGTATGCGGACTTCAGGGCAGACTTCGATGAGGGTATGCACACCCTTCTTGAATCGGTAGCTCAGTTTTCGAACGGCAGTCAAAGCCGCATTGACGAAGCGGATGGTTCCCTAGATTGGTCCGTAGACTGGGGTATGGTGAATGGTAGTTACTTTATAAACTACACGATAGTTCAGACATCTAATACTCTTCAAATGTCGTTCCTTACGGAGATAATTTGTCTCTATAATGAGGTCGCTACTCGTCGTCAGCAAAAATTTGATGCTGCGGATATTGGTTGGATAGGGCGGACCACAAATGCAGTTCTTCTCTTGGACTATGCTGAGCGGGTGAAAGATGAAATGTTTGTTGTTCTAGAGTCCTCCACTCCCGAAAATAGAAAATTCGCTTTTCATGATTCCAAGACTAGAACTCAGATAGACATTCTCGTTAAGTGTCGAAAAATGGGGAATGACAACGGAAAGGATCAGTTGATTAACATAACTGAGTACTTCCGAAAAATACTTAAATATGTCAGTTCGGTCGAGCGCGAGGCCACTACCGAAGAGTTGGCGCGATTTGAAGAGATCCGCTCGATGCCATGGTGAGGCATGAAGCTTTAGGTACCTAATTCACTGAAAAACGCGTGAGTTAGGGCGCTGTCTACCGTTAGACGAGATACTGCGCCCAGTCCTCCATCAGCCTGCGTCTCTTCTCAAACATGTCGCCGCGCCGATAAGCCGACTCCACCGAACTTTCTAGCGTATGAGCCAGAGCCTGCTCGCAGACATCACGTGGATGTGCGGTGTTCTCAGCGGCCCAATCACGGAATGTGGACCTGAAGCCGTGGACGGTGATGTGGTCGTAGCTCATTCGTTTCAGCGTCATCAACATAGACATGTTCGAGAGCGGCTTGCCGTGGTCCCTACCTGGGAATAAGAACGGACTGTCGTCTATCCGATGTAAGCCTTCTAGGAGCGAACGAAGTGCGCCGGTTATTGGCACACGGTGAGATCGGCCCGCTTTCATACGTTCATCAGGTATGGTCCAGACGCCTTCCTGCAGATTGACCTCATCCCACGTTGCGCCAAGTACTTCACTAGTGCGGCAGCATGAAAGTATCGTCATCTCTAGGGCGCGATGTGATGGGGAATGACACTGACGCAACTTCTCCATAAAGGAAGGAGCTTCCTGCCAAGGTAGGGCAGGGTGATGCACCACTTTGCTCACCTTACTGCGCTTGGGGAATAGCTTGTCGAGATGCCCGCGCCATCTTGCGGGGTTTTCACCTTCACGAAGCCCGATAGCTTTTGCTGCGTCCAAAACCAACTCAATCCGGTTTCGTACACGGGACGCGGTTTCCGGCACTTTGGTCCAGATGGGCTTCAATACCTTGAGCACATGCTCGGTGGTGATCTGGTTGGGCGGTAAGTCACCGATGAGTGGGAAG
Organism: Halopseudomonas sp.; assembly: GCF_038130085.1. NCBI lineage: Bacteria > Pseudomonadati > Pseudomonadota > Gammaproteobacteria > Pseudomonadales > Pseudomonadaceae > Halopseudomonas > Halopseudomonas sp. The sequence continues at coordinate 5,074 of NZ_JAYPMU010000045.1, read as the reverse complement.
GCGTAGGTGCTTAGCGTATTGGTCCACTGGCTTGCATGCTTGGCGTTTTTCCAGCCAGCTTTCTGGGACTCAATGTAGTCGAGCGCAACACTTTCGAACGTGATCGACATCTCGGCTGCACGGCGTTTCTCCGCCTCCGCTTCTTCACGAAGGCGCTTACGTTCGTCAAGCGGGTCTATGCCCGTTTTGGCCAGCTTACGTACATCGGCTGCTTGGTCTCGTGCATCAGCAAGGGTGATCTCCGGGTAGGCCCCGAGTCCCATGTCACGGAGTTTGCCATTGGTGCGGTATCGGTACAGCCAACTGGCGCTTCCCGGTGACTTGATACGAAGGTACAGACCATCACCATCGTTGTGCATTTTCGAGGTGCCATCTTTGACGAGCTTTTCAATGGCTTTGGCTGTGAGATTGCCCAAGGGGGTACTCCTGGCTTTAATGTGGTGCGCCTTCGCTGGCCCATACTCTGGCCCATACTTTAGCGCTGGAAGTGCTGAGACGTCAAAAGACGACGTGTTAAAAAATATCAATTTAAAACATAGTGTTACGTCATATATTCGGATTTTTTGAGATGTGCTGAAACCCTGAAAATAAGGACTGACTCTCCGCCAATAAACAAAAACGCCCAGCCTAGCTGGGCGTTTTTGTTTATCCGGTGAGCTCTCGGTGAGAACCCTCGTTCGACCGAGCCTGCCTGCAGGCGAGGAACGCCGGAGCGCAGCGACGGCGGCCGCGAAGCGGTGAGGCGCGCAGCGCCGAATAATCCCTGACAGGCCATCAGGCCACACGATGCTCCACCTAGCTGGGCGTTTTTGTTTATCCGGTGAGCTCTCTGTCTTGCAGTGTGTATCTCAACCTCACGCCCATTCAGCAACACCCATCGGCTTTACGCGGGCGCTTGTCAAACCCCCTGCAGCAGTTCTACATTCTTGCCATTGTGCTGCGTGAATTCTGCCTATGCCCACGCCGAGCTGGTTGTCAGCGGACGATGCCGAGTTCATTACCAAGGGCTTGTCCATTACCCTCGCTTCCCGTGACCTCCGTCACGTGCCTTCGATCGCCCGCGCGCTGGCTTGCCGGATCAGTGCTGATGCCCAGCAATTAGTCGTCTTGTTGTCGCGCCGGCAGAGTGCGGATCTGCTGCGAGACGTGGCGGCCTGCGGGCAACTGGCGGTGGTGATCACCGAGCCGAGTAGTCATCGCACCCTGCAGCTGAAGGGGCGTGACGCCCTTATCAACGCGTTGGAGGCTGATGACCTGACGGTGCTGGCGGCCAGTCAGGCCAATTTTGCCGCTGATATCCTGCCGATGGGATTTGACGAATCCTTTACTCGACGGTTGTACGCGTTCGAGGCGGCTGATTTGTGTCGGCTGGTGATGACGCCGACGGATGTGTTCCAGCAGACACCGGGCGTTGATGCCGGCAAGCGCATAGGGCCGCAGCCATGAGCCTGACGCTTGATCATGTGCGCGCCTGTCTGGAAGGGGTGGTGCCGGCGACCATCGCTACCTGCGACGCCGCGGGCGTGCCGAACGTGTCCTATGTCTCGCAGATTCACTATGTGGATGGGGAGCACATTGCGCTGTCGTTCCAGTTCTTCAACAAGACCCGGGACAACATGCAGCAGAATCCGCAGATCACTGCTTACCTGATCGACCCGGTGACTACCGCGCGCTACCGACTGGCGATGCTCTATCTGCGTACCGAGACCGACGGCGCGCTGTTCCAGAACATGAAGGCCAAGCTGGCCAGCATTGCCTCGCATACCGGCATGGGCGATGTGTTTGTGCTCAAGGGGGCTGATATTTGTCGGGTGCTGCACATTGAGGCAATTGATTGCGTTGTCGGCCCACCCAGCAGCGCCCAGCTGCCCTGGACCAGCTTGCTGCGTCGGCTGTGTGAGACCCTGCAACGGTACTGTGATCTGTCGGCGCTGCTGGACGCTGCACTGGTCAATCTGACCGGGCTGACCGCGGTGCGGCAGGCAATGATCCTGATTGCCGATGAGGCAGCGCAGAAGCTTTATACCCTGGCCAGCTTAGGCTATCCGGAGTCGGGTGTCGGCGCCGAGATTCCCTACGACTGCGGTGTCATTGGGGTAGCCGCGCGCTACCGCACGCCGATTCGGATCAGCCACATGACCGCGGAGTATCTGTACAGCGAAGCTACCCGCAGCGCGCAGCAGGATCCGCAGCTGGAGACCGGGATTCCCTTTCCCGGGCTGGACGCGCCGCAAAGTCAGCTGGCGATTCCGCTGTTGTCGGGCGGGGGACTGGTAGGTGTGCTGTTCCTGGAGAGTGAGCGCGAACTGGTGTTCGACTACCACTACGAGGACGCCCTGATGGTGTTTGGCATGCAGCTGGCGCAGCAGATTGCCCAATTGCAGCAGCAGGAGCTGGCGGAGGGGCCGGCGTTGTCTGAGTCGAGCACGCCGGACACCTCGTTGCCGCCACTGCAAGTGCGCTACTTCGCCGGAAATCACAGTGTGTTTGTCGACGATATCTATCTGATCAAGGGCGTCGCCGGCAGCATTCTCTGGCGTCTGCTCAACCTGATGCAGGCGCAGCAGCGGGTTGAGTTCAGCAACCGAGAGCTGCGCCTTGATGGCAGCCTTGGGCTGCCTGACATCGACGACAACCTGGAAGCCCGGCTGATTCTGCTGCGCCGTCGCCTGGCGGAAAAATGTCCGGATCTGCAATTGCGCAAGACTGGGCGCGGGCGCTTTCAGCTGGTGCTGACGCGCCCGGTCCAACTGAGCGCCGAATCACCCTGCCAAGGCTAGTTCCAGTTTGCCCCACTCGGGTTTGGGCAGACTGCCGCGAGCAATCGCCAGTACGCCTTCAAACACCGGTTGCGGTGCAGCCGCGCGCATCTCGCTGAGCAACTGTTCGCGCTCTTGGTGGTTCATGGCGGTGAGCATCCAGCGCATGTGGCGGGCGTTGTCTTCCGGCGAAATGCTCTGCACCAGACGGTGTTCGATGTCGCGAATCTGCTCATCCGAGTAGTGACGCCAGAGCACGGCGTTGTTCTCGGTTTCCTCCTCGTGCATGTGCGCCAGATTGTCGGCCACAAACACCGCAAGCTTGCGATAGAGCTGCGCGGCAAGCGCAGGGCGCTGACTGCGCTGGCATTCGCTGAGGTGCTCGAGCTGCGATTGCAGCACGATGATCATCGCGACGTGGTGGTCGTGGTGGTGGTACATGGCGGTCGCAACGCCGGGCTCGACCGCATCCATCGCTGGGTGGATGAAGGTGTTCTCGTGTTTGAGATGGCCGCGGCAGATCGCCAGCAGATCTCCGACCTGTTCCAGTACGGTGGCAAGTTCGTCCTCGGCGTACAGATCGACTCGGCCGAGGTTGATCAGCGCTTCAGTGAGACAGGCGCGCAGGCCTTTGTGGATCAGCGCATAAATGTCGTAGCGGGGAAGGGCCATGGTGGTGCTCCGTTGTTGTTTGAGGAGCACACAGGCTAAGCGGACGGAGCCGGTCGGGTTGCTAAATAGCTGCTAAGCAAATCCTAAATTTTCCCTAAGCTGCGGGTCGATAGGGTGGGCCGCAGGCTGCTGGTGCGCAACCTGCGGGTAGTTTGCTCAATCGATCTTTTCGAAGTACCCCAAAATCTTCAGCGCCGACAGGGTACTGCCGTCAATATCCAGATCGTCGCCGGCGAGGGCTGCGGCCGGATTCTGAATGCCGGCGGCGATGGACTTCCAGGCGTTCTCGGTGGTCAGCAGGGTGGCGACGACATCACTGTCGAGGCCATCGCTGACCTTGGCGACACCACGACGAATGCGCAGGGTGAACTGTTTGCCGCTGTCGCGGAAGTCAAAGCCCAGCGCAGTTTCCGCCTCATAGGTGTCTTCTGCCTTCAGCAATGCTGGCATGGCATGCAGGAAGTTCTCGATCGGCAGGCTGGCGAGGAAGTCCAGATTCATGCGTGGACGGAAGCCGGGTATGAGGCCATCCTGCACTTCGCGGGCAACGGTGAAGTAGTAGTTGCGGGCGTTCGGGTTGGCTTCGGCGGCGCCCAGTGTGCGCAGGGCGTCGGCGCGCAGGGTTTTGACCGCGTCGCTGTCTGGTTGCAGTAGCATCAGGTGATCGCTCAGCGTCAGCGCCCACTGAGCGTTGCCTTGTGCCAGCGCGTCTTGCGCCTTGCTGAGCAGGGCGTCGGTGCCGCCGGCCAGTGCTGCCATGTCGTTTGCCTGCTGCTGCTCGGGTGCCGGTTGCAGATCGCTCGGGTTGCCGCTGAACCAGCCGAGGTAGCCGTCAAATACCGAACGAGTCGACCAGCTGACCTTGCCGTAGAACTCTTGCAACCAGGGGTTGCTGGCCAAGTGTGGCGGTAGTTTGACCGCTTCGACGATCTGGTCCGGGGTCAGGCCCTTGTTCATGTGACGCAGGGTCTGATCGTGCACAAAGTTGATGGCGTCGCTGTAGTCGGTCAGCAGCTCGGCGATCCGCTGCTTGCCCTGTACCGGGCGGGTGTGGCTCGGCACCAGATACTCGGCACCGAGGTCGCGGATGCGATCTACGGTGTTGGCCCATTGCTTGACGTCACGGTAGTAGGTGCCGCGGATGGTGTAGAGGTTGGGGAAGGCCTGATAGATATTATCGCCGCTCAGCACAGTCTGCTTCTCCGGCAGCCAGACAAAGATCTGATCCTCGGTCTCGCCGGGGGCGTGTACCAGTTCCAGCTTGATGCCGGCGATCTCCAGTGACAGCTGGTCGGCGAAGGTATGGGTCGGAGTCAGCGCGTGCAGCGAGCTTTCCGGTGTAACGCCCAGCTTGGGGCCGATACCGTCGTTGATCAGCTCGCCGTGCGGCAGATGGCTGCCGAACATGCGCATCGAGCGGGCACTGATAATCGGGCGGATCTGGTTTACCACGCGGTTAATGTAGTACTCGGTAGTGTCGTGGGCGTAGACCGGGATGCCCGGTGTTTCGGCGAAGGCGCTGGCGCCGAAGACGTGGTCGGTGTGGTTGTGGGTGTAAATGATCGCTTTGATCGGCTTGTTGGTGATCTTGAATCGTACCGGGTTTTATGGAGGCCATTTCGTTTAAGTCAGGCCGCCATGGT
>NZ_JAYPMU010000044.1:0-9749 GCF_038130085.1 Halopseudomonas sp. | reverse complement strand
GATGCTCCTGCGTCAATTCAATAACCGTGTTGCACTCAGCTCCTGCAACCGCCCAAGAACCGCGGCTCGTTCCCCAGCGACGAGGCGCTGCTGAAACTGTTCTATCTGGCGCTACGCAACATCAGCAAGAAATGGACGATGCCGATCCGTGACTGGAAAGCGGCACTGACACGCTTTACGATCAGCTACGAAGGCAGGCTGCCACAGTAGTAACCCCATCCCCGGTTACACAGAATTCTGCACACCCTCCCAGTTGGTGAGCAGCGAAGTAGCCAAGACATCACTATAACAATGAAACATATACTAATTCGCCAAAAAACCACCGAGCATGGTCGCTATCCTCGTAGCCCTCGGGCGGCGTGTAAACGGTCATGATCTCGTCCTTGCGCAGCACGCGGCCTCGATCTCTGCATCGATGTCAACACTGCCACGCGCATGGGTGAATAGATGCACCGCACCGCCACCGATAATGAAGACATTGAGCTAGCCTGGTGGGTTGCCGTCCAGTAGCGGCAAGGCCTGGACGAACAGATTACCAATGGCCCGGCCCAGCGGCGTAGCTAAACGGACAGGGTCTGCGGCCCCCTCATTGGCAGTCTCGAGAGTGTCATCTTCACTTCCACTCAGCTCATCTGGTAGTTCGATGCTGCATAGTGGAAACCTCATTCATGGCACAATGGATTCGTTTAGGCCGGGCTTCACCCGTGGCCCATTCGCCGCTTGCTCATCTTCAAGGACAAATTTCTAAGAGTCTTCGTAGCTGCGGCTGCTCGCCCATTCCAAGTCATACTGCACTTCAAGGTGAAAAGCCTCATAGAGTCGCCTGGCCTTCTGGCTGGCGTGCTCCAAGGCCTTCTCCACCCCGGCTTCTGTGAGGGCTGGGAGCTGCTCACGAAGCGACGCGAGCTTCACATAGACGGCATAAGCTGCATCGCGACTCTGGGCGGCATTCCCTTCGGCAATTTTTCTGTTCAATCCAGCCATCAACTGTTCTATCTCAGTCGTCTTAACGTCAGTCATAAGCTACGCGCCTCTGTTTGGGTAAATGGGAGTGGCTGTCGATCCGGTTGGCCAGGCTTTCAATGCCAGGATTCGGCGCGGACCGTTGAGTACGATGAGGCCAGCGACCGTACCAATCACCAAATCTGGATAGGAAGAAGCCAAGTGATTCTAGCTTGGTCGCGATCTGGTCAACCGAACCGTCATGCAAAGCGCGCACCTGTCAGCTGCTTAGATCAAAGGCCAACGAATTGAGCTCAGGAAAGCCATTCAGCGCGAGCCGAATCATTCGTTCTTCTGAAGAGCAACCCATTTTGGGCACTGCTGATCCATGCTCCTTCATTCAAAGGCGCGGTTGCCGCTTCAGTGGTTGCCGACACGGGGCCACAGCCACTGGGTTTCTCACAGGAATTCATGATCAGCTTCTCCTATAGAACTTGATCCTGCCGATTAAAAACCATGTAGCAGGCATAGGGTCAAGCCTGGATATACTGGCTTTTTACCAAGGGACAGACTATTCGCATCGGCCAACTTGCACATCAGGCGGGGGTGGACATTCAGACGATTCGTTTTTATGAACGTCAGGGACTGCTTCCACCGCCTAATCGCGAAGACACTGGCTATCGAACCTATAAAGCAGACCATGCGGACAAACTGCTGGCCTGCTGGGGGGCGACAAACCTCTTTTATGATTTCGGCTTCAAGTCATTTTTCGCGTCGCCTGAATCCATAGCGCTTGACCCTATAGCTGCTATAGGGTGTTCACTTAGGCAATCTGCTGCGTAAGTGAGATCCAGATGAATACCGCTCTCCGCATTGCCATCGATGAGGCCTTTTTCCAAGCTAGGAAAGCACTCAGTGAAAAGGCGCCAACCGAGGCTTTCTCTTGGCTGGAGCGAGCCCACATATTGAGCCAGCGAATGGCTATTCTTCATGCTCAGAGCCATTGGCTGATGCTAAGGGCTGGCTGGCAGTTGCGCGACTTTCGAGAGGTGCCCAGCCAAGTTCCGCGAATCATAGCGGCCCTGCTGTTCTCTAAGATCTGGGTGCCGCTCGGAAACAGCGGGCGCGCCAGGGTCAGTGCTTTTGCTCCGATGCCCATCTCACCGGAGCTGCAGCGACTTCTTCAAGGAGAAACGCGATGAGCTCGTCTCCTAGAAGGTCACTTCTCGCTGCTCCCTGGTTCTGGTGGATGCTATCGCTGGCCATTGCCTCGGCCGACCTAGCGATGAAAAGCGCAGTTACGGGTTCGCTCCCGGTCGGCACCGTGATTCCTTTCACCCCGTTCTTCAATCTGGTTCATTTCTGGAATACCGGTGCAGCGTTCAGCTTCCTGGCTGACGCGGGCGGTTGGCAGCGTTACTTCTTCATCGTCATAGCTTTGGTCATTTCAATCGTGCTGGCTCTGGTATTGCGTAAGCCCAGAGTCAACAGTGAAGCGCTAGGCTATAGCCTTATCTTGGGCGGGGCAGTTGGGAATCTGATCGATCGCGCATTTCGAGGCCATGTAATCGACTACCTGGATTTTTACTGGCAGTCCTGGCATTGGCCTGCGTTTAACCTGGCGGATATTGGTATCGTCGTCGGCGCCGCCATGTTGATCCTGGGCAGTTTGCTGAGCCCAAAGGCGGAAGCCGGCCGAGTCAAAGAATGAAAGGCTGACCCTCAACAGTTACGGTGCGCTGGGCAGGCAATCCCGCAAGGACCAGGCGACCCGCATGTTAACCATCGCTGTCCGGGAGAAGGCGTTGCCGGCGCCTTGATGAGCGTTGCAGCCCGTTTTCTGGCTCGCTCGCTCCAATACGAGATTCCCCAACAAGATTTATCGATTATCTGGGACAGGATGCCGACACTTCCCCGAAGCCACTTCATCATGCGGAATGTGCGAATTACAATGTAAGTTTGCCGTTTAACGAAGCGAGTCTCGCCCATCTCTAGACATGAACTCTGGCATGGCCTTGAGCTGCCAAGAGCAACCACGGCAATCGGGATACTCTGAATAAGCTGTTCACAGTCATTCCCCAGTTGCGTCACTTCCAAAGTGCGTTCTGACTTATTGTCGGCTGGTATCGTCCAGATTCAGCGCAACAGGCATGTCAGTCGGTGCCAGGCAGACGCCCTCGTCACTGCAGGCCTGCGCCCGTACAATCATTTCGAGCCTGCCTACCTTTTCCAGCACGGCAATCTGTTTTCCGTCGGGCCGCAGCCGAATACTCGCACCATCGTCATACACCTCAAGGGCGGTGTCACCCAGCACAATGTCACTGACCCGGCCGCGCGGGTACTGCGTCGGGATTTCAAGCGCTTGGCCGTTGACTGAAGAATTGACGACAGTGGGAATCAGGAACTCCATAGAGGCCGGATTGGCATTCACGTGCCAGCCCGGTTCAATGTTCAATGTCAGAACGAATTCACCAGGCTTTCCCGCCAATGCTGCGTCGCCTTTCGCAAGAGTGAGGCGTACCTTATCAGCGGAATTCGCCAATCCTGTTCGGGCCGAAACCGGGACTTCAAGAGCGGCTCGTTCAGTCTGGACAGCGTCGGGGTTGTTTCCGTTGGTGTCGATCAACATGAACGCAGCGATCGCGAGGAGAAAAGCCACTACACCAGCCAGCAATCCTTTATGTCGAATCACCATGATTCATCTCCAGTATCTAAGGTTGTAGGTTTTCGGTACGACTGATAGCTTCGACCAAGCTGTCGGCGTCAAAAAGCCCCGTGAAACGGGCGATAACGGTGCCGTCACCGTCAATAACCACTGCGAAGGGTAAGGCCTGCCCACCGGTCGCAGTTAATAGCGCATCTTTTTCGGGGTTGCTCGCTGTCACGTCCACTTGTATAGGCACCATCTTGGTGCGCCGCACGGCTTTGGCCACGGAGGGCTCTTGGTAGACCGTGCGCTCAAGTATCTTACAGTTGATGCACCAGTCGGCGGTGAACTCCAGCAAATAGGGTGTGCCCCGGGCTTTTGTCTCCGTCAGTAACTTTGCGGAGTAGGGTTGCCAGACGAGTTCGTCTCCGTTGCTGTCCAGCGGGGATGCAAATCCCATAGTCATCGCAAGGGCAAGGCCTGCCGCCGTTGTGGTGATCACACGCACGGTACCATTACCCTGGACGAAACGGCGAGCACCCCAGGCCAGCACCAGTGCCAGCCAAGACCACCATAGCCAGGGATAAACCGCTTTGGGCATCAGGCTCGCGCTGAAGAAGACGGCTGCGGCCAGCAAGACCAGCGCGAGCCCTTCTCGAATGGCCAGAGTCCAGGGCCCCGCCTTGGGCAACCGGCTCAGCCACTTGGGTTTGAGGATCAGTGCCGCGTAGGGCAGCGACAACCCCAGCCCGATACTGCCGAATATCCCCATAGTTACCGGCGCCGGCTGGGTAACGGCAAAGGCTAGGACTCCACCCAGGAAAGGACCAGCACAAGGTGCAGCCAAAACCGCACTCAATAACCCCGATAAGAATGCTTCAGAGTAACGCCGGCCATGGGCCGAGGCGGCGAACGACGGGATCGGAATGGGCAAATCCAGCCACGTGACCACCGCAAACCCGACCAGCAAGGCAACAAGGATACCAACGAACACCGCGGACTGAAACAAAGTGCCCCAGCTCCACTGAAGAAATGCGGTCAATCCGCCCAGCGTCAAGAAAAACGCGAGTGTTCCTGCGGTGAACGCCAATGCGGCCAGCACGCGGTGCGATCGTTGGCTGCCCGCCTCTCGTAAGATAGTCCGGACCTTAATAGGAATCGCGGGCAAAACGCAGGGCGTCAGGTTGAGCAGCAAACCTGCCACTGTCGCCATTAAGAGCTGGCTGGCGATGAGTAAAGAGGGAATGTGATCGATCATTCAGCTATTCCAGCCCTTCCCACGATTCCCGACTGAAACGTCCGGTCTGACCCCGCCATTGGCCGCTTGCATCCTTAAACAGAAGGTTGTTTGAGTGCTCATATCTCTTCTCCATATAGACGCCGCCAACATTAACAGGAGCGAGAGCCACAGCAACGCATCGCTTTCCCGGCTTGTGAGCTTTTTTCTTGATAGCCAATTGCCACATGTAGACAAATCCCTTCCTCCTCATCCGATTTAAAATCTGCTCGCTGTCATGTACCCAAGCGATGATACTGCCGAATTCGACGAAGCAGGAGCAAGCCGAGTCCGAGTGCGATCACGCCAAGGACAGGCCAATCCCGCCAGCGCACATAAGGGGTTGCGCCAGTTCTGGGGGTCACTTCGGCACTGAGGGTGGCTACGCGGAATTGAGGAGCGCGTGTAAGAACCTTTCCCTCGTAGCTGACAGCTGCTGTGATACCCGTGTTCGTGGCTCGCAGTAGGTCACGTCCGGTTTCGATGGCACGCATGCGGACCATCTGAAAGTGCTGGAAAGGGCCGAGCGAGCTGCCGAACCAGGCATCGTTACTGACATTCACCAGCAACTGCGCTTCGGGCAGAAACTCCGTGACTTCAGCACCAAAGACCGCCTCGTAGCAGATGAGTGCCCCTACAGGCACCCCTGCTGCCTTCAGGACGTGCGCTTCCCGTCCCGGTGTGAAATCGGACATGGGCGCCCCGAGCACGTCGAGGGACGAACCCAAAAACTCCCGAAACGGAACATACTCACCGAAGGGCACCAGGTGACGTTTGTAGTAGAAGCCTGAGGGATCGGAGAGGCTTGTCACCGCGTTGTAGGTGCGACCGTCCTCCTCGCGTATCGGGACGCCAATCATCAACGAGGTGCCGGCCTGATCGGCTAACGCCTTAAGCTCAGCAAGATATTCTCTAGCCTCGTCATGCCACATCGGGATTGCCGTTTCTGGCCAAATCACAATGTCGGCCCCGAGATGCTGCTTCGTAAGCGCCTGATAACGGTCCAGCGTGATTCCCCGTGAATCCGGGTCCCATTTTCTGTCTTGCGCGATGTTTCCTTGCAAGAGGGCAATATTGATAGGATCAGCGGCTGGCTGCGTCCACTCATGATCCAGGAGCTGCAAGCTGGCAAGAGTAGCGGTTAACACGGCACCGGCTACCGCTGCACGGCGCAGGCTTGGATTTAAAACAACCCAAGCCAGGCCGCCAGCGAGCAAGGCCACCAGAAAACTCACGCCAAGCACACCAAAGACAGGCGCGATAGTGGCGAGTGTGGTGTCGGTCTGGCTGTAGCCGACAAAGAGCCAGGGAAAGCCGGTTAAGAACCAGGTGCGCATCCATTCACTCAACACCCATGTCGCTGGTAGCCCTAGCCAGAGGGCCGTCGCATCCATCTCAGGGTGCAGGCGGCGTACGAGGTACGCGACGCCCCATGGAAAGAGGGCAAGCAGCGAGACAAAGGCCGCTGTAGCTAACATCCCCACCACGGGGCCATTGCCGTACTGGCTGATGCTGACGAAGACCCAGGAGACACCTACACCGAAGTAACCAAGGCCAAAGAAGTAAGCCGACCATAACGCCTGACGCTTTGAAGGTTGCGCGGTCAGGACAAACAATGCGGCCAGAGCGACCACCGCAAGCCATGCCCAACCAAAAGGGGCAAAGGCAAGCGGCATGGCGCCTCCGGCAAGCAAAGCCATCACCCTCGTTACAAGAGTCTTGTAGCGCATTCCCGTGGATAGGTCGAAGAGTAGCGCGCACTTATCACCCAATGCTCTCGCCTCCGAAATCAAGATCAATCCTGTGGCTCATGCTTTCTTGCTCCGCTCAATTCAATCCCATCACCCCATTCCTCGGGCTCACCAGGGTGGCAAAGTGAATGTTTCTGGACTCGACTCGGTGCGCCGCAAGCTGGGAGCTGCTGCTTCGTATTCAGCCAGCAAGACAATGGCGGCGTGGATGGGATAGGTTCATTCCGTTCCTTGTCTTCCCGCCTGCCATACGAAAGGTATTCTGGTTGGCGCTACGTAATATCACTGCCAACTGGGGTAGTGCGGCGCATGACTGGAAACCGCTATGACTCAGTTCGTGATCCTGTACGAAGATCGTTTCACCAAGCCAACCTGGTAAGTGAGGGCCTACCTGATGGCAGGCCATTAACAGCCCGAACACAAAAAATCTGACAGTCCCACTGAGGTGACCAAGTGGTTCAAGGCTTACATGGTCTGCTTTTCCTTCCGAAGCCGTGGAATGACATCTATCACCCGTATAAGCAGTAGGCTGCGATCAGCCCTGTCAGGAGGTCTCCCGCGGTGTCCTCTAAGGCTGTCGACTGGAAGAAAAGTACGACACTGGGCAACTCGGAAAGCATGTCAGATTGCCCATGGTGCCACCGAGGATAAGACGGTATGCAATGAATTCTCTTTTATGACGATTTTTAAAAAAGTAGCGCTGCCAGCCCCCACCATGCGCAAAAAGACTGAATGCGGCACGGGTGCTCCATAGATGCACCCAGTTAAAGAGCAGGATCACTTAAACAGATTCGCCCTAGACCATTGATTGCTGCACCAGCCACTTTACAGCCTGATCAGACGCTGCCAGCAGGCTTGATATGGGCAACAGGGCATACGGCGAGAGTTTTGCCAATGATGGGCATTACTTCAACGCCAGAATGCGCCTGGCACCGTTAAGTACAATGACCCCCGAGACTGTGCCGATAATCAGATCCGGATAATTGGATCCTGTCCAGGCAACCAAAGCTCCGGCAATGATAACCCCCAGGTTGATCACTACGTCATTGGCCGAGAATATCCAGCTTGCCTTCATGTGCGCCCCGCCCTCACGGTGCTTGGATATGAGCAGCAAACAACTGGTATTGGCAATCAATGCGACAAATGCGATAGCCATCATCACCAGCGATTCAGGCTCACTACCGAATACAAAGCGTCTCACCACCTCCACAAGTACGCCTATAGCCAGAATTAGCTGCAGCCAGCCTGCTAGATGCGCGGCGCGTACCTGCATTTTTACGCTATGCCCGACCGCATAAAGGGCAAGGCCATAGACGGCTGCATCTGCAAAATTGTCCAGGGATTCTCCAATCAGCCCGGTGGACTGGGCGATTAGACCGGCAGTCATTTCCACCCCGAACAGAAGTGCATTGATGCCGAGCAACCAACGCAGGGTCCTGGATTCTTGCTTAGCAGAAGCTGGCGAGAACTCAGCGGCCTTGATGGTCTCCGGATTTGCAGCGACGGTTTCCTGAAGCGAGGCTCCTAGCCTCAAGGTCTTCAGTTTCGAGGTGATGGGCTCGACTTCGCCGTCATGCACGACCTTGAGCCGGCGGTTCGACAAGTCGAAGGACAGCGCCCGAATCTCCTCAAAGCCGTCCAGGGCCAGGCGAATCATTCGCTCTTCTGATGGGCAGTCCATCTTCGGCACGGCATAAACGCTGACCCAGTTCCCTGACGCTTCGGAGGAGGCATGCATATTGCTATCCACTGCGGACGTTGCGTCACCGTCACAGGCGCTACCACAGGATTTTCTCATGCTACTATTCCACTTGACAAATGTTGTGGTACCATTTAAAACCATAAAGCCACTACAAGGTCAACAGGGGAGAAGGCTGATGCGTATTGGTCAGTTGGCGCAGCTGGTAGGGGTCGAAACGCAGACGATCCGCTTCTATGAACAGCAGGGCTTGTTGCCGCCGCCTGATCGGCAGAACAACGGTTATCGTGTCTATACCGAGAAGCATAGTGAGCGGCTTGCCTTCATCCGTCGCTGCAGAATCCTAGACCTGTCACTGGCTGAGATTCACGAACTACAGAGCTATCAAGACGAGCCTCATCAGCCTTGCACCGCCGTCAACGCCTTGCTCGATGATCACATCTCTCAAGTGCGGTCACAGATAACCGGTCTGCAAGCGCTTGAGAAACAACTCGTTTCATTAAGAGCGAGCTGCAACGATGATCGGGAAATTGAGGTTTGTGGGGTTCTTGCTGGAATTAGCGAAGGAAGTGTGCATCAGCAGGAGGTTGGAGCACTAACCAGATAATCCGATAAAATATCGGCTTGCTTCACTCTCTCTCTCATGCAAAGGTAAGATCAACCATTTAATCCGCGTACCCGGAAGAGCAAGTACTCTCTAACTCTCCCCCAGCCACAGCGGGCGGTGGTCCACCGTTGAACTGATATGGCCGTTGCAAGTTGTACCCTGGCATCAGAAACCGACTGATATCCTGCTGTGCCCGCGATGCACTCATGTAGCCCACGGTCAGCCCCATTCTGCTTCCAGACTGCGAAACAGCCGCTCCATTGGCGCATTGTCATGGCATAGGTACCCTGGTCCGAATGAACAGCACGTCCTGGGGTCGGTCACGCTGTTCGTACGCCATGTCCAGAGCCTTGATCACCAGATCGGCATCCGGCTTCGATGCAAACGCCCAACCCACCACCAGGCGTGCGTAAAAATTAATCACGGTAGCCAGGTAATACCAGCGACCTTGAACCCAGACATACGTGATGTCACCGTACCAATCCTCGTTCGGCGCCGATACGGTGAACTCCTTCTTCAACACGTTCAGGATATCCGGTCGCTCGACCGTCTCCTTTTTATAGGCGTGGGAACATGGTTGCTTGCTGACCAGCTTCATTTCACTCATCAGATTGCGCACCTTGAATAGCCCAATCTCTATACCGTGCTCTCGCATCATGAACATGATGCTTCGGCGGCCTGCCGCTGGATCTGAGCGTCGGCGCCGGTAGCCACTGGTGGGGGTTTGCTCGTCGCGTCAGCCTGCTGGAGGCTTGCGATTCAGGCGAAAGAACGGGTTCTACCCCGTTTCCACGGACGGTTATAAAACGGCTGTAAGTTTTCGATCC
>NZ_JAYPMU010000043.1:0-11323 GCF_038130085.1 Halopseudomonas sp. | reverse complement strand
CCATGGCGGCCTGACTTAAACGAAATGGCCTCCATAAAACCCGGTACGATTCACTTCGTCCAGCGAGGACGCGTAGGCACCAAATTTCTCTTCCGTGCACCAAGAGAGCGTTAACTCACCGCCCAGTTCTGCGTATCTACTTTCATTTAGATCATGAGTGATGTCGCCCAAGACCTGACTCGCTAAATGATAGATATCAATATCCTTCAATGAGCATCTCCGTATTGCGTCGTCCACCTACGGTGGGCAGGCCGAAGCAGTGTTGACAACGACATTGGCTTGTCAAAAAAGCACACGCCAGGACTCAAAGCGATACATCGGGAGCACATCAAACTGCCCGAAACCAGGCAAGTTGCCGTGCCGAAAGCAGTCGCAAGCGACCGACGGCTTCGGCCAAAAGCAGCCATTCAACACTTCAGCTGCATGATGTAGCGGTAGCCGAGAAGAAAAGGAAATTGCTGATTGTCACGCGCAAGTAGCTCTCCTCGCGCGTGACATCACAGCGTTTCAGTTCTTAGTCGTGAGCATGACCGTGGCTTTCGACTTCGGACTGGGTTTCCGGCTCGCTGCCACCACAGGCTGACAGTAGGCCAAGCAGACAAACCAACAGCAGGGAGCGAGTCAGGGTAGTTGTGGTTTTCATTGTGTATTCCTTTCAATTTCGATCAGGTATGTAGAAGCCCCTGCGCCTGATGACGCTGGGGCGCTTTGCCTTAGATAACTCGTTTGACGCTCAGGTACTCGCCCTTGGTCTTCAGCGTGATGGTCACGTCGCTGTTGCTGCGGTTGCGCCAGAACCAGCCGTGGGTGCCGTCAAAGATGGCGGTGAATTCACCCTTATCGCCCTTGATCTGCTTACCCTTGCTGTAGCTGTGGTAGTAGCCCTTGGGGCCGTTGTAGGGTTCGCCGTGGGTGTCGTGGTTGACCGGAATACCATTGGTTGTCCACTCGTAGCTGACCGTGGCCTTGTCCAGCATCTCCAGTTTGATTTCACTGGCCTCGCCCGGCTTCAGCGTGACGGTCACTTCATCCGACTTCAGGGCTGGCTCAGGCTCAGCTACGGGCTCGGCCACAGGTGCTGCTGCAACAGGCTCTTGAACTACCGGCTGAACAGGCGCGGGAGCTTGAGCGACTGGAGCCGCGACTGGCTGAACCGCTGCATCCGCTGCCGCTTCTTCGGCCAGGGTTATCTTCATTTCGCCCATCTGGGTCAGGCCGAGTACGCGACCAACGCCCGTTGGGTCGATGGCGTACTCCGAAGGCATCACCACGGTGACCAGCAAGGCGGCGGCAACGCCCACGGCAATTACGGTGGAGCGCAGCAGTTGGCGGCTGGTAGGCAATTCGCTTTGGGTCGGGAGCTTGGTATTGAACATGCTGAAAATTCCTTACTGAGAGACGATCAGGCCGGTGAGCTGGTAACCCATCAAGAGGAAACCGGCGCTCATCATGGCGACGTTGGCGGTGTAGGCATGGCGCCAGAAGCTGGCGGTGCGTCGCCAGTAGCCCATGACAATCAGGATGGCGCTCAGGGCCAGGAGCTGGCCGATTTCGACGCCGACATTGAAGGCGATCAGGTTGGTGATCAGGCCGTCAGCCGAGATCTCGTATTCCTGAATCTTGGTCGCCAGACCGAAGCCATGCAGCAAGCCAAATATCAGCGTGGCCGCTTTGGTGTTCGGCTGGTGGCCGAACCAGCGCTGGAATGCGCCTAGGTTATCCAGCGCCTTGTACACCACCGAGAAACCGATGATGGCGTCGATCACATAGGAGCTGATGTTGATTTCCGCCAGTACGCCCAACAGCAGCGTCACGGTGTGACCCACGGCGAACAGCGTGACGTAGAGCCCCACGTCCTTCAGGCGGTAGAGAAAGAAGATCACCCCGAAGAGGAACAGTAGGTGGTCGTAGCCGGTGATCATGTGCTTAGCGCCCATGTAGATAAACGGCAGCACCATCACCCCGGAGCTTTCCTGGATAAAGCCCTTGTCGCCCTCGGCGACAGCGTGGGCCAGTGCGTCAGGCATGCCGAGAAACAGCAATGCCGTGAACAGCAGCAACAGTAGTAACGAGCGATTCGGGCGCACGACAGATGCGTCCATTGCGCCCATAGATAGCGAATGCATGGTTGAGTCCTAAATTAAAGGGGTCTTGGGCCGCACAGCGGCCTGTGTCAGATCACGAATGTGGCGCGCGGTGGCCGCTCGATCAGGAAGATCGGGCTTGGAGGAATGGAGTAATGAGGGGCTGGTATCGGCTGCGCACGTTCTGGCAGCGTGCTGATGCTCAGCAGCGCGGTCAGGTGCGGTGTTTCATGCAGATGGTCGGCGGTCAGCGGCGAGTGGCAGTGATCCCCATACGCAGCACAGGCCAGCGTCTCGTCACCATGCGAATGTGAATGCGAATGAGCACCGTCATTGCCACCCAAGGCAGGCTGGCTCGACCCCATAAACAGCGCAGAGGTATGCCCGGCCCAGGCCATCAAGATGGCGAGAGCAAGGGCAAAAATCACCTTGGTGCTGATGGGATTGCTGAGCATGTTGTGGTTCTTTCGATGCCTAAGCGGGTGGCTTTTCTGGGGAGGTAGCCGGTTTGACCATATCCCCCCCGGGGGGATAGCATGCGAGCGTAATTCATCGACGCACGAGACTCAAGGCATGAGCGATCACGAACACGGCCACCAGCACCAAAGTCATGGCGACATCATCAAAAGGTTGAAGCGTGCGGAGGGCCACCTGCGCAGCATCGTCACCATGATCGAAGAAAGCCGGGCCTGCGTCGACATCGCTCAGCAGCTGCATGCCGTGGAAAAAGCCGTCTGCCAGGCCAAGCGTGTGCTTATCCAAGACCATATCGACCACTGCCTGGAACATACGGTCGAAGCACTGGCGATAGGCGAGCGCGCATCACTCGAAGACTTCAAGCAAATCACCAAGTACCTCTAAGTAAAAGGCATCCACAATAGCGTTCAAGGAGATGCAAGATGGCTTGGGTTATCAGCAAATATTTCCTGACAGCAATCGTGGTCGTTGTGGTCTCGGAGATCGCGAAGCGTAGTGACAAATTTGGGGGCCTTATTGCGGCGCTGCCCCTGATCACCGTACTGACGCTTATCTGGCTAAACGTTGAAAACCAGCCAGCAGAAAAGATCGCTAACCATGCGTGGTACACCTTCTGGTACGTGTTGCCCACCTTGCCGACGCTACTCGCGTTTCCCATGCTTCTGACCCGCTTCGGCTTCTGGCCAGCTCTGCTGATCTACATCGTCGCTACCGCAGCTTGTTTCGGTTTGTTTGCCTTATGCGTCCGCCGTTTTGGCATCGAACTGCTATAAGGCCAAGTAAGTACATCGCCCATTGTCTGCGTAAACGTTAAAGGGCATGTGACTCGGTCGATTCTCGGGCGCTCGCGGGTGATCCATTTTATGCAGCACCTCCTGCCTACCGGGATAAACTCCGGGTGGGCCGGCCAGCGCCGTGCCAGCCAGCAAAGCCATCGATCAGGTAGCGCGCATCCAGGCCCATGGCCTCCAGAGTAGCGGCGATGCCCTGGCTGATTTCATGCCCTTTGGCGCAATAGACAATCACTGGCCTGTCCCGTGTAACCTGATCTTTCCAAGTGAAGACATCCTCAGGATCACGCCAGTGTGCGCCGGCGATTTCTTGGGCATCGGCAAGCCGGACGCTCGTACGGCGCACATCCAGCAAAGTGAACGTCCGATCTGCTGCCTGCCATTCCGCCAGTTCGCATATCGAGATTCTGCTCATCTTCTACCTCTCAATTTTGCAGCAGGTGTACCACCAGCCCGGCCAACGCACAGGCCATCAGCACTTGGATGACGCCGCGTTTGAAGCGAAACAAGGCCACCGCCGCCGCCACAGCAATGAGTGCCGAAGGCCAGTCGAAAGTCCCCGCGAAGCCTTGCGGCCAGAGCACGTGATAGCCGAAGAACAACGCCAAGTTGAGAATCACCCCGACTACGGCGGCGGTGATGGCCGTCAGCGGTGCGGTGAACTTCAGTTCGTTGTGGGTCGATTCCACCAGCGGGCCGCCGGCGAGAATGATCAGGAATGACGGCAGGAAGGTGAACCAGGTGACCAGGCTGGCGGCCACGGCACCGGCTAGGAAGGCCTGATCTGCCCCGAACACCTGTTGCACGTAGCCGCCGACGAAACCTACAAAAGCCACCACCATGATCAGTGGCCCTGGCGTAGTTTCACCCAGAGCCAGACCGTCGATCATCTGTGTCGGAGTCAGCCAGCCGTAGTGGCCGACTGCGCCCTGGTAGACATAGGGGAGCACCGCATAGGCACCGCCGAAGGTCAGCAGTGCTGCTTTGGTGAAGAACCAGCCCATCTGCGTCAGCGTACCTTCCCAGCCGAACAGCGCGGTCAACAGCCCCATGGGCAATGCCCACAGCGCCGCGCCTATTGCCGCCAGCAAAACCAGGCGTGGCCAGCGGAAGCGTGCATGTTCCGGTGTTGGGGTGTCGTCATCAATCAGCGCCGGGCCATAAGACTGCTTGGCAGCGCCATGACCACCGCCAACGCTGAACTTCTCTGGGGCGAAACGCCCACCGAAATAACCGATCACGGCGGCCCCCAGCACGATTAGTGGGAACGGCAGGTTGAGGGCGAATATCGCCACGAATGAAGCAGCAGCTATTGCCCACAGCCAGTTGTTCTTCAATGCACGGGAGCCGATGCGGTGAGCGGCCTGTACCACAATAGCGGTCACGGCGGGCTTGATCCCATAGAACAGTCCGGCCACCACCGGCACATCGCCGAAGGCGATATAGACCCACGACAGCGCGATCAGGATAAACAGTGAGGGCAACACGAATAGCACCCCTGCAATCACACCGCCCCAGGTGCGGTGCATCAGCCAGCCGATATAGGTGGCCAACTGCTGGGCCTCCGGGCCGGGCAGCAGCATGCAGTAGTTCAGGGCATGCAGAAAACGCCGCTCGGAGATCCAGCGCCGACGCTCCACCAGCTCCTGGTGCATGATCGAGATCTGTCCGGCTGGGCCACCGAAGCTGATGAAACCGAGCTTGAGCCAGAACAGAAAAGCCTGGAGCAAACTGACAGGCTCGGCACGTGGCAGATCCTGCTCTACAGGCGGCAGTGTGGTCTCATTCATCAGAGGTCTCTTCTTTCACGAATGCCGCCAGCAACCCATCGAAGATGGCGCAAGC
Source organism: Halopseudomonas sp. (assembly GCF_038130085.1). NCBI lineage: Bacteria > Pseudomonadati > Pseudomonadota > Gammaproteobacteria > Pseudomonadales > Pseudomonadaceae > Halopseudomonas > Halopseudomonas sp. Next base: position 6,126 of record NZ_JAYPMU010000043.1, on the reverse strand, counting down.
AGCCGTTAGCAGGTGGTCGTCATTGAGGATGGTTTCGCGCAGCCCGGCCAATACACGCTCGATGCCGACCGCCTCGGCGGGTTGAACGCCACCGACATCCAGGTAATGCACCAGAGCCGCGATGCGGCTTAGGCCTGGCTCGGCCAGCGTAAAGCTGGATTGCAGGGTTTCGAATGTGACGCGACTGCCTACATGGCTAAAGGTCGCGCCGTCGAAATCGAAACCCAGCGCCTCAGCAGGGCAATCACTTGGCGTGTCCAGCCAGAGAATGCGAGCACTCGGATCGATGCAGCGCCGGATCAGCCAGGCGCTGGCCAATCGGTCAACCCAGGGCCGCTTGCGCGTAGCCCAGAGGCGGCCTTGGTAGTCGCGACGATCAAGCTGTTCGATAGGCTGATCGTGACTGCTAGGTTCATCCTGCGACAGTGCCCGGCTGATGGCCGTTTCGAGTGTTTTGAGGGCCGTATCGGTCTGTTGCCGCGCTGCCGCAGGGAAGAAATCGATGGCCGCCACCTGCGCAAACGCCTTGCGCAGCTTGCGTACCTGCTTGGTGCTGGCGAGGGCGCTATCCGAAGTCAGCTGAGCCTGGCACGCCTCGATATCGACGCGCAGCTTGGCGTAGTCCTCGCTACGGTCGAATAGCTCGATAAAACGCTCGCCTTGCGGATCATTGATGGGCAGCAGAAAGGCTGTGCCATTGCTACCCAGGATGTCGCGCTCAACAGCCTCCAATGCTTCTCGGCAGGCGGGAGTGTCGGGCAGCAAATAGACCCCATCGCGCAGTACCGCAGCGCCACTGCTCTTGAGGGCACGCCAGGCACGCATACGCTCTGTGGCGTTAGCGGTCGGCAAGGCGATGATCAGGGATAACCAACTATTCATGTAGAGTAAAATACCAATTAGGTAATAATCATTACTCTATTTTAGTGCTGGGTGATTGTAAAGCACTAATTAGTTGGCCGATGATTGCCCGTTACGACTGGCCGCTTTTGGCCGGTTTCTGCCTGTTGCGTCTCTGCTGCCCACTGGCCAAGTCGGATGCACGCGGTGGTCAGTACCAATGCAATTGACTGGTCAAATGGGTGCAATTGCGCAGGTATGGACTTCAAGCCCCAATTTCCTGGAAAAGAGGTTCTTTCTATGGACATCCGACATCAGAGATTGAGTAGCGGAATGTCTGAGCTGAAGTCATGTCCATGGCTGTTCTTCTTTCCTTTACGTCGATGAGGCGTTTGCTGACCTGACCGGCCTGCCGGAACCGTTGCTCCAACTTGGACACGATATCCGCGCCGAAGTACTGCAGAAGACTGGTATCCCGGTCGGTATAGGTATCGCCCCCACTAAGACGCTCGCCAAACTCGCCAATGCCGCAGCAAAACGCTGGCAAAGACAGACTGGTGGGGTGGTAGATATACGGGAGCCGCATAGGCGTGATCGCTTGCTGCAGGTCATGGCTGTTGGTGAGGTCTGGGGAATCGGTCGCCGACTGCAGGCGCATCTGGCGGATATGGGCATCAAGACAGCGTGGGATCTCGCCAAAGCTGATCCCCGTCTGCTGCGCAAGCGCTTCAGCGTGGTAGTGGAAAAGACAGCTCGCGAGCTTTTCGGTGTCGCCTGCCTGGAAATGGAGCCTCAAGCACCAGCTAAACGAGAAATCTGCTGCAGCCGTTCCTTCGGTCATCGTGTCCACGCGCTGGATGAACTGCGGGAGGCCGTAGCCACTTACGCCACCCGAGCTGGAGAGAAACTCCGTCAGCAGCAGTCCCTCTGCAGCTTGCTGCACGTGGGCATCCGAACCGGCCTATTCAACACCAATGAGGAGCGCGTATCTCTGAGCGTGACTTGCCATCTGCCCTACCCAACAGATGATACCCGCCTGCTGGTTAAATCAGCCATCGCCGGCCTGGATCAGATCTACAAGGCAGGCCCAGCCTACGCCAAGGCATCCGTCATGCTCATGGACCTGTGCCAACGCCATGAATACACCCCTGACCTGTTCGCACCAACTCAGCCAACAGGTACCGACCAGTTGATGCAGGCGATGGATCAGATAAACCAACGCTGGGGAAAAGGCACTATCCGCCCTGGACGTGTTCCCACCAAGTCAGAATGGCAAATGCAACGCCAGCTACTGAGCCCTGCATTCACCACCAGATTTGATCAACTATGGACGGTACGGGCTGGTAACTAGCGGATACACCCCGTCCTGCGGGCCCTGACACCTGCCGGCCTGAGCAGCAGATCCTGTCCCTTGTCCTTCACCAGGTAGGTCATCAGCTCCATGACTGCGTAGCGCCCCTTCTCATCACTGCGCTGAAACATGCCAGTACCTCGGCGCTCATCGTTACCGCCCCTTTTTAGCCACTCCCTAGCGCTGTCATGCCAGTACCCTCGCCCATTAGTAATCCCTTCCCACAGCTCACCGATACGCTCAGCTACGTGAAACTGACGAAAACGCTCTGATCCGTTGAAGAAGAATGCCGCATGGATGTGAAAACCCTGATCCTCGCCCTGCTCTACCCGAAGGATGTAGCCCACCAGATGGTCAAAGGCGGGATTGGTCCTGCGAGCCCTGACCATCTCGTTCATGTCAGCAAACACCTGCTCGACAGTGAGTCGTAGCCTAGCGGACTCCCGGTAGTAGAAGTTCAGCCTCAGCACCAACGTCCTGGCGTAGCGTTCCATCACCTTGTCGGTCCACTCTCGTAGCTCTTCGTCCTGCCGCTTGGCTTGGTATCGACGGTCTGCACACCTGCGTTGGTAGCGCTCACGCTTACTCAGGTCACGGATACGGTCTAACAGCAGGTTCATGGTCTCAGGCTCTGACAGGTAGCTACCGTTAGCCTCTGGATCAGGACAGGTATAGGAACGACCGACATGCTCAAGCCTGATGTCCTGACAAGCTTCGTAGAACAACTCCAGATTCTCGCTGCAGTCGTAATCCACACGACCATCAAACAGAGCAAGCATCTGACTGAGGTAGTCCAGATCCGCCCCTAGAATCGTCTTGCGGTATGGTCTGTCTGGACGTGATTGTGGGATATAGGCCGATTCACCTCTGCGTAGAGCATCGTCTACGAGCTGATCGATCTTGAAACTGACTTCTGCTTGGGAAATGGTGGGTATGTAGTCGTGCATGGTATGTCTCCTGTTGAGGTACATACCACTGGTGAGAAGAGTATTTTTTTACCTGAATGCAGTTCTGATACCTGGTTGATCTATAGGGTATCGATGTCCTGTCTATGGCTCTGTGGGTGTATGGGATAGCCTTGCTAGCACTATCAGGTGAATACTGTTTGCAGGGTATATAAATAGATCCCGATCCAGACCGACAGCCTATGCCCAGCGTAGCAAGCGCTTCGGAGAAAAAAGTCATGGTGGGGCGGAGCAAAACCTGATGAACCGTCACTGACAAGTTAGCTGATGACGGACGAGCGCTCGAGGGGAGCAAGTCGGCATAGGAGCACCACGACCTTGTGCCGTGGTGCTCCTGTTAGGCAAGGTCATACTTCTGATTTCGTGCTTCGATCCGCTGTGAGATCCAAGCACCGACTTCCGCCTCGATCCAACCACAGCTCCTAGGCCCAAGTTCAATGGCTCTCGGAAACTGCTTCTTGGTCATTAGGCGGTAGATGGTCGCACGCGACAGCCCTGTCACAGCGAGGACCGTTGGAAGCCTGATTATTTTCATGATGCACCCTCTGAATGACTCAGAGGATCCGGGTACTTGGTATTTTTTTACCGTTTGGAGCCCGCTAGCTCTTGGGCTTGGACAGCAAGCCGTGACGAAAACGAGCATCGATGGAGATGTCAGCCTCACGCCGCCAGGTATCGCAGATCGTTCCCCCACCCACCGAGGCCTGAACCAAAGTGCAAAGATTCCGCCCATTCGCGACGCCGTCAAAAAGGACCGTGCCAACTTTATCCGCCCCATCTCCGGCTGCGTGCCTTACCGGTAATATGCAGACTCGTAATCCAGAGAACTTGGCCTCTCTCAGCTCGGTGAAACGAGTCTGGTATACATTGGCTATCGACACAATCATGGAGCAAAAGTGATTCACGACTATTGCCGCCAAAGTGTCGTCCCCCTTCGTCTCATCCTGCACACCGGAATCCAAAGCCTTCGACTCGGCGGGGTACTCTACGCCCAGCCCAGTCAACTCGGCTTGGAGGGCAGCAATCAGCTTAGACTCCTGCTCCTTGCTGAGAGCAACCTTGCCAACCGGAAAGTCATCTAACAAATCGGCAGCGTGGCGATACATACAGACGCGCAAAGCAAGCAGAGCCGGTGCTCGCTCATTGAACAAATATCGGAGAACGGCTTCAGGTGTAAAGTAGTGAGGCCAAGCGTGAGCTAGCAACGCCTTATTGTCGTTGACGCCCCGACGTTTTCTCAGCTGGTGCCTCAGGTCGTACAAATCAGCTTCCAGCCGGTCGAAAGCCCCGAAGCCATCGTCCCCCAAGGCGAGCGACATCCCAATCGCGTTCGCAGGAGGACGATCGAAGCCAGGGTTGTTAAGATTCAGATAGAAAATGCTGGCCAACCACCCGTCTCTAAAAATAGAGCTTGACACCCCAGGCACAATCGTACGAATCAAACCCAGCGACACAAGGCGGCCCAGTCGGTGCTTAACTCTGTCGGAGTTCATTCCCGTCAATTCCTGCAGCTTCTTGGTAGGTAGATCCCTCACACAGCCAAACCGGTCAGCACAAGACAACAACGTACCTAGCAACAACCTATTCCTCACGCTCAAGAACCCTTCAGGGGCAACTGGACGCTTTTCTCCACCCCTTTCAGGTTCTGGACGCTTAGGCACCTGCGCCTTTCTACCGATCACTCTCACGCGAAATTTGGCGCCTGACAACAGGGTGGCCATCCGATCCGGGTGATGACCATAGTCCACCGAGTTGGACTCAAACCACTTTCGAATCGCATCACCAAGTGCGTATTCGTGCGCAGGTCGCCCACCGTTACGCGATCTCTCAGTACTCAGCTCAACCAGTCCTAGGTTCCTAGGTTAACAAGTTCGAGCAACGCTTTGCGCACCATTGTTAGAGGTGAGTGCAGTAGCTTGGACAGCGAACTAACAGTCCACCGGCGCACGCCTCGGTCTCCGCGACTCCACTGTATTGCCATGACCTCCAGGAGAAATCGCGCATCGGGAGAGCAGTCAGCGACTTCTTTCTTAAAGATCTCGTTATGTGTCAGCACTAGCCCTCCTCTCATCATTCTGTATAGCTTTTACCCCCTGTACAAATAGCAAGTATGTGACAGTAACGCAACGCATAACAAACATATGTTTAAATAATGATTACCAACCAGTTCACCGCGAGGAGTAACCAGCAGTGGGAGAAACACCAACCAGGCCTGAGTGGCTGCTCAATCAAGAAGCCGAGTGGAAATGGGCGATTAAGTACCTCAAGGAATCCGAGAAAAAGGATTTCTGGGAGAAATTCCAAAGGAAGCTGCCTAGAGGAATATCTCGCTACGAGGGCGTTGTGGCAGGCATTCACGCAATCCAGCAGCAGGAGGGTGGGGGCGGCTTCATCAGCCGCATGAGAAACGCCCTGAGGCAGCGCAAGTACCGCTCGACCAGCAACGGTAGAAAGCCCTACACGTTCGTTCTGCCAACGGAACTAGGCAGGCGACTAGAGCAGCTCGCAGAAGGCGCTCGCTGGCGAAAAGGGGAAGTGGTTGAAGATATGATGAGCGGCCACGCTCGCCTTCAAGCAGAGCATCAGAGGCGAATCGACCAGTTCACACAACTTCGCGAAGCAGATCTTGTCAATGCCAAGATGATCATCCGCACTTGGGAAGCGCGCTACGAAGCAGCGCTGAAACAGATTGAGCAGCTTGCCAACGAGGTAGCGAGACTAACCCTGCGCCAGGAATCATCTCCACATGATGACGAAGAACTGGAAGATGCCCTGACTAGCAAGGCAGCAAAGAAAATCCTCAAGAAGGCAAAGCGAGCGATCGAAGAGGAGACGAAACTGCTGGCATTAAGTTCGGGCATTGCGCCCGCAACCATTGATCGATCCGAGCCACTCGATGGCCTTCCTATCTCCGAAGAGCAGGAGCAGGAGCAGGAGCAGGAGCAGGAGCAGGAGCAGGAGCAGGAGCAG
>NZ_JAYPMU010000042.1:0-11361 GCF_038130085.1 Halopseudomonas sp. | reverse complement strand
TTCTGCAAGGCGTTCAACGCCAAGACTCAGGGCATGGAACCTGGTCTGCCGACTCCTGTGATCATCACTGTATACAGTGACCGCAGCTTCACTTTTGAAACCAAGAGCACTCCTGCGGCCGTTCTGCTGAAGAAGGCTGCTGGTCTGAAGAGCGGTTCTCCGCGTCCGAACAGCCAGAAAGTGGGTACTGTAACCCGCGCTCAGCTGGAAGAGATCGTTAAGGCCAAAGAGGCTGATCTGACCGCTGCTGATCTGGAGGCTGCACTGCGCACCATCGCTGGTTCTGCGCGCAGCATGGGCCTTAACGTGGAGGGTGTGTAATGGCTAAGCTGTCCAAGCGTCAAAAGGCAATCGCCGAAAAGGTCCAGGCTAACAAGGCTTACACCTTTGAAGAAGCTGCAGCTGTTCTGGCTGAAGTGTCCAACGTCAAGTTCGTAGAGTCCTTTGACGTCGCTGTTAACCTGGGTGTTGACCCGCGTAAGTCTGATCAGGTCGTTCGTGGCGCAACCCTGCTGCCCAACGGTACTGGCAAGACCGTGCGCGTTGCTGTCTTTACTCAGGGTGCAAACGCCGAGGCCGCTCTGGCTGCCGGTGCTGACAAGGTTGGTATGGATGATCTGGCTGCCGAAATGAAGGCAGGCGATCTGAATTACGACGTCGTTATTGCCTCTCCGGACGCAATGCGCGTTGTTGGTCAGCTGGGTCAGGTTCTGGGTCCGCGCGGCCTGATGCCGAACCCGAAAGTTGGTACCGTTGCTGCTGACGTTGCTACTGCCGTCAAGAACGCCAAAGCTGGTCAGGTTCGTTACCGTACTGATAAGAACGGCATCATCCATTGCTCCGTAGGCAAGGTCGGCTTCGAGCCCGCCAAGCTGAAAGAGAACGTTGAGGCGCTGCTGGCTGACCTGAAGAAGGCCAAGCCGTCCACCTCCAAGGGTGTATACCTGAAGCGCGTGACCCTGAGCACCACCATGGGTCCGGGCGTACAGATCGATCAGGCTTCCCTGAACATCTGATGTTGTTTGGGCGCATCGTCGATGACGATGCGCCCTTCTTTGATTGGGGTCCCTGCATGGCGGGGGCTGTCCAAGACCGTAGGTGGCGCAAGCCTTAAATTCCGGGAGTGATCCCCTAGACCTACGCAGATGGTGCTCCCGATTCAGTGCAGGCTGGATCAGACACCAAAACACGCCGCTCGCAAGAGTGGTCAATGGTAAATCCAGGAGTAAAACCCGTGGCAATTAAGCTCGAAGACAAAAAAGCCATCGTCGCTGAAGTCAACGAAGCTGCCAAAGGTGCGCTGTCTGCCGTTGTGGCTGATGCCCGCGGTGTGACCGTTGCTGCTATGACTGGTCTGCGCAAGGAAGCACGCGAAGCCGGTGTTTACGTACGTGTCGTACGTAACACTCTGCTGCGTCGTGCGATCGAAGGTACCGATTACGAGTGCCTGAACGAGACTTTCGTAGGCCCGACTCTGATTGCCTTCTCCAACGAACACCCGGGCGCTGCCGCTCGTCTGTTCAAGGAGTTTGCTAAGAATCAGGATAAGTTCGAGATCAAAGCAGCTGCGTTCGAAGGCAACTTCCTTGCAGCAGGTGAAATCGACAAGCTGGCTTCTCTGCCGACTTACGACGAAGCAATCGCACAGCTGATGAGCGTTATTCAAGGCGCTACCAGCAAGTTCGTTCGTACTCTGGCTGCAGTCCGCGATCAGAAGGAAGCCGAGGCCGCTTAATACGCGTCTTCCGTTTCTCTTTAACGCTTTTTTTCGACGGCTCAGCCGTCCCCAATACAGGAATTTAGAGTCATGGCTCTGACCAACGAAGATATCATCAACGCCGTATCCGAAATGTCCGTAATGCAGGTTGTCGAACTGATCTCCGCTATGGAAGAAAAGTTCGGCGTATCCGCTGCCGCTGCTGTTGCTGCTGGCCCGGCTGCTGGTGGCGCTGCTGCCGCTGAAGAGCAAACCGAGTTTGACGTTGTTCTGACCGAAGCTGGTGAGAAGAAAGTTAACGTAATTAAGGCAGTTCGTGAGCTGACCGGTCTGGGCCTGAAAGAAGCCAAGGCACTGGTTGACGGCGCTCCTGGCACCATCAAGGAAGGCGCTTCCAAGGAAGAGGCCGAAGCTGCCAAGAAAGCTCTGGAAGAAGCAGGCGCCAAGGTCGAGCTCAAGTAAGCTCGCGCCTTGCGTCGACAATCTGGTTCTATCTGATCAGATTGATGGCTGGTGGCCTGTGTGCCACCGGCCTTTTTCCGTTGTATCACGCCGAACTGGCGTACAACGCCCGCACTCCCGAGGGAGTGAGCAAGACTCAGGGCTTGCACGCATTTTCAGGTTTTCCCGCGCAGCGGGGAGGCCAATCAAGCAGGTGACCAAGCTGGGGAACGCTGATGGCTTACTCATATACTGAGAAAAAACGTATCCGCAAGGACTTTGGCAAACTGCCGCATGTGATGGATGTGCCCTACCTGTTGGCCATTCAGCTGGACTCCTATCGGGAGTTTCTCCAGACTGACGCCGGCCAGGGCCAGATCCGTGATATCGGTCTGCACGCGGCCTTCAAATCTGTTTTCCCCATTATCAGCTATTCGGGTAATGCGGCTCTCGAATACGTCGGTTACCGCCTTGGCGAGCCGGCTTTCGACGTCAAGGAATGTGTTTTGCGTGGGGTTACCTTTGCGGTACCGCTGCGCGTTAAAGTGCGCCTGATCATTTTTGATCGTGAGTCCTCTAACAAGGCGATCAAGGATATCAAGGAGCAGGAAGTCTACATGGGGGAGATCCCCCTGATGACCGAAAACGGTACCTTCGTCATCAACGGTACCGAGCGTGTTATCGTTTCCCAGCTGCACCGCAGCCCGGGTGTGTTCTTCGACCACGACCGTGGCAAGACCCACAGTTCCGGCAAGCTGCTGTACTCCGCTCGCGTGATTCCTTACCGCGGCTCCTGGCTGGACTTCGAGTTCGATCCAAAAGACTGTGTGTTTGTCCGTATTGACCGCCGCCGCAAACTGCCGGCGAGCGTTCTGCTGCGCGCTTTGGGCTACCAGACAGAAGAAATTCTGGACATGTTCTACGACACCAACGTATTCGAGGTTCAGGGTGAAAACCTGATGCTCGAACTGGTGCCGCAGCGTCTGCGTGGTGAGATTGCTACCTTCGACATCAAAGATGGCAAGGGCAAGGTCATCGTTGAGAAAGGCCGTCGTATTACTGCGCGCCACATCAATCAGTTGGAAAAGGCAGGCATCACCAGCCTGGAAGTGCCTTTTGACTATCTGATCGGCCGCACTATCGCCAAGCCTGTCGTTCACCCGGCTACTGGCGAGATCCTGGTTGAGTGCAATACCGAGGTCACCGCTGACCTGGTCATCAAGCTGGCCAAGGCGCAGGTTTCGCGCCTGGAAACTCTGTACACCAACGAGATCGACTGTGGTCCGTTCGTGTCCGACACCCTGCGCATCGATAACACCACCACTCAGCTTGAGGCGCTGGTAGAAATCTACCGCATGATGCGCCCGGGCGAGCCGCCGACCAAGGACGCAGCCGAAACGCTGTTTGCCAATCTGTTCTTCAGCAGCGAGCGCTACGACCTGTCGGCCGTAGGTCGTATGAAGTTCAACCGCCGTATCGGTCGTGAAGAGATCGAAGGTGCTGGCGTTCTGAGCAAGGAAGATATCGTCGAGGTTCTGAAGACGCTGGTCGATATCCGTAACGGCAAGGGCGTGGTTGACGATATCGACCACCTGGGTAACCGCCGTATTCGCTCTGTTGGCGAAATGGCTGAGAACCAGTTCCGCGTTGGTCTGGTTCGTGTTGAGCGTGCGGTCAAAGAGCGTCTGTCCATGGCAGAAAGCGAAGGCCTGATGCCGCAGGATCTGATTAACGCCAAGCCGGTAGCTGCCGCGGTCAAAGAATTCTTCGGCTCCAGCCAGCTGTCCCAGTTCATGGACCAGAACAACCCGCTGTCCGAGATTACCCACAAGCGCCGTGTGTCGGCCCTTGGCCCGGGCGGTCTGACTCGTGAGCGTGCTGGCTTCGAAGTCCGTGACGTACACCCGACCCACTACGGTCGGGTATGTCCGATCGAGACCCCTGAAGGCCCGAACATCGGTCTGATCAACTCGCTGGCTACTTATGCGCGCACCAACCAGTACGGCTTCCTGGAAAGCCCGTACCGTCGGGTGAAAGACGCGATGGTTACCGACGAGATCGTATTCCTGTCTGCCATCGAAGAAGCCGATCACGTGATCGCTCAGGCGAGCGCGAAGGTTGTTGACGGCAAGCTCGTTGACGATCTGGTAGCGGTTCGTCACATGAACGAATTCACCGTCAAGGCGCCGGAAGACGTCACCCTGATGGACGTTTCGCCGCGTCAGGTTGTATCCGTTGCAGCATCGCTGATTCCGTTCCTCGAGCACGACGACGCGAACCGTGCACTCATGGGCTCGAACATGCAGCGCCAGGCGGTTCCGACTCTGCGCGCCGAGAAGCCGCTGGTTGGTACCGGTATGGAGCGTAACGTTGCCCGTGACTCCGGTGTTTGTGTCACCGCGCGTCGTGGCGGCGTGATCGATTCGGTCGATGCAAGCCGTATCGTTGTTCGTGTCAATGACGACGAAGTTGAAGCTGGTGAGGCCGGTGTCGACATCTACGTCATGACCAAGTACACCCGTTCCAACCAGAACACCTGCATCAACCAGCGTCCGCTGGTGAAGAAAGGCGACAAGGTTGCTCGCAAGGACATCCTGGCTGACGGCTCTTCCGTCGATATGGGTGAGCTCGCGCTGGGCCAGAACATGCGCGTCGCGTTCATGCCCTGGAACGGTTACAACTTCGAGGACTCCATTCTGGTGTCCGAGCGTGTTGTTCAGGAAGACCGTTTCACCACTATCCACATTCAGGAACTGACCTGTGTGTCCCGTGATACCAAGCTTGGGCCAGAGGAAATTACCTCTGACATCCCGAACGTTGGTGAGGCTGCGCTTGGCAAGCTGGACGAGGCGGGTATCGTCTACGTTGGCGCCGAAGTAGGCCCGGGCGACATCCTGGTTGGTAAGGTCACGCCGAAGGGTGAGACTCAGCTGACGCCAGAAGAGAAGCTGCTGCGTGCGATCTTCGGTGAGAAGGCGTCTGACGTTAAAGACACTTCCCTGCGCGTACCGACTGGTACCAAGGGTACCGTCATCGACGTTCAGGTCTTCACCCGTGACGGCGTAGAGCGCGACACCCGCGCCCTGGCAATCGAGAAAGAGCAACTGGACGAGATCCGCAAGGATCTGCAGGAAGAGTTCCGTATCGTTGAAACGGCAACCTTCGAGCGTCTGGCTGCTGCGCTGGATGGTCAGATCGTGGAAGGCGGCGCTGGCCTGAAGAAGGGTACTGCGCTGACCGCCGAGATCCTGGCCGGTATCGAGCGTGGTCAGTGGTTCAAGCTGCGCATGAGCGAAGACGCGCTGAACGAGCAGCTGGAACTGGCTCAGGCCTATCTGGTTGATCGTCGCAAACTGCTCGACGAGAAGTTTGAAGACAAGAAGCGCAAGCTGCAGCAGGGCGACGATCTGGCGCCGGGCGTACTCAAGATCGTCAAGGTTTACCTGGCTATCAAGCGTCGCATCCAGCCGGGTGACAAGATGGCGGGTCGTCACGGTAACAAGGGTGTTATCTCGGTCATCATGCCGATCGAAGACATGCCGCACGACGAGAACGGCACGCCGGTCGACATCGTACTGAACCCGCTGGGTGTACCGTCGCGTATGAACGTCGGTCAGATCCTTGAAACCCACCTGGGCCTTGCGGCCAAGGGGTTGGGTGAGAAGATCAACCGGATGATGGAAGAGCAGCGCAAGATCGCTGAGCTGCGCAAGTTCCTGGACGAGGTCTACAACAAGGTAGGCGGTCGTCAGGAGAGCCTGGATGACCTGAGCGATCAGGAAATCATCGAACTGGCTAACAACCTGCGCGGCGGCGTGCCGATGGCTACCGCTGTATTCGATGGCGCCGCAGAAAGCGAGATCAAGCACATGCTGCGTCTTGCTGACCTGCCGGACAGCGGTCAGATGCGTCTGTGGGATGGCCGTACCGGTAACGCTTTCGACCGCCCGGTGACCGTTGGCTACATGTACATGCTCAAGCTCAACCACTTGGTTGATGACAAGATGCACGCACGTTCCACCGGTTCCTACAGCCTGGTTACCCAGCAGCCGCTGGGTGGTAAGGCGCAGTTTGGTGGTCAGCGTTTCGGGGAGATGGAGGTCTGGGCTCTGGAAGCATACGGTGCCGCCTACACTCTGCAGGAAATGCTGACAGTGAAATCGGACGACGTGAACGGCCGTACCAAGATGTACAAGAACATCGTGGACGGAGACCACCGCATGGAGGCCGGCATGCCCGAGTCCTTCAACGTACTGGTCAAGGAAATCCGTTCGCTCGGTATCGATATCGAACTGGAATCCGAATAACCACCAACTGCCCACGTCTCGGGCGGCGAGCGCCGCCCTTGAGACACTGCGAGGAGTATAGGCCTTGAAAGACTTATTGAACCTGCTCAAGTCCCAGGGACAGATTGAAGAGTTCGATTCCATTCGAATCGGCTTGGCATCCCCGGAGATGATCCGGTCCTGGTCCTACGGCGAAGTTAAAAAGCCGGAAACCATTAACTACCGTACCTTCAAGCCGGAGCGTGACGGCCTGTTCTGCGCCAAGATCTTTGGCCCAGTGAAGGACTATGAGTGCCTGTGTGGCAAGTACAAGCGCCTCAAGCACCGCGGTGTGATCTGTGAAAAGTGCGGTGTTGAAGTCGCGCTGGCCAAGGTCCGTCGTGAGCGCATGGGTCACATCGAGCTGGCCTCTCCGGTTGCTCACATCTGGTTCCTGAAGTCGCTGCCGTCCCGTATCGGCCTGCTGCTGGACATGACCCTACGTGATATCGAGCGCGTGCTCTATTTCGAGAGCTACGTTGTCATCGAGCCGGGCATGACCACGCTGGAAAAAGGTCAGCTGCTGAACGATGAGCAGTACTTCGAAGCGCTGGAAGAGTTTGGTGATGACTTCGACGCCCGTATGGGTGCGGAAGCTGTCTACGAGCTGCTGAGCTCTATGGATCTGGCGCACGAAATCGGCAAGCTGCGTGAAGAGATTCCGCAGACCACTTCCGAGACCAAGATCAAGAAGCTGTCCAAGCGTCTGAAGCTGATGGAAGCCTTCGACCAGTCCGGCAACAAGCCGGAGTGGATGGTCATGACCGTTCTGCCGGTGCTGCCGCCGGACCTGCGTCCGCTGGTCCCGCTGGATGGTGGCCGCTTTGCGACCTCTGACCTGAACGATCTGTATCGTCGCGTCATCAACCGTAACAACCGTCTGAAGCGTCTGCTCGATCTGGCTGCGCCGGACATCATCGTGCGCAACGAAAAGCGCATGCTGCAAGAGTCGGTTGATGCGCTGCTGGACAACGGTCGTCGCGGCCGTGCCATCACAGGCACCAACAAGCGCCCGCTGAAGTCCCTGGCTGACATGATCAAGGGTAAGCAGGGTCGTTTCCGTCAGAACCTGCTCGGTAAGCGCGTAGACTACTCCGGTCGTTCGGTGATCGTGGTAGGTCCGACCCTGCGTCTGCACCAGTGCGGTCTGCCCAAGAAGATGGCTCTGGAGCTGTTCAAGCCGTTCATCTTCGGCAAGCTGGAGCACCGTGGTCTGGCGACCACCATCAAGGCCGCCAAGAAAATGGTCGAGCGCGAATTGCCGGAAGTCTGGGATATCCTGGCTGAAGTCATCCGCGAACACCCGGTTCTGCTGAACCGTGCACCGACTCTGCACCGTCTGGGTATTCAGGCGTTCGAACCGGTTCTGATTGAAGGCAAGGCAATTCAGCTGCACCCGCTGGTTTGTGCGGCCTACAACGCCGACTTCGACGGTGACCAGATGGCTGTACACGTTCCGCTGACCCTTGAGGCCCAGCTGGAAGCGCGTGCGCTGATGATGTCCACCAACAACATCCTGTCGCCGGCGTCGGGCGAGCCGATCATCGTGCCGTCCCAGGACGTGGTACTGGGTCTGTACTACATGACTCGTACTCGCATCAACGCCAAGGGCGAAGGTATGGCCTTCTCCAACGTCAACGAAGTTGAGATGGCGTACCGCAGTGGTCAGGTTGAACTGCACGCGATGGTCAAGGTGCGTATCACCGAAACCGTCAAGCACAAGGACGAAAGCTGGACCACCGAGACTCGTATCGTCGACACCACTGTCGGCCGCGCGCTGCTGTTCCAGGTTCTGCCGAAAGGTCTGCCGTATGAGATGGTTGACCAGCCGCTGAAGAAAAAGGCGATTTCCAAGCTGATCAACCAGTGCTATCGCGTGGTGGGTCTGAAGGAAACCGTCATTTTCGCTGACCAGCTGATGTATACCGGTTTCGCCTATTCCACCATCTCCGGTGCGTCGATTGGTGTGAACGACTTCGTCATTCCTGACGAGAAGGCGCGCATCATTGATGAGGCGACCGAAGAAGTTAAGGAAATCGAAGACCAGTACGCTTCCGGTCTGGTAACCCAGGGCGAGAAGTACAACAAGGTCATCGACTTGTGGTCCAAGGCCAACGACGAAATCTCCAAGGCCATGATGGACAACCTCAAGACCACTCGCGTGCTCGATCGCGAGGGCAAAGAGGTTGATCAGGAGTCCTTTAACTCCATGTACATGATGGCTGACTCCGGTGCGCGGGGTTCCGCCGCCCAGATTCGTCAGCTGGCAGGTATGCGTGGTCTGATGGCCAAGCCGGATGGCTCCATCATTGAGACGCCGATCACTGCGAACTTCCGTGAAGGTCTGAACGTACTCCAGTACTTCATCTCGACCCACGGTGCTCGTAAGGGTCTGGCCGATACCGCACTGAAGACAGCGAACTCCGGTTACCTGACTCGCCGTCTGGTAGACGTTGCCCAGGATCTGGTCATTACCGAACCTGACTGCGGCACCGACAAGGGCCTGCTGATGTCTCCGCACATTGAAGGCGGTGACATTGTTGAGCCGCTGGGTGAGCGCGTGTTGGGTCGTGTGGTCGCTCGTGACGTTCTCAAGCCAGGCAGCGACGAAACCATCGTAGCCGCCGGCACTCTGATCGACGAGCAGTGGGTTGAGTTCCTCGAGAAGAACAGCGTCGACGAAGTGATCGTGCGTTCGCCGATTACCTGTGACACTCACTACGGTGTGTGTGCTACCTGCTATGGTCGTGATCTGGCGCGTGGCCACCTGATCAACATCGGTGAGGCTGTCGGTGTCATCGCAGCGCAGTCGATCGGTGAGCCGGGTACTCAGCTGACGATGCGTACGTTCCACATCGGTGGTGCGGCGAGCCGTACTTCCGCTGCTGACAGCGTTCAGGTCAAGAACGGCGGTACCATCCGTCTGCATAACCTGAAGCACGTTGAGCGCGCTGATGGTGCCTTGGTTGCGGTTTCCCGTTCCGGTGAGTTGGCGATTGCTGATGAATTCGGCCGTGAGCGTGAGCGCTACAAGCTGCCTTACGGTGCGGTTATTTCGGTCAAGGAAGGTGACAAGGTGGACGCTGGCGCGATCGTCGCCAAGTGGGATCCGCACACTCACCCGATCGTTACCGAAATCACTGGTACCGTCGCGTTCTTCGGTATGGATGAAGGTATTACCATCAAGCGTACCGCTGACGAGCTGACCGGTCTGACCAATATTGAGGTCATGGATCCGAAGGATCGTCCGGCTACCGGTAAGGACATCCGTCCGGCGGTGAAGCTGGTTGACGACAACGGCAAGGAACTGCTGCTCCCGGGTACCGATGTTCCGGCCCAGTACTTCCTGCCGGCCAACGCACTGGTCAACCTGTCCGACGGTGCCAAGGTGAACGTGGGTGACGTTGTTGCACGTATTCCGCAGGAAACGTCCAAGACCCGCGACATCACCGGTGGTCTGCCGCGCGTTGCCGACCTGTTCGAAGCGCGTCGTCCGAAGGAGCCGTCTATTCTGGCGGAAATCAGCGGTACCATCTCGTTCGGCAAAGAGACCAAGGGCAAGCGTCGTCTGGTCATTACCCCGAACGATGGTAGCGATCCGTACGAGGAGCTGATTCCGAAGTGGCGTCACCTGAACGTGTTCGAAGGTGAACAGGTTACCAAGGGTGAAGTTATCTCCGACGGTCCGAGCAACCCGCATGACATTCTGCGACTGCTGGGTGTCAGTGCGCTGGCTAAGTACATCGTCAACGAGATTCAGGACGTTTACCGCCTGCAGGGTGTAAAGATCAACGACAAGCACATCGAAGTGACCATTCGTCAGATGCTGCGTAAGGTCGAGATTACCGACTCCGGCGACTCCAGCTTCATCAAGGGCGATCAGGTCGAGCTGACCCAGGTGCTTGAAGAGAATGCTGAGTTGGTCGCGCAGGACAAGTTCCCGGCCAAGTACGATCGCGTACTGCTGGGTATCACCAAGGCGTCGCTGTCGACCGAGTCGTTCATCTCTGCGGCTTCCTTCCAGGAAACCACGCGGGTTCTGACCGAGGCTGCCGTTACCGGTAAGCGCGATCACCTGCGCGGCCTGAAAGAGAACGTGGTCGTAGGTCGTCTCATTCCGGCTGGTACCGGTCTGGCTTACCACGCCGAGCGCAAGCGTCAGCGTATGGCCGACAAGCCGGTCAAAGTGAGCGCGAGTGAAGTCGAGCAGGCTCTGTCTGACGCGCTGAACTCAAGCGAAGGTTAAAGGAAGGCCCGGTCTTCAGTGGATCGGGCGCCTTGACGACAGGGGGTGGGATCTATAGAATTCCGTACCCCTAAAATTGGCGGGGCGCTTCGTCCTGCCATTTTTTATTAACTATGTCTTACCGACATCAGTGGAGTTTGCTAGATGGCAACAATCAACCAGCTGGTTCGCAAGCCGCGCAAGCGCGTTGCTGAAAAGAGCGACGTGCCGGCCCTGCAGAACTGCCCGCAGCGTCGTGGTGTGTGCACTCGCGTGTATACCACTACGCCGAAGAAGCCGAACTCGGCTCTGCGTAAAGTCTGCCGTGTTCGTCTGACCAACGGCTACGAAGTTTCTTCCTACATCGGTGGTGAAGGTCACAACCTGCAAGAGCACAGCGTCGTTCTGATTCGCGGCGGCCGTGTAAAAGACTTGCCAGGTGTGCGTTACCACACTGTTCGCGGTTCTCTGGACACCTCTGGTGTTAAAGATCGTAAGCAGGGTCGTTCCAAGTACGGCGCCAAGCGTCCGAAGTAATCCTAATTCATTTATCAGAGTCGATAAGAGTAAGGTCGGACGTAACCAGATCGTTACAGTTCCGGGCTAACCTGAAGACCGTTTGAGGGCTTATCATGCCAAGACGTCGTGTAGCG
>NZ_JAYPMU010000041.1:0-11564 GCF_038130085.1 Halopseudomonas sp. | reverse complement strand
CAAGGTGGCGGCTTGACTTAAACCAAACAGCCTCCGCGAAACCCGGGGCGGTTCAATCACCAGCGGCGCCTCAAACAGCATCTTGGCTACGCGCACCTCGCCGATCCCGTTGCGTTGGGCCAGATACTCCATTACGGTCGGATCGGTGACGGCCAGGTGGAATCGCCCCATGCTGAGCATTTTCAATAGCGACAACTCACTGGTTGCTGCTGCATCAATGCTTTGTGGAAAGCGCTCAATTAGCGCTTGAAACGGCCGCGGATAGACATAACTTTTGACAATACCGACCCGGTGTTCAGCAAAGGCCTGATCGACGTCGCTCACTTCAATGTCGCTATCCATCATTGTCATCAGTGCCAAGTAAGATGACGTAACCTCCCCGGACGATACAAAGCCCTCATGCACTTCGATCGGCCACGCCGGGAAGAAACCAAGATAACCAGGTTGACGCGCAATCTGTTGGGCGCGCCGCCAAGGATAGAATTCGGGGCCATGCCGAGATAACGGGAAAATTCACTCACATCCATCCTAACTGATTGATTTATCAGAACATTTCCATGGCGGGAATTTTTATGGAATCATAACGAGATCACGGAAAATTAAGACATTCAAACCATAAATGTTTGATTTCTAGGCTTTGTGTTGCTCTCACATGCTTGCGCATGTTCGCCCACCTTCAATTAGTCTCAAATGTGGGCTCGATGGCAGCTGTAAACTTTCCTCCCCTCGGAGGTGATGATCATGCGGCACGTTGCAATGCAGCCAACGGAAACGACTTCAGACGTTACCTGTGACGCTTGTTGCCAAAGCACAAGTATTGAAACCGCTCTGCAATCACTCGAACGACAACTCGTTTCACTGCGGGCTAATTGCAACGATGGGCGGGAAGTTGAGGCTTGCGGCATTCTCGCCGGAATTAGCGAGGACGCATGCATTAAATGAACGGCGTTGGGGCTTGCGGGCCTGGTTACCCGGCCAACGCGCATGCCCTCGAAATGGTTGTTTGTCCCTGTGGTTTTTGCCCCTTCGTAGTGATGGCTGTCTCCGTGCGGTATCACTTTGAGTCAGGCCTGCCGAGGAAACGTGAGTTCAAACGTGGTCCGACCGTCTTTGCTGGCGACGGCCACGTGGCCTTTGTGGAGGTTCATCACTGAGCGGACAATCGCTAGCCCCAATCCTGCCCCGCGAGGTTGTATGCCGTTAACGCGGTAAAAGCGGTCGAACAGATGTGGGAGATGATCCGATTCGATAGTCGCGCCATGATTGGTGACAGCCAGCGAGACGATGTCTACGTCCTCCTCAAGGATCTTAAGTTCGACCGTACTGCCAGTATTTGAATGCCGCAGCGCGTTGGATAGCAGGTTGGAAATGGCCCGCTGGACCATAAGTCGATTTCCCAAAATCATGGCATCGCCCGTTACTGTCGTAGCGACTCCCGCTTCTTCGGCAAGGACTTCGAAGTATTCACATACGCGCCTCGCCTCGCTTCCTAAAGATAATTGTTCGAGCTTCAGTGCTGGGCTGGCGTGGCTGGCCTGGGCGAGAAACAGCATGTCTGACACGATTCGATCCATGCGTTCGAGTTCTTCAACCGACGACTCGATCACCTCCCGATAATGCTCCTTGCTTCGCTCACGCACCAAAGTCACCTGCGCCTTGCCTATCAGGTTGTTCAGCGGAGTTTTTAACTCATGAGCCACATCGTCCGAGAATTGTGACAGTTGCTGAACGCCGTCATCGAGTCGATGAAGCATTACGTTGAGGCTGTGCGCCAATGCCTGGAGCTCTTGCGGAAGCCGATCGTTGCGGATTCGAGGTGATAGATCCTGTGTAGATACCTTAGTCGCCAAGGCCCGGAACTTGCGAAGCGGCCGCAAGCCATTTTGGGCGATTAGCCATCCAGCCAATCCGATCAATATCAGTAGCATCGGCACGGTCACTAAGGCCGAGCGCAGGAATGCAGCCACCAGCCGTTGATCGGCACTGCGATCTTGCGAAAGTAAAAGCGTCATTGAAGCCAGTCCCGGGACTTGGATTTGCTTGCGCCCGGTTAGCATCTGCACGCCATCTTTCGTTGTCCAGCCAAGATAGTCGCCGTCCCTGCTCACGAGATCCAGCTGCTGCGGCGCATTGGCGAATCGGCCGATACTGAAAATGGGTGATTTCGCTGTATCGCCGATGACCGTAATCGAAAGGTTGTCATGGCCGAGTACGGTATCGCTCAATGCGTGTTGCCAGGAGCGGCCCATACGGGCTTTGGTGTCTTCGAGGAGTGCATGATCGATCTGAGAGAGCTTGGCCGTCACTTCCTCCTGGGCGCGCAGTTCCAGTTGGCGCACCAGTACCCAGTAGCTCAGTGCAATCAGCAGCGCGACCAAAGCGGCGCCGGTCAGTGTGATTTGAAGCGCGAGACGCGATGCGAGGCTGAGTGGCTTCAAGGCCGCGCCTCCAGCACGTAGCCCACACCCCGGATGGTGTGTATCAGGCGATCGCCGAAGGGTTCGTCCACTTTCATCCGCAGGCGACGAATCGCAACATCCACCACATTGGTATCGCAGTCGAAATTGATGTCCCACACCATGGCAGTTATTTCCGTACGCGTGAGGACTTCGCCAGTCCGGCGCATGAGCAGATGCAATAACGCAAATTCTTTGCTGGTGAGGTCGATACGCTGACCGCTCCGGTAAGCCCTATGCCGGGCCGGGTCCAGTTCGAGGTCGGCTACACGCAGGTTGCTCGGAAGTGTGACTGCCTCGCCTCGCCGCAACAGTGTCCGGATACGAGCGAGCAGCTCAGGGAACTGAAACGGCTTGACCAGATAGTCATCAGCACCCAGCTCAAAACCGCGGACTTTTTGCTCTAGGCGGGCGTTGGCTGTCAGCATGATGACGCGTGTCTGTTTACGCCGCCTAATAAGTTCGAGCACCTCCCACCCATCCATGTTTGGCAGATTCACATCCAGTAGCACGATGTCATAGTCGTTCTGCAGTGCTAGGTGAAATCCATCGAGCCCATCACTTACGCAATCGACGATGTACCCACATTCGATAAGACCCTGCTGCAGGTATTCCGCAGCTTTGATTTCGTCTTCTACAACCAGGATGCGCATGTTTTCAGGTAACTCGGCAAGGGGGTGCGTGGTAAGCGGAACCAAAAATAATACATGTAGTAACTATAAGGTCAAGACGAAAGAGGCTTGGCTCTAGCGTGAAAGGCAGAGGCGAAATGATCTGCACAGGGAAGCGGGAAGCACTTTAACGCGGTAAAAGTCCTGCGGGGCCTGTCTTGCAAATTTGTAATCTACCGGTCATTTGGTTGACCCGCAGCCCAAGGAGGTGCACTTAAACAAAAAAAGGCGCCCTACGGGCGCCTGAAACACATCTTCAAACCAAGGGAGCACAAAAAGAAGATGTGGTGTTGCTCGTAGTGCTTCACAGGATCGAGAGCGGGTACTCGGCGATGAATCGAACCTCATTGAGGTCGGACTCGAAAGCAGTCGCCCGTGTTGTAGCCTGGCGCACCCGCAGAGAGAGGTCCTTGAACGAGCCTGTCTGTACAACGTAGCGTGCTTCGACGTCGCGTTCCCAGCGCTTCTGTCCGGTCAGAGGCGCGCCGTTATCGTCTTGGCGCATGTATACCTCATTTGCGTTGCTGTAATCGGCGCCCCAGCCGCGGGCGTAGCGAGTCATGAACGTAAGCCCAGGTATGCCGTAACCCGCCATGTTTAGGTCATAACGCAGCATCCAGGACTGCTCTTTAGGTGAGTTGAAATCACTGTACTGGATGGAGTTGTTCAGGTAGATCGAGTCAGCCTGGCGCAAGTAGTCAAAGTCGTTGTTACCGTTGTTTCGCTGATACGACGCCGTGACGGTGTGCGCGCCGAAGGCGACACCCAGGCTGGAACTCCAGATGCTGTTATTAAACTCGCCCAGCAGTTTCCGACCTTCGTCGGTTGCCTTGTAGTAGTTGAAGCTGCCCAGCAGCACGACGGCATCGGAAAGCGGATAGGTGGCCGATAGACCGAAGTAATGTTGGTTCCAGGCTTCCTTGAGGCGGCTGGTATACAAGCTGAAACTGAGATTTTCGTTCACGCTATAGTCACCGCCCGCGTAGCCGAGCCAAGGCGCGTCTACGCCCCCGCCGTAGAAGGTGACGAAGTCTTCGTTCATGTTACTGGTGTTGGGCTGGCTCATCGCGTGCAAGCGGCCTCCCTGGAGGGTGAGGTCGTCCAGCGAGTTGTTCACAACGGTGACACCCTTGAAAGACTCCGGCAGCAGCCGAGAGTCGCCGAAGTGCACGACAGGTGTAGTGGGAAATACATCGCCGGCCTTGATCTCGGTGTCCAGCAAGCGTGCTTTCACCGCGCCCCCCGCCCGTGTGAAGTCATCCTCAGGATCGCCTGCGCTGTCGTGGGGAAGCAGGTCGATGCTGCCGCCCACACCGGAGCGCCCCGAACCGGAGTCGAGCTTGAGGCCGAGCATGGCGAAAGCGTCGAAGCCAATCCCTACCGAGCCTTGGGTATATCCGGACTCGAAGAAGGCCATCAATCCGTGGGCCCATTCCTCGGAGTAGCCATTGCCGGCGGCACTCTCACCGTCGCGAAAATCCCGATTGAAATAGAAGTTGCGATTTATCAGCGATAGCGTGCTGCCTTCGATGAAGCCCTCGGCTGTTTCCGATTGGGCAAAGACCGGGGCGCTGCCCAATGCCAGTGAAAGGGCTGTCAGCGAAAAAACGGCCTTTTTGCTCATGATGATGCTCCTTATGTACGGCAGGTCAGTGCTCGAATGACGCCTTTCGCCTTTTTGTTTTTTAGCGCTTGGCCATGTTCTTCCCCTAGAGATGACGGCAGGATTAGCGGCAAATGACTATTTTGTAATCTGAGGAAGCCCAATCGCGCACTCCTTCGATTACAGATTTGTAATGTTGCGGTCACCAGGTCGTTATCCACACTTATTTAAAGTCACCACCCCATAGCCATCAGCTATCTCGCCGGCTTGGCAAGGCTGATAAAAACGCTTTCGTGTATTTGTCTACTAAATTCAGGGCGAATCACTATCGCAGTAGAGGTGCATGTATTCAGCGTCTTGGCGGGGTAGTTCTATGATTGGATTCGATATTTAAACTAGGAAGTCATCTTTTTGCCTTGGATGAGAAAAACAGTTCTGCTGTTGTTGCTAGCCCTTTTCCCATTGCAATCATCATGGGCAGTTGTAAGCACGAGTTGCAGTCATGAATATGGTTCGGCATCAAACCATCTTGGACATCATGAACATGCGCATGAATCTCTAGGTACGGACGAGGATGGATCGTCAAAAGCCGCAAAAAAAATCAGTCTGGATAGAGATTGTGTTTTCCATGGTGACCATATCAAGCCGCTTATAACGAAAGGGATCTGTACTGGTTCGGTATTATCAATGAGCTTGAAACCGTTTCTTTCTGCTAGCTACGCATCGGCTGAAGCGGGGCGTCCTGAGAAACCTAATTGGCGCATCAGTACAAAACCGGTGGGACGCCAAAGTAACCAGTAAGCGCCATTTATCTGTATCTTACGTCTCACAGAACCTTCCCTTTTTTAGGAGATTTCGGTGCGAAAAGTTCTTCTACCGCTGGGGTTGGCGACATTGTCGTGCAACCTTGCCTTTGCGAAGCCTTTAGAGTTGGCGACCTTCACACAGACCTTACCTGTCGGTGTGTCAAATACATTCCCCGTTGAGTCTGTCGATTCCATAAGCTTTCTACGCGCCTTGGAACTCGCTAGCTCTGCAAGCCCTGAACTGGCTGTTGCAAGACGTGAGCTGGCTGCTTCTCGCGCATTAATTAGCCAAGCCGGAGCACGTCCGAATCCAATATTGTCCGCTAGCCAGGAGGGAATCCGGGGCGATGCTCCGGAGACGACGCTTGAGCTGAGCCAAGAAATAGAGCTGGGCGGTAAACGTTCGGCTCGTATTGAGGCAGCGCAACGCGCCATGGACGTAGCGGCCGCTGACCTACAGGACGCTCAAGCTCGACTGAGGGGGGCAGTGATGGGCGCATATTACGATGTGCTTACTGCTCAAGAACGGCTGGAACTCGCCCAGGCTGCTTCAGATCTTGCGAAGCGAGCAGTGAACGTGGCCAATCGACGTGTGAGGGCCGGCATGGTCTCTCCCGTAGAGGAAACCCGGGCGCAGGTTGCGGCTACTGGCGTGCAAGTAGAGCTTGCCCAGGCCACAGCTGAACTCGAAGCTGCGCGCACTCGGCTGGCGGCCAACTGGGGAAATCCACAGCCACGCTTTGAGCGAGTAGAAGAGCCGGCAGAGGCAGTGCCTCCTCTTCCAGAGCTAGCTGAGCTTTACAGCCGTTTGAACGATTCCGCTCAACTAACCCGCGCGCGTCGGGAGGCTGAAAGACGTCGGGCTGCGCTGGAGCTGGAAAGGGCGAATCGCTTTTCTAACGTGACGGTTAGCGTAGGTGCCCAACGCTCAGATGAATATAACGGCACGCTGGGACTGGTGAGTATCTCGATGCCCTTGCCGTTGTTTGATCGAAACCAAGGCAACATCGGAGCAGCGCAGGAACGGGCCTACCAGGCCCAGGACGAGCTCAACGCCGTTCACATACGCCTGAAAAGCGAGCTTTCCCAAGCACACATGCGCCTGCGCACTGCTCGCCAGCAGTTTGAACTGTTGCGCAACGATATGCTCCCCAGTGCCCAAAGCGCTTATGAAGCTGCCAGCAAGGGGTTCGAACTTGGAAAATTCACGTTCCTTGACGTACTGGATGCTCAACGCACGCTTTTCCAAGCCCGCTCTCAGTTTCTGTCTGCGCTCTCGCAAGCTAATCAGGCGGCGGCAGAAATCTCGCGAATTGTCAGCGATGGGTCTGCCGTTATCACCTCGGCCACTCAGCCATAAGGAATCCATATGACAAGTAAATCGAACACATCTTCCTTGGCTGTTCACAAGAAGCAGATTTTTTGGATCGTCGTCATATTAAGCGTGGCACTTATGCTTGGCGGATTGCTTCTTCGCAGTAGTCCAGCTGTGCCCGATGCGGGCGACGCACATAGCGAGCATGGTGACGAATCGGAGCATGAGGATGAAGGGCATTCGGGTGAGGATGCAGAAGCCGAAGGAGATCATGGCCATGATGAAGGAGGCGCCGATAGCGATCACGAGGTCGGTGCGGCAGAGAAAGATGAGCATGAAGATGAGCCCGAGGGAGCGGAGCATACTGAAACAGCAGAGGTAGAACTCTCAGAGACACAAATCCTAGCCGCGGGCATCTCGCTGGCAACCGCTCAGCCTGCACAGATACAAAGCGCAATCGAGCTGCCAGGTGAAATTACGTTTAACCAGGATCGCACAGCGCAAGTTGTGCCTCGTCTCTCAGGCGTCGTTGAAGCGGTCAAAGTCGATTTGGGCGAACAGGTGAAACAGGGGCAAGTACTCGCTGTGATCGCGAGTACTGACCTGTCGGAACGTAGAAGCGAGTTCTACGCGGCACAAAAACGTCTTGCATTGGCTCAGAAAACCTATCGACGCGAAAAGGAGCTGTGGGAAGAGCGTATTTCCGCAGAACAGGATTATTTACAGGCACAACAGGCTCTACGGGAAGCAGAGCTGACTGTTGCGAATGCAAAAGCACAGCTACAAGCGCTTGGCAGTGATGCTGGCAAGCCAGACGCATTGAGCCGCTACGAACTCAGGGCGCCGTTCGATGGGATGATCGTTGAGAAGGACATCACTCTCGGTGAGTCAGTCAATACCGATGACCAGATATTCATCATTTCCGATCTTTCTACCGTTTGGGCAGATATCAGCGTTCCTGCCAATGCACTCAGCGCGGTACGAGTCGGCAGCAACGCGGTTATCGAAGCCACAGCATTCGAGTCCAGTGCCAATGGCACCGTTTCTTATGTCGGCTCACTTGTTGGTCAGCAAAGCCGCGCCGCTACCGCCCGGGTCACACTTCCCAACCCTGAAGGGGTTTGGCGCCCCGGCCTGTTCGTCAAAGTGCAGGTAGGCGCTGGCGAAGCATCCGTGCCAGTCGCAGTAAGTCCTGATGCGATCCACACATTGGAAGAAAAGCCGGTGGTGTTTGTACGGACCGACCATGGCTTTGCTGCTCAGCCAATCGTGAGTGGCCGCAGCGATAGTGAAGCGGTCGAAATCAAGGAAGGCCTCCAGGCCGGAGCGCGCTATGCCTTGGATAACAGCTTCATCATCAAGTCCGAGCTTGGCAAAGCCAGCGCCTCGCATGCTCACTGATACGGAGTTATAGAATCGTGTTCGAACGTATCATTCGTTTTTCTATCGAGCATCGCTGGTTGGTTATGCTAGCCGTGCTTGGCATGGCAGCGTTAGGAGCTTACAGCTACCAAAAGCTGCCTATCGATGCTGTCCCGGATATCACCAACGTACAGGTGCAAATCAACACTGCGGCGCCAGGTTATTCCCCGCTGGAAGTGGAGCAGCGTATTACCTACCCGCTCGAGACGGTAATGGCTGGGCTGCCCAAGCTCGAGCAGACACGATCCTTGTCTCGATATGGACTTTCTCAGATCACAGTTATTTTTGAGGAAGGCACTGACATCTATTTTGCCCGCCAACTTGTGAACGAGCGCCTGGGAGGGGCCAAAGATCAGCTCCCAGATGGCGTCACTCCAACACTTGGCCCTATTTCCACTGGGCTTGGCGAAATCTATTTTTGGACGGTTGAAGCTGAGGAAGGTGCCACCAAATCGGACGGTACGCCGTATACCCCTGCTGACTTGCGTGAGATTCAAGATTGGATCATCAAACCGCAAGTCCGAAATGTACCTGGTGTTACTGAGATCAATACGATCGGAGGATATGCAAAGGAATATCAGATCGCCCCCAACCCAGACACTTTGCGGTCGTTTGGACTAACACTACAAGATTTGATCGAGGCGGTTGAGCAAAACAATAACAATCTAGGTGCCGGATATATTGAAAAGCGCGGCGAGCAGTATCTTGTTCGAGCTCCAGGACAAATGCAGTCTGTGGAGGACATCCGCGATACCCTTATTAGCAACGTTGACGGTACCCCAGTGCGTATCCGCGACGTTGCGACGGTCGAGGTTGGAAAGGAGCTCCGCACTGGCGCAGCCACCGAGAATGGCCGCGAAGTGGTACTAGGTACGGCCTTCATGCTTATCGGTGAAAATAGCCGAGTAGTTTCTAGGGCTGTCGACGACAAGATGAAAGAGATAAACCTTTCGCTTCCGGAAGGCGTAAAGGCAATTACTGTCTACGATCGAACTGTACTCGTAGACAAAGCTATATCCACCGTTAAGAAGAACCTCACTGAGGGTGCCATTCTTGTTGTGGTTATACTTTTTCTCTTCTTAGGCAATATCCGGGCGGCGATCCTAACCGCGCTTGTGATACCGCTTTCTATGCTCTTCACGTTCACCGGCATGGTAGCCAATCAGGTCAGCGCCAACCTGATGAGCCTAGGCGCATTGGATTTCGGCATCATTATCGATGGAGCCGTGGTGATTGTTGAGAACTGCGTGCGTCGACTTGCACACGCTCAGTCCCATCACGGACGGGCATTAACACTGTCCGAACGGCTTCATGAAGTATTCGCTGCGGCAAAGGAAGTGCGTCGGCCTCTATTGTATGGGCAGCTGATCATTATGATCGTGTATCTGCCGATATTCGCCCTTACAGGGGTAGAAGGTAAGATGTTCACGCCCATGGCGTTTACCGTAGTGACAGCGCTATTCGGGGCGATGATCCTTTCGGTGACGTTCGTCCCGGCGGCCGTTGCGCTCTTTATCGGTAAGCGGGTTACGGAAAAGGAAAACTTTCTAATCCGCAATGCTAAACGGGCCTACGCACCTGCGCTCGATGCGGTAATGGCCAACAAGCCAGCAGTGCTCACCTTTGCGGTAGTTGTAGTCATACTTTCTGGCCTCGTAGGGTCACGTATGGGCAGTGAATTCGTGCCTAGCCTCAACGAGGGAGACTTCGCTATCCAAGCCCTTCGTGTACCAGCTACCAGTCTTAGTCAGTCTGTAGAGATGCAGCAGCAGCTGGAGCGAAAGCTTATGGATGAGTTTCCGGAGATTGAACGCATATTTGCGCGAACTGGCACTGCGGAAGTGGCATCGGATGCTATGCCTCCAAATATCTCTGACGGGTACGTCATGCTGAAGCCACAAGAACAGTGGCCGGATCCAGGCAAGTCGCGTAATCAGCTCTTAAGCGAGGTGCAAGCATCCGCCGCTGAGTTGCCGGGCAATAACTACGAGTTTTCCCAGCCGATTCAGCTGCGTTTCAACGAGCTGATTTCCGGAGTTCGTGCCGCGGTAGCCGTGAAAATCTATGGTGATGACATGGACGTTCTTAACAGCACGGCGGCGGAAGTATCCGAGGTGCTAGGACAAGTACCAGGCGCTTCAGAGGTTACGGTCGAGCAGACGACTGGCCTTCCCATGCTCACGATTGATATCGATCGCGATCAGATCGCACGATACGGCCTGAGTCTAGATACCGTCCAGCAAGCGGTTGCAGTAGCTATCGGTGGCCGAGAGGCAGGCACCTTGTTTCAAGGAGACCGGCGTTTCGATATCGTAGTTCGTTTACCGGACGAGATACGCAGCGATCTCGCCGCAATTGAGCGGCTTCCAATTGCCCTTCCAAGAGAATTAAACAGCGCCATAAGTTATATCCCCCTCGGCGAGGTGGCCACCCTGGATTTGGCCCCCGGTCCGAATCAGATCAGTAGAGAGGAAGGGAAACGGCGAATTGTTGTCAGTGCAAACGTCCGTGGTCGGGACATTGGATCATTCGTATCCGAGGCAGAACAGAAAATCCAGGCTCAGGTAGATATCCCGGCAGGTTATTGGATCGATTGGGGCGGTACCTTTGAGCAGCTTGAATCGGCAACGAAGCGGCTGCAGATTGTCGTCCCCGTGGCGCTGCTCCTGGTCTTCATTCTGCTTTTCATGATGTTCAACAATGTCAAAGACGGCTTGTTGGTCTTTACCGGGATTCCATTTGCGCTCACGGGAGGCATTGTTGCGCTGTGGCTCAGAGATATCCCATTGTCCATTTCAGCAGGTGTTGGCTTTATTGCTCTGTCAGGCGTCGCAGTTCTAAATGGCCTGGTAATGATCTCCTTCATCCGTAGCCTACGGGAGCAAGGTTTGCCTCTGGACACCGCGATCCGCGAGGGCGGTCTTACCCGGCTACGCCCGGTATTGATGACGGCCCTAGTGGCTTCACTCGGGTTCGTTCCAATGGCCTTGAATGTGGGTACCGGTGCAGAGGTGCAGCGCCCCCTTGCGACGGTGGTAATCGGGGGGATTCTCTCCTCAACGGTGCTAACGCTATTAGTTTTGCCGTTGCTCTACCAGATGGCTCATCGGCGCGAAGACGAATTGGAGGAGCAAGAAATCGCGCTAGCCGCCGACAGAACGAGCTAGATATCGGATGGCGGTACACAACGCCCCGTTCTTGCTAGCAAGCAAGAACGGGGCGTGTTGATTATCGGAGTGAACCGCCCCGGGTTTCGCGGAGGCTGTTTGGTTTAAGTCAAGCCGCCACCTT
>NZ_JAYPMU010000040.1:0-15131 GCF_038130085.1 Halopseudomonas sp. | reverse complement strand
ATGCTCCTGCGTCAATTCAATAACCGTGTTGCACTCAGCTCCTGCAACCGCCCTTCCATTGCGCGGTGACATGAGCGCCTTGCTTCGTCATGTCAGCACCGAGGCGCACCAATCTGCAAGGGCCTATCCTACGAAAAGAATGATTGGAAGATTACAATTTTGTCATCCTCGGATTGACGCCGTATCATCTATCATTAGCGAGCAACGTCGTTTAACGTTTGAGAGGGATCGGCCAGTTATCGGCAAGTTTCAGACGATAATGCACGAACTCGCTTGAGAGTGGTCGCATTTCTGTCAGTGTGGTTTGGAAGGCCAGATGGTATTGGTGCTAGTATTATCTATTACTTTTTTTGGGCTCCCTATCCTTGTCTTATGTTATTTAAGGACGGTTAAAAACCAATGGCTCACGAACATAACCATAACACCGAAGCCATAGGCGATAAGCGTTTAATCGCTGCCATTGGCGTTAATACTGTGCTAACTCTGGCACAAGTTGTTGGAGGAATAGTTTCTGGCAGTTTATCACTCATAGCTGACGCGCTACATAACTTGAGCGATGCCGCATCACTGGTTATTGCGCTCATCGCACGTAAAATCGGTCGCAAACCGCCAGATGCTTTTAAAACCTTCGGCTACCGACGCAGTGAAACCATAGCGGCTTTGATTAACTTGGTCACGCTGATTATCGTTGGTCTCTACCTCATCTACGAAGCTATAGGTCGGTTTTTTGCCCCACAGCCCATTGAAGGATGGACAGTGGTCGTGGTGGCGGGAATAGCCTTGATTGTAGATGTCGTCACGGCCTTGCTCACCTACACAATGTCTAAGAATAGCATGAATATAAAGGCGGCATTCCTGCACAATGTGTCGGATGCGCTGGCCTCCGTCGGGGTTATTATTGCCGGAACATTGATTCTTCTGTATGGCTGGTACTGGACGGATACTGTCCTGACACTGATGATTGCTGGGTACGTGCTCTGGCAGGGCTTTAGCATGCTGCCTAAAACCATTCACTTGTTAATGGAGGGCGCACCAGAAGGAGTTTCCATCACTGATATAATCAATGTCATGGAGCAAGTGGACGACGTTGTGAGTGTTCACCACGTACATGTCTGGGAAATTGCCGAACATTCAACTGCATTGGAAGCTCACGTTGTCATCAAGAAGGCTAGCCTGCCCGAAATTGAACGAGTAAAGACTGATTTAAAACGAGTACTTCATGAGCAATTCAAAGTCAGCCACTCGACACTTGAAATGGAACTAGACGGCAGTGTTTGTATCGACACCAGGCAGGCCGACAGTCATCGCAGCGAAGCATAAGCCTGCTTTGCGCTCAACGCTGTTGCTAGACAGTTAGCTCGATATCAACCGGAGTGAACTTGTGACATCACTCGTTGCCGCTATGTCATCGACCAGAGACATGCTAGCGGCATGTGCCCAAATCAGTTCCTCACGAGGAGATCAGGCTAGGTCGTGGGCATCTTCGGCATGCTGATGTGACGAGTATGCCCCGGCAGTCGCTAACGCCGCCGAGGCTCAGAGCCAGCGGCGGACTTGTGCGCGGTAGCGGACGAATGATTCGCCGAACAGTGCTTCCAGCGCCCACTCTTCGGCTGCTATCTGGAAACGGTTCATGTACAGCACGAAAGCAACCACGCCCAGCAGGGTCAGAGGCGAGGCCAAGGCCAGCGCCCAAGCCGCAAGGATAATGGCGAAGCCTAAGTACATGGGGTTGCGGCTGTATTGGTAGATGCCAGCCTCCACTAATGCCGAAGCCTGCTGCGGCATTAGTGGATTGACCGTAGTGCGAGCGCGGCGAAACGACAGTACGCCGGCGAGGCACACGCCGAGCCCCAGGAGCAGTACCGGCAAAGCGAAGGTCAGGCGCTCGGTCCATGCCAGTTCGATGCTCGGCAATCTGGGTCCCGACAACCCCATCAGCAGAGCGATCAGGACCGCTACGAGCAGCGGTGGCACGCGGTTCTCCAGCGCGCTCATAGGGGGCCATGCCGAGATAAGGAGAAAATTCATTCATTTAGGCTGTAGGCTTCTGTTCTGTAAGGCTTTTCTGCAGAAGTGGCCACATCAGAGCCGTGGGCTGGTGAAGGTACTCGATGCTGTGGAGCGTGATGCGATTAAGCCAGCAGAGAAACGGTTTGGCTAAGGCTTAACGGGGGCATGCCGAGATAAGGCAAAAATTAGGACATTTGTTCTGTAACCTGCTGTGTCTAAAGGATTAATTTTGAGAGGCGCTGCTCAATTGCGGTGGCTAAATATTGATCAATTATCTCTGCCGAGATAATTGCAGATAATTCCCGCCGTCCGTACTCAGCGCGAGTTCATAAGATTGGAGAAATGCCGAGTTAGAGGGCCTGCGAACAGCTTTGGTCGAGGCTTTGCGCTTCGACGCATATGGCTGCTTAGCACTGGGGGCTCTCCCAGAAGCGACAAAGGCGGCCTCAACGAGACCGCCTCAAACCAAGTTTCATCACCGGTACACGTACCCGGGAGAGGAAGCTCTTGGGCAGGTTTCAATAATAACACCGATCAAAGCGTCACTGCCAAAGCCCTCTCGCACTGCCGAGTAGCCTTCAAGTAATGTTCATTCGGTCTCTCTCGAAACTACGGTGCGGATGGTTCGAAGCCATCATGCGCAAACTCGGGGCCAAGATGACATTATCAAATGGCCAATTATCCTGGAGGCAGTTATGGGAAGACTCCTCGAAAAACTGGGTTTGCCGAAAGGCCACTACTACCTGCACGTCGCCGTGCTGGCGGGCCTGCCGATTTCGTTGATCTCCGATTTGGCGAGCGAGCTGGAACGGTCGGCGGAGCAGATTGCGGAGTGGGTCACTGCGTCCCCCGACAGTACCGTGATGTCTATGCAGGCAGGTGAGGTGTTCTGTCGTCTTATCGAGATCCTCGATGCGCTATTGGAGCTGCACGAAGGTGATCTAGGAGGTTCGCTCCGCTGGCTAACGGCACCGAATGTCGTGCTGTCCAATGAGAAGCCGGTCGAGCTACTGGTAACCGGATTTGGTACGCGCGCTGTGCGGCAGGCTATTCGTTCGATTGAATATGGACTGCCAGTTTGATCCCTGCCGAGGGCGGCCTTTGAGCTGGAAACACAGGGTCATGTACCTGTTTCATTACCGCTGGTAGTGAGCGGCGTATGCCCGAGCAGTTTCAGGTGCGTGATGGCTTCGGCCAAGCGCTCCTGCAGGATCTGCGCTTGCTGCGCCTGGG
This sequence comes from Halopseudomonas sp., assembly GCF_038130085.1. Lineage (NCBI taxonomy): Bacteria > Pseudomonadati > Pseudomonadota > Gammaproteobacteria > Pseudomonadales > Pseudomonadaceae > Halopseudomonas > Halopseudomonas sp. Next base: position 11,885 of record NZ_JAYPMU010000040.1, on the reverse strand, counting down.
TCGCGGAGGTCTCGCTTAACCGAGACACCTCCTCCTGCAATGTGCTGCAGCGCTGTTCCAGGGCCTCATTCGCGCGTTCAGCTCCGATCAACGTGCGCTGAGCGGCTTCCAAGGCCTGGACCTTCTGCGCCAATAGCTGTTGCTGTGCATGCTGCTCTTTTTGCAGCTGCCGCGCCTCTGTGAGCAGGCGCGCATTGTCGCGGTTCAGTTGGGTCAACTCGTCCTGTTTGACGATCAGGGTCTGCTGCAATTGCCGTAGTTCCAGTTGCAGTTGCTGCATCTGCGACTCGTGGCGACGCTGCTCCTGCTCACGCTGTTCCTTGCTGGCCTGGCGATAGTGCTCCAGGGCATCACGAGCATGTTGATGCTTATCTTCCAACGAGAGGATTTGCTCATCGCGATCCCGCAGGCGCGTTTCTTGGTCTTGGTTGGCTTGCTGTAGGCGGGCATTCCCGACCTCAGCCTGCTGACGCATCTGTCGTTCCTGCAGTAGCGCTTGCTGGGCAGTCTGGAGCTGCTCCGTGAGCTCAATGCACTGACCTTCCAGCTGCTGGATACGGCTTTCTGCCTGCTGAACCTGGTTCTGGTAATCAAGTCGTTCCCGAGCCAGTTGCTCGCGCTCGTGCGCCACCTCGGCCTTCGCTTCCTCCCTGAGCTGATCCGCCAACTGGCCCACCAGGTTGGCCAACTGCTCGCTGAGCGGCAGTACGACAGCGCTCCGATCGGAGTCAGCGTCTTCGAGTTCTTTCAGGTAGCGGTGAATGGTGGTTTTTGAACCAGTGTTTCCCAGTTCGACCCGTATCGCATCGATGCTGGGGTTCTCTCCTCGCGCCAGGATGGCCTGGCGGGCCTTCTGAACCAGCGCCTTATTGATGCCGCCGCGGGCCATGGTCTGCTCCTACGATTTCGTATTGGATTACATACCACGTATTTACATACTAATTTGTTCTGAAGTAAAGCAGGATTTGAAGGATGAAATAAGATAAAATAACCGAGACTTATTTAATGGGATGGGCGAAAATGGCTATTTTTCAGTCGTTTTCCAGTACACATAGGGCAAACCCCAGGCGATGAAGGACGTCGAGCGCTATCTGCATGCCGGCACGCGGGAAAACACCCGCCGCAGCTACCAGTCGGCCGTCGAACACTTCGAGGTGACTTGGGGCGGCTTCCTACCGGCGACCGGTGACAGCATCGTGCGCTACCTGGTGGACTACGCCGACACTCTGAGCCTCAGTACGATGAAGCAGCGGCTGGCAGCCCTCGCCCAGTGGCACATCAACCAAGGCTTCCCCGATCCAACCAAAACACCCACAGTGCGCCAGGTACTCAAGGGCATCCGCACCCTGCATCCGGCGCAGGCTAAGCAAGCAGCCCCACTGCAGGTGCAGCATCTAGAACAGGCAGTTCAGTGGCTGAATCAGGAGGTCGAACGCGCTCAGCAGTCGGGCGACTTGGCAAGTCTGCTACGAAGCCGACGCGACATGGCGTTATTGCTGGTCGGCTTCTGGCGGGGGTTCCGCAGCGACGAGCTCTGCCGCTTGCAGGTTGAGCATGTCCAGGTTGAGGCCGGCGCCGGCATGACCTTGTTCTTGCCGCAGAGCAAGGGGGATCGGGAGAACCTTGGCACGACCCATTACGCTCCAGCCCTGAAACGCCTCTGTCCGGTACAGGCTTATCTCGACTGGATCAGTGTCGCCGGCATAGTACGAGGGGCCGTGTTCCGCCGCCTGGATCGCTGGGGGCACCTGAATGACAGAGCGCTGCATCCCGGCAGCCTGATCAGCCTGCTACGCCAGATATTGCAGCGTGCGGGTATCCCGGCTGAGCTGTATACCAGTCATTCGCTGCGCCGCGGCTTCGCCACCTGGGCCACGGCCAATGGCTGGGATCTCAAGGCACTGATGACCTACGTGGGCTGGAAGGACATGAAGTCAGCCATGCGCTATATCGACCCCGCTATTTCTTTTGGTGGCCTAGCAGCTCGACCCGCCCTTGAACTTAATGCTGGCACTTTGACTCACTCGCCAGCTTCTCACTAATATCGACGCAGGACAGGAGTGACTGTGCAATGAGTACACAGACAAGCATCGAATGGACGGAAATGACTTGGAACCCCGTGGTGGGATGTACCAAAGTTTCGCCAGGCTGCAAGCATTGCTACGCCGAAAACATGGCGCACCGGCTGCAGGCGATGGGGACGCCAGGATATGAAAACGGTTTTCGCTTGAGTCTGCGACCGGAGAAGCTTCAGGAGCCGTTGCAGCGCAAGAAACCGACGATTTACTTCGTGAACTCAATGTCTGATCTGTTCCATGAACATGTGCCAGACGATTACATCGATCAAGTCTTCGAGGTGATTCAGAAGGCCTCTCAGCACACATTCCAAATACTCACTAAGCGTGCCGAGCGCCTAGCTACATACTTCGGCAGCCGGACACCGCCTGCCAATGCCTGGCTGGGGGTGTCTGTTGAGGATCGCGAGTATGGAGTGCCAAGGATCGACTGTTTACGCCGTGTAAACGCCACTATTCGCTTTCTCTCTGTTGAGCCACTGTTGGAGGATTTGGGAGAGCTGGATCTGACTGAGATTCACTGGGTGATCGTTGGTGGTGAGTCAGGGCCGAAAGCCCGGCCGATGAAACAAGAATGGGTGGATAACATACACCAGCAATGCGATTCATTCGGCTCAGCCTTCTTCTTCAAGCAATGGGGCGGCTGGGGCTCTGATGGAGTGAAACGCTCGAAAAAGGCCAACGGGCGGCTGCTGAACGGCCAGACCTGGGATGAAATTCCGCTACTCAATCTCGCCTGATACCAAAATAAGGAATGCAGATGGCCAAGGATGAAGAGAAGTATCGTTGGGATTGGGGAACGCAGACCTTCCCGACCATTGATCCGCACAGCAGGATCAAACATCAGATTATTGATGATTACATACAGGCCTACATTGATGTTCTGATGCGGAATCAGCAGATGCCGGAGCTGGGGCTATCCATAGTTGATGGTTTCAGCGGCGGCGGCATCTACCATGACGGCGCTGGCGGCACCCACTTCGGCTCTCCAGTAATTGCACTGGAGGCCATTCAAGAATCAGAGGTGCGTAACAACCAGGGTCGCATCAAGCCGCGCACCATTCGCTCGCAGCATTATTTCGTAGATGTGAAACCTGAAAACATTGCTTGCCTGCACGCTGTACTGGCCGCTCGCGGCCATGCCTCTCGAGTGGGTAGCGATGTCCACCTGCATAGTGCCGAATTTACCCAGGCCCTGCCAATCATTGCGCAAAAGCTCAAGTTCTTCGGGAAAGGCGAACGCGTGCTTTTTCTCTTGGATCAGTATGGATACGGCGACGTACCATTTCCCAAGATCAAATGGATTTTCCAGAATCTGAGCAGTGCAGAGGTTCTGCTTACATTCAATGTCGACTTCCTGGTTACGTACCTTGCTGACCGACAGGCAAACCGCAAAGCTATTTCCAATATCGGCTTAGATCACCATGTGCCATGGAGCACGCTGAAGGAGTTGAAGGCACATCAGCCTCGAAATTGGCAATACATCATTCAGCGCTTCCTTTCGGAGGGAATCAAACAAGAAAGCGGCGCGGAGTACATGACCGTATTTTTCATCCGTCCAGCTGGCAACAACCCGATGGCCTATTGGTTTATCCACCTGGCGAACAACTACCGTGCCAACGATGTAATGAAGAAAATTCACTGGAAGTACGGCAATAATTTTTCCCATATGCTGTCACCGTCCAGTTTTTTCGGATATGACGCCAATCGCGATATCGCCGTAACTGGGCAGCCTGATCTTCTTTTGGATGAACACCATTTTGATGACGCAACGGCCGATCGCATCCGTGATGAGCTCTCAGAACTCCTCCCCAGGCAGGTTTATGATCGTGAGCGGCAGCCGTTCAGCGGACTAATGACCGGACTGACGAATTACACCATGGCCGACGAGCTACGTGTAAAGCAGGCTCTGGATATGGCGATCGCTACAGGCGATGTGCTTGCGGTCGGAAAGGACGGAAAAACGAAACGCCGCAAAGGCACAAGCATCAAATCCACTGACACGCTGATTGCCCCTCCACAGAGGCCAATGTTTTTTCTGCCGCCGGTGAAGAAGACCAAGCCCGAAAGCTGATTGCAATCGACGTGCGCACGCGCGAAGGCGGATCACGGCTCATGGTTTGCTTCAAGATTAACCAACGGAGCTTGAACCTCGGCCCGAACACAAGCATTCGTGGCGCGCGGCGGGTCAACCTTTAGTAGCGCAGTGTGGCTGCCGCTATCTGCAGGCTGCCGGAGCACTCTGGAATGAGCTTTATAGGCGATTATAAAGTGATTATAGAGCGATTATAGAATCTGATTTTTTGGCCCAATTTGAAGGCTATTAGTCCAGATAAGTCGGCTTCCAGCGCTTTCTGCGCAGGGATGTGCTTGATGCCCTGGCCGTCATTCCTGGCCACTGAGACTCCGATCCGCTTCGAGCAGGTAAGCGGTCTGGCCTGTTTTCTCAGGGGTTTTGGTGTATTGCGCTCCAGCCTCAATGAGGCCTATCAGGGCCCGCGTCGGTTATGCAGGCTGTTGGATGCCAAGATCTTCGGGCTCTCGCACGGCAAGTCATGGTTACCATCATCGAGGATACGATTAGGCAGGAGCAGCCATTTCCTCAGGACTGGCTCGGGCAGCGCGTCTGCTATGTCTACGATGAACCCATTATCGAGGGCGTGACTCTGTGACCAGCACTATCAGTCTGCGAATCCTCTTGCGTGAGCGCTGGCGGGAGTGATCGCAGATGGCGATCCCGCCATGGTGGGGTTGTAGGTTTAATGGGCCCAACAGTACGCATCATAGGCACTTATGGTCTTGGCTTCGGGGCTAGTTGACTACCATAAGCGATCCCGTGCTTGAGCAGATTACCCAAGCGACTGAAAAGACCTACGAGGCATCGAGACCGGTTGCTTCAAATAACCAGTTGCTGGCCTGAGGGGGCATAGCTGCGAACAACACGAACCGGACGCATAAAAGAAAGCCGCCCGAAGGCGGCGCTGAGCGACAGGCGCTCGGACTCTTGGTTCCGCTTACTTCTTCAGCGATTGCAGGTAGTCCTTCAGGGTCTGATCGTCCGCAGATTTAACCGTCATGCCATTCGGGCCGCTACCGATGTCGGTGAACTGCTTGGCCGGCTCGCCGGTTTTCTTGAATTCTTCCAGTTCCTTAGAGCCTTCGCGGAACACCCACAGGCGGCCATCTTCGACTTCGGTGACAAAGCCAGGCTTGTCGTACTGACTAGCGAAGGCGGCGGTGGCGAACAGGCTGGTCAACAGCATTGCAGTCAAAGTCATTTTTTTCATCGCAAGGTTCCTGCTTGGGTTAGAGATGCGATGAAGCCTAAGGCTCTTCTGATGACGAAAAGATTACAACATTCATATATGCGATCAGGCAGATGTTACTGAGTATTTCTAGCTCACGATATCGGTCTGACGGCAGCAGGAAGCCAGCAAAACCAAGCTATTGACATCACTTTCCGGGGAGCTCGTGCACCGGATGATGATTTTCGCTTTACTGTATATTCGATAAAACATATATTTGCTAAACCATATTCGATTCGAGATTTGGCAATGTCTAACAAGACCCGCGTGCTGTTCGTTTGTGTGGCTAACACTGCTCGCTCGCAGCTGGCTGAAGCGCTACTGCGACACACTGATTCCGAACGTTTCGAGGCATTCAGCGCCGGCACTGAGCCTGGTGAGGTTGATCCGCGCACCCTGGATGCGCTTGAGCACCTTGGCGTAAGCACCGAGGGGCTGCGCAGCAAGTCCATTGATGAGTTTGCCGGCGAGCGTTTCGAATACGTCATCACACTGTGCGATAAGTCGTCTTTGGAGTGCCAGGCCCTTCCAGGTGCTGGTGAGGTACTGGCGTGGAACTTTGAAGACCCGGTGACCAGCACCCAGCCCGACGCATTCCGCCACACCCTTCACGAGATACACGAGCGCATCAAGATGTTCGTGCTGGTGAAAACTAAACGTTGAGACCTCTATGGCTGACCACCTGACACCGACCACCGTATTCAAATGCCTGGCTGACGAGACCCGCGTTCGCCTGATGCTGCTCATCACCCGCGAGGATGAGTTGTGCGTTTGTGAGCTGACCTGCGCGCTGGATGAAAGCCAGCCGAAGGTTTCCCGCCACCTAGCACAACTGCGCAACTGCGGTCTGCTGGAAGATCGCCGACAAGGCCAGTGGGTCTATTACCGCCTGCACCCCAGCCTACCGGACTGGGTGATCGCTGTTCTGAAAACCACTCTGGATGCCAATCAGCATTGGCTCAGCCTGGATGCCAAACGCCTCGATGTGATGGGCGACCGCCCGCAGCGGCTCGCTGCCTGCTGCTGAGCCGCACTCTACTTTTACGAGATAGCTCGATGAAGATTTTGTTTCTCTGCACCGCCAACAGCTGCCGCAGCATTCTTTGCGAGGCTGTGTTCAACCACTTGGCACCGGCTGGCATGAAAGCCTACAGCGCCGGCAGTCAGCCGAAAGGTGTAGTGCATCCGCTAAGCCTGAAAACGCTGGAGAGCGCAGGTATCTCGACTACAGGGCTCTTCAGCAAATCCAGCGATATTCACGAGAGTCTAGCCCCTGACTTCGTGATCACGGTCTGCGACAAGGCTGCCGGCGAAGCCTGCCCGGTATTTTTTGGGCCGGCGACCAAGGCTCACTGGGGGCTGGCTGATCCATCGGAATACCAGGGCAGTGAGGACGAGATCGAAGCCGCTTTTGCCGCCACCCTGGAGCAGATTAAAACCCGCGTTGAAGCCTTCCTGGCTTTACCGCTGCAGATGGATACCGAGCAACTCAAGGCTGAGCTGGCCTTGATCGGTACGCTCTAACTCTGGAGGCATGAGGATGAGCAAAAGCCGCCTTTCATTTCTTGATCGCTACCTGACGATCTGGATCTTTCTCGCCATGGCCATTGGGGTCAGCCTGGGCAGCCTGTTCGAGGGCCTACCGGCCAGGCTCAACAGCTTGTCGGTAGGCTCGACCAATATCCCGATCGCCATTGGCCTGATCGTGATGATGTACCCGCCGTTGGCCAAGGTCAGGTATGAAGAGCTACCCGAGGTGTTCAAGGACAAGCGCATTCTCGCGCTGTCGCTGATCCAGAACTGGGTGATTGGCCCGGTACTGATGTTCGCCCTGGCGGTGATCTTCCTGCGCGATTACCCCGATTACATGACAGGCCTGATCCTTATCGGCCTGGCGCGCTGCATTGCCATGGTACTGGTGTGGAACCAGATCGCAGGGGGTAATAACCAGTACGTTGCTGGCCTGGTCGCGTTCAATAGCATCTTCCAAATCGTGTTTTTCAGCCTGTATGCCTGGATCTTCCTCGGCCTGCTGCCACCTTTGTTCGGACTACAGGGCAGCGTGATCGACGTGAGCTTTGTCAGCATCGCCGAGTCCGTACTGATCTATCTCGGCATTCCGTTTCTGGCTGGTTTCATGACGCGCAAGCTCCTGATCAGCCGCAAAGGCGAAGAGTGGTTCAACCAGCGTTTCATCCCCCGCATCAGCCCGCTGACGCTGGTCGCTTTGCTGCTGACTATCGTGGCGATGTTCAGCCTCAAGGGCGACATGGTGCTGCAACTGCCGCTGGATGTGCTGCGCATCGCCATCCCGCTGACCATTTACTTCGTGGTGATGTTCTTCATCAGTTTCTGGATGGGCAAGCTGTTGGAGGCTGACTACCCACGTACTACCGCGCTGGCCTTTACCGCTGCCAGCAACAACTTCGAACTGGCTATTGCTGTGGCTATTGCCACGTTCGGTCTGGCTTCGCCGGTGGCCTTTGCCACGGTGATCGGCCCTCTGGTGGAAGTGCCGGTGCTGATCGCCCTTGTCGGGGTGGCGCTGTGGCTCAAGCGCCGCTGGTTCGACCAGCCTCGCGCAGCACTCGCTCAGGAGTAGACGTATGTCTGAAGAACACATCCCCAATCTCGATGCTCAACTAGTCGATCTGCCCACCCTCGACAAACTCGGCGGCCCTCTTACCGTCAAGCACAAGCCGCGCATCTTGCTGCTCTACGGATCGACCCGCGAACGTTCGTTCAGTCGCTTGCTGACTGAGGAAGCCGCTCGCCTGCTGGAGCACTTCGGTGCCGAAACTCGGATATTCAATCCATCTGGCCTGCCGCTGCCGGACGATGCTCCAGATAGCCATACCAAGGTGCAGGAGCTGCGCGAGTTGATGCAGTGGTCGGAAGGACAAGTCTGGTGCTCGCCGGAGCGTCACGGCTCGATGACTGCCGTATTCAAGGCGCAGATCGACTGGGTTCCGTTGGCCATGGGTGCAGTCCGCCCAACTCAAGGTAAAACCCTAGCGGTGATGCAAGTCTGTGGAGGCTCGCAATCCTTCAACGTGGTCAACCAGCTGCGTGTACTTGGCCGCTGGATGCGCATGTTCACCATCCCGAACCAATCGTCTGTCCCGAAGGCTTTCCTGGAGTTCGATGAGGCTGGCCGGATGAAACCCTCGGCTTTCTATGACCGCGTAGTGGACGTGATGGAGGAGCTGGTGAAGTTCACCCTGCTGCTGCGTGAGCGTTCCGACTACCTGGTTGACCGCTATTCCGAGCGAAAGGAATCGGCAGAAGAACTCTCGAAACGCGTTAATCAACGTTCCATCTGAAGGATTTTTTGATCGTGCAACAGCATCCGTACTCCGTGCTGACCTCCGAGCAGGTCAAAGGCCAACTGATCTTCACGCCGTGCCCTGGTACCAAAGACACATCGGTCGCTGAGGCGCTGGACACTCTCAAAGGGGCCGGTGCTTCAGCCTTGCTGACCCTGATGCCCACCGAAGAACTGACCCAGAACGAAGTCGAAAATCTGCCTGGGCAGTGTCGGCAGCGCGACATCGAGTGGTTCCACCTGCCGGTGGAGGACGATCAGGCGCCCGGTGAGCGATTCCAGGTGGCGTGGGACGTTAATCGCGAGCGGATCAAGCAGTTGCTCACGGAAGGTAAGAACATTGCCATTCACTGCAAAGGCGGGTCGGGTCGTACCGGCCTGATTGCCGCACAGCTGCTGATCGAGTGCGGCGTACCACTGCGCGAGGCGATCAGTGATGTGCAGGCGCTACGCCCCCGTGCGATTCAGCACCCAGCACATACCCACTACATCAGCCAGTTCGACACAGCCCAGTCGTAATTCCCCGCAGCTAGCCGCCCCGAGAGAATACAAACATGAGCATCAAAGTAGGTATCAACGGTTTTGGTCGTATTGGACGTCTCGCCTTGCGTGCAGCCTGGAGCTGGCCAGAGTTCGAGTTCGTACAGATCAACGACCCGGCAGGTGACGCAGCGACTCACGCCCACCTGATCAACTTCGATTCGGTGCATGGCCGCTGGAACAACGAAGCCAGCGCCGAGGGTGATCATGTCGTGATCGGTGGCAGCCGCATCAAGGTCACCGCCAATAAGGCGATTGCTGACACCGATTGGTCGGGCTGCGATCTGGTCATCGAAGCCAGCGGCAAGATGAAAACCGTTGCAGTGCTGCAGGCCTACTTGGATCAGGGGGTGAAGCGTGTGGTGGTGTGCGCGCCGGTCAAGGAGAAAGGTGCACTGAACGTGGTTATGGGGGTCAATCAACACCTGTTCGATCCCACTCAGCATCGCATCGTTACCGCTGCGTCCTGCACCACCAACTGCCTAGCTCCTGTGGTCAAGGTCATTCACGAGAACCTGGGTATTCGCCACGGCTCGATCACTACTATTCACGACCTGACCAATACCCAGAGCATCCTCGACCAGCCGCATAAGGATCTGCGTCGTGCTCGTGCCTCGGGCATGAGTCTGATCCCGACTACCACGGGTTCGGCCACGGCCATCGCAGAGATCTTCCCCGAGCTGCGCGGCAAGCTGAATGGCCATGCCGTGCGCGTACCGCTGGCAAACGCTTCTCTCACCGACTGTGTGTTCGAAGTCGAGCGCGCCACTTCTGCAGATGAGGTCAATGCGCTGCTCAAAGCCGCCGCCGATGGCCCGCTAAAGAATATCCTCGGCTACGAGGAGCGTCCCCTGGTCTCAATTGACTACCGCACCGATCCACGTTCTTCGATCATTGATGCACTGTCGACCATGGTGGTCAATGACACCCAAGTGAAGATCTACGCCTGGTATGACAACGAGTGGGGATACGCCAACCGCGCTGTAGAGCTGGCCAAACTGGTCGGTTTGGCCAATTAACAGGGAGCGATCATGAAGGCGTTGTCAGCCCTTTCCCCGGAAGTGCGCCAGTATCTGCTGGTCACCGGCAACTACTGGGCCTTTACCCTCACCGACGGTGCCTTGCGCATGTTGGTGGTGCTCCACTTCCACACCTTGGGCTACACGCCGCTGCAGATCGCGGCGCTGTTTCTGTTCTACGAGATCTTCGGCGTTATCACCAACCTGGTGGGCGGCTATCTCGGGGCTCGGCTGGGCTTGAATCGCACCATGAACATTGGCTTGGGCCTACAGGTTGTGGCGTTGTTGATGCTCACTGTGCCCGTCGCCTGGCTAACCATCCCTTGGGTGATGGGCGCGCAGGCCATGTCGGGTATCGCCAAAGACCTCAACAAGATGAGCGCCAAGAGTTCGATCAAGCTGTTGGTGCCTGACAACCAGCAAGGCACGCTCTACAAGTGGGTGGCGATCCTCACTGGCTCGAAGAATGCGCTGAAAGGAGTTGGCTTTTTCCTCGGCGGTGCGTTGCTGGCATTGATGGGGTTCACGGGCGCAGTGCTGGCGATGGCCGCCGTACTGGCCCTGATCTGGATAGCTAGCCTGTTCCTGCTGAAGAAAGACCTGGGCAAGGCCAAAGCCAAGCCCAAGTTCCGCGACATCCTCTCCAAGAGCCGGGCGATCAACATTCTCTCTGCGGCCCGGCTGTTCCTCTTCGGTGCCCGTGATGTGTGGTTCGTGGTGGCCTTGCCGGTCTACCTGAGCACCGTGTTTGGATGGGACTTCTGGCTGGTGGGCGGCTTCCTGGCGGCTTGGGTCATCGGCTACGGCATCGTGCAGTCGTTCGCCCCGAACATCACCGGGAAAAAACGTGGTCATGTCCCCGATGGGCGAGCTGCTTTTGTTTGGGCGTCACTGCTGGCTGGCTTACCTGCGGCTATTGCCCTTGGTCTTTCGGCGGGGTTGTCGCCTCAGGTTGTGCTGCTGGGTGGGCTGATGCTGTTCGGCGTTCTGTTCGCTGTGAACTCGTCGCTGCACAGCTACTTGATCGTCAGCTACGCCAAGGAGGATGGCGTGTCGCTGGATGTGGGCTTCTACTACATGTCCAACGCGCTGGGGCGACTGATCGGTACGTTACTCTCGGGCTGGGTATTCCAGGCTTATGGTCTGGAGGCCTGCCTGTGGGTTTCCAGTGCGTTTGTGCTGGCCGCTGCGCTGATTTCCATCGCCTTGCCCAGGCACCTCGATGCGGCTCCGCAGGCCTGATCAAGCGGCTCAGAGCGGAGGCCCTCAGGCCTCCGCCGTTGCCAAAAACTGTTCGATCTCGGTTGCGGTGCTACGTGCCGTACGGGTCACCCCGATCAGGGTTGCTGAAGCCGATCCCGTCCATTCGCCATAGCCCACCAGCCAGAGCCTGGGTTCGTGGACGGCGCGAGTCCCCTCAACCTCGACTCGCCCCTCATCGTTGATCAGCCCCAGGTTGGTCAGGTGACCCAACGCGGGTTTGAAGCCGGTGCACCAGATCACTGCATCGACCATGGTCTCCGTGCCATCGGGCCAAACCACACCATTACGGGTGAAGCGTGTGAAGGTGCATATTCCGGCCCATCGTGACCGCCCATTCCGTTTGAACGTGACCGCCTGT
>NZ_JAYPMU010000039.1:0-15425 GCF_038130085.1 Halopseudomonas sp. | reverse complement strand
CATTAAACAAAAGCCCCCGCCTTTCGGCTAGGGGCTTTGTCAGCAGTCTGAAACCTCCTTCGGGAGGTTTTTTTGTGTCCGGGATAGGGTGCTTGGGGTCGCTGAAATATCGAGAAACCTGTTTGGTGGGAACCAATTTTTGCGCTTTTTATCTCACTCAATCGATGGGATTATCTCGTCCATCGCAGGTGAGGTGACTATGCAGTGGCGTAACAGCAAGGACAGATTCGGCTGGCTGGCAGCGAGCCTGCACTGGGTGATGGCAGTTCTGGTGATAGGGCTGGCGGCGGTCGGTCTGTGGATGACCAGTCTTAACTATTACAGCCCTTGGTACACCAGCGCGCCGTTCTGGCACAAAAGCGTAGGGCTGATGTTTGCTGCCCTGCTGCTGGCGCGCCTGCTCTGGCGCTGGTTGTCTCCGGCGCCGGCAGCGTTGCCCAGTCACTCGCGCGTCGAGCGTCTGGCAGCAGGCACTGCGCAGTGGCTGATGTACGTCGCTATGCTGTTGATTGTGATCAGTGGTTATCTGATCTCGACGGCCAAAGGCAGCGGCGTCAGCCTGTTCGGCTGGTTCGAGGTACCGGCGCTGATCAGCGGCTTGCCGGATCAGGCGGACCGGGCCGGGGCGGTACATTACTGGTTGGCGCTGGGATTGTTGGGTGTTGCCACAGTGCATGCGCTGGGGGCACTCAAGCATCACCTGATCGACAAGGACAATACTCTGCGGCGCATGCTTGGCATGCGGCTGCGTAACTCGACGGAGAACGGCAAATGAAGAAACTGATGGTTGCAGCCACCCTCGGTGGTCTGATGATGGCGGGTGGTCTGGCGCAGGCCGCGGACTACCAGATCGACAAGCAGGGGCAGCACGCCTCGGTCAACTTCAAGATTAGCCACCTGGGTTATAGCTGGATCTACGGCCGGTTCAACGACTTCGACGGTACCTTCAGCTGGGATGCTGCCAAGCCCGAGGCGAGCAGCGTCAACGTGACGCTGAACACGGCCAGCGTGGACACCAACCACGCCGAGCGTGACAAGCACATCCGCAGCGCCGACTTCCTGAATGTCGATGCCCACGGCACCGCGACCTTTGCCTCCACCGGGGTGGAGATGACTGGCGACAATACTGCCAAGGTCACCGGCGATCTGACCCTGAATGGCGTCACCAAGCCGGTGGTGCTGGATGCGCGCTTTATCGGTGAAGGCGACGACCCGTGGGGTGGCTACCGCGCCGGCTTCGACGCGACCACAACGCTGAAGCTGGCTGATTTCGGTATCACTTACAACCTCGGGCCGGCGTCTGAAACCGTCGACCTGATCATTACTGTCGAAGGCGTTCGCCAGTAATTGCTGTACCCAGTTCATGTGTGCTTCAGGGGCCTTCGGGCCCCTTTTTTTGCCTGTAAATCGTTGCTTTACGCCTGTGCCTGGTAGGCCTGCGCCTGCTCCAGAATCCAGTCGCGGAACGCCAGCAGTGCAGCCGACTCGGCCTTGCGCTCGGGAATCACCAGGTAGTAACCATTGTCGGTCTCGAAGCTGCGCGGGCAGGGGCTGATCAATCGGCCGTCGGCCAGTTCCTGGCGAATCAGGAACGGTGGGATCAGCGCGATGCCCATGCCGTGCATGGCCGCCTGCGCGAGCATCGAGAACAGCTCCAGGCGGGTGCCGTTGAGGTCGTGCTCTACGCGCATGTCGGCGGCGGCGAACCACTGGCGCCAGGCATAGGGGCGAGTGGTCTGCTGTAACAGCGGCAGGCGGGCAATGTCTTCTGGCGAGAGTTCACGGGCCGGCGCGATCAGCGCCGGGCTGCAGACCGGAATCGGCGCTTCGGGCATCAGGTAGTGGGTCTGCGTACCGGACCAGTCGCCGTCGCCGAAGTAGATGGCGGCGTCGAACTCGGTATCGGCAAACAGAAAGGGCCGTGTACGGTTGGTCAGATTGACGGTGATCTGCGGATGCAGGCGCAGGAAGTGGCTCAGCCGTGGCAACAGCCACTGGGTGCCGAAGGTGGGTACCAGCGCCAATTCCAGCGTGGCGGTGCCCTGGTTGCCCATTACCGACAGCGTATCGCGTTCAACCGCATCCAGCCGGCTGGCGATGCGGCGGCTGTAGATTTGCCCGGCATCGGTCAGCTTCACGCCGCGGCGGGTGCGGCGAAACAGCTGGATGTCGAGGAAGGCTTCGAGGTTGGCGATTTGTCGGCATACCGCGCTCTGGGTCAGTGACAACTCCTCGGCTGCCTTGGTGAAGCTCTCGTGGCGGGCGGAGGACTCGAAACAGACCAGAGCCTGGGTCGGCGGAATCTTGCGGCGCATGGGCTATGCTGTCCTGTCTGCAGCGGGTGTTGTTTCGGAATGCTGAAATCGCCATCAAATGCCGTGAATATTCGGTCAATGGCGTTCACGGAGTTCCAATTTAGCACAGGCGTCTGCAAAAAAGACGGTTGTTGGCGGGGCTCGGCGGGCGTAGAGTCGCTGACATCTTGTGGTTCCTCGCTGGAACCTGATCACTCATAACACGACTATCGGAGAGCTCATGGCCGCATCCAAGGCAAGTTTCAACTGGGAAGATCCGCTGCTGCTGGACCAGCAACTGACTGAAGAAGAGCGCATGGTGCGTGACAGCGCCCGCCAGTACTGCCAGGACAAGCTCATGCCGCGGGTGCTGAACTCGTTCCGTAATGAGCAGACCGATGTGGAAATCTTCCGTGAAATGGGCGAGCTGGGCCTGCTGGGCGCAACCATTCCTACCGAGTACGGCGGAAGCGGCCTGAACTATGTCTGCTACGGCCTGATCGCCCGTGAAGTAGAGCGCGTCGACTCCGGCTACCGCTCGATGATGAGCGTGCAGTCCTCGCTGGTCATGGTGCCGATCAACGAATTCGGTTCTGAGGAGCAGAAGCAGAAGTACCTGCCCAAGCTGGCTTCTGGCGAGTTCATCGGTTGCTTCGGCCTGACCGAGCCGAACCACGGTTCCGACCCGGGCTCCATGGTTACCCGTGCACGCAGCACCGAAGGTGGCTACCTGCTCAAGGGCGCTAAGATGTGGATCACCAACAGCCCCATCGCTGACGTCTTCGTAGTATGGGCAAAGACTGATGATGACGTGATTCGCGGCTTCATTCTGGAGAAAGGCTGGAAAGGCCTGAGCGCGCCGGCCATCAAGGGTAAGGTTGGTCTGCGTACCTCCATCACCGGTGAAATCGTGATGGACGACGTATTCGTGCCGGAAGAGAACATGCTGCCGCACGTAACTGGCCTGAAAGGTCCGTTCACCTGCCTGAACTCTGCTCGTTACGGTATCTCCTGGGGCGCGCTGGGCGCTGCCGAGTTCTGCTGGCACACCGCCCGTCAGTACACCCTGGACCGCCTGCAGTTCGGTCGCCCGCTGGCGCAGACTCAGCTGGTGCAAAAGAAACTGGCGGACATGCAGACCGAAATCACCCTCGCACTGCAAGGTTGCCTGCGTCTGGGCCGCATGAAGGATGAAGGGACTGCCGCGGTTGAAATTACCTCGATCATGAAGCGCAACTCCTGCGGCAAGTCGCTGGATATCGCCCGTGTTGCCCGCGACATGCTGGGTGGTAACGGTATCTCCGACGAATACGGCGTGATCCGTCACGTGGTCAACCTGGAAGTGGTCAACACCTACGAAGGTACCCACGACGTGCACGCGCTGATCCTCGGCCGTGCGCAGACCGGTCTGCAGGCGTTCTTCTGATCAGCCCCGGCGGTCGCAAGCGGTAACCAGCAAGCCGGGCTCTGATCGCCCGGCTTGTTGCATCTGGCGGCGGCAAAGGGTCTGGCGCCTCGGTTTCCAATCAGAGCGGCAGGTTCTAGTCGCCGCGTGGAGTCACGTTGATGGGTGCGTTATCGGGTCTGAAGGTGCTGGATCTTTCCCGCGTACTGGCTGGCCCCTGGGCCGGGCAGATGCTGGCAGATCTGGGCGCGGATGTAGTCAAGGTTGAACGGCCGGGAGCGGGGGACGACACCCGTGCCTGGGGGCCGCCGTACCTGCGTGATGCCGATGGTCGCGACACCTCCGAGGCCGCGTACTTTCTGTCGGCCAATCGCAACAAGCGCTCGATCACCATCGATTTCACCCAGCCGGAGGGGCAGCAGCAGGTCCGAGAGCTGGTGCAGCGCGCGGATGTGCTGATCGAGAACTTCAAGGTTGGCGGGCTGGCGGCTTATGGGCTGGATTACGCCAGTTTGCAGGCGCTCAATCCGCGGCTGATCTACTGCTCGGTGACCGGCTTCGGTCAGCAGGGGCCGTATGCCAAGCGGGCCGGCTATGACTTCATGATTCAGGCCATGGGCGGACTGATGAGTATCACCGGCAAGGCCGATGGCGAGGAGGGGGCCGGGCCGGTCAAGGTTGGTGTAGCGCTGACCGATATCCTCACCGGGCTGTACGCCAGCAACGCCATTCTCGCCGCACTGTCCGAGCGTGAGCGCAGCGGTCAGGGCCAGTACATCGATCTGGCGCTGCTGGACGTGCAAATCGCCTGCCTCGGTAATCAGGCGCTGAACTACCTCACTACCGGCGTGCCACCCAAACGCCTGGGCAACGCCCATCCGAATATCGTGCCTTATCAGGATTTCCCGACCGCCGATGGCGACTTCATCCTGACGGTGGGTAATGACGGGCAGTTTCGCAAGTTCTGTGAGGTGGCCGGGCACCCGGAGTGGGCGACTGATCCGCGTTTTGTCAGCAATGCCGCACGGGTTGCCAATCGCGCCGAGCTGATTCCGCTGATCCGTCAGGTCACGGTGTTTCGCACCACCGCCGAGTGGATTGTGGCGCTGGAGCAGGCTGGCGTGCCCTGCGGGCCGATCAACGATCTGGCGCAGGTGTTTGCCGATCCGCAGGTGCAGTCGCGCGGTACCCGCATTCGCATGGCGCACCCGTTGGCTGGCGAAGTGGATCTGGTCGCCAACCCGATTCGGCTGTCACGCACGCCGGTTGATTACCGCCGTCCGCCGCCGTTGCTGGGTGAACACAACGCCGAGGTGCTGGCCGACTGGCTCAGCGACTGACCGGCCGCTCGCGCCGCTGGGCGCGGGCCAGCCGCCGGTTTTCCTCTTCACTTTGCTGCAGCACGTCCTGCACGTAGCTGATGTGCTCGCTGGCAATGCGTCGGGCATCGTCGGCGCGACCCTGCATGATGGCGTCGAACAGCGCCTGATGCTGCTCGACCAGCATGCGGCGGGTCTCGCTGCGCAGCGCATACATCCCGCCGATGTTGGTCACCACGTTGCGTTTGAGCAGGTCGAACAGCCCGCGAATGGTGTGCAGCAGCACCAGGTTGTGGCTGGCTTCGGCAATCGCCAGATGGAAGCGCGCGTCGGCAGCACCTTCTTCGGCGCGTGAAGCCTTACCCTCGCGGGCATAGCACGCCTGCAGTGCATCAAAGGCCGCTTGCAGGTGCTGGCGATCCAGGTCGGTCGCGCGCTGGGCGGCGTAGTAGGCGCACTCGGCTTCCAGCGTATGGCGGAATTCCAGCAGATCGCGCTGGGCTTCCGGGCGGCCTTCCAGCAGGGTCAGCAGCGGGTCGCTGAAGCTGGAGCCGAGCGAGTCGCTGACATAGTTGCCGCCGCCCTGGCGGCTGATCAGCAGTCCTTTAGCGACCAGTTTCTGTACTGCCTCGCGCAGCGATGGACGGGACACGCCGAACTGCTCAGCCAGCGCGCGCTCGGCCGGCAGGCGTTGGCCCGGTTGCAGCGTGCCCTCAAGAATCATGGTTTCCAGCTGCTCAACGATGTTGTCGGACAGCCTGCGCTGCCGAATCTGACCTACTTCCATTGTTGTTCCTTTGGTCTTACCAATCGCCAGGAAAGGGTAGCGAGCCTCCTGCGCGCAGGCAACCCGAAGATAGCCATCTATACCAAAGTCTAGCGTTGCGGGTTTGACATGCTTCTGGTGCTTTTTTAATCTGTTCATCCAGTTTTGTAAATTGGTATTACCAATTGGTGCTCGAACGCCAATAACAATTACAGGAGCGCTTCATGTCTTCCGGTTTCCTCGCCTTCATGGCCTTTGCCCCGATCCTGCTTGCAGGTGTGTTGCTGATTGGCCTGCGCTGGCCTGCCCGGCGCGCCATGCCGCTGGTCTATCTGCTCAGCGCCGGTATTGCGCTGTTTGTCTGGGATATGAGCTTCAACCGGGTGCTGGCATCGACCCTGCAGGGGTTGGTCGTCACCGTGGGTGTGTTGTGGATCATCTTCGGTGCGATTCTGCTGCTCAATACCCTCAAGCACTCCGGTGGTATCACGGCCATTCGCGCCGGGTTCACCACCATCAGTCCTGACCGCCGGATTCAGGCGATCATCATCGCCTGGCTGTTCGGCTGCTTTATTGAAGGCGCCTCTGGCTTCGGTACTCCGGCTGCGATTGCCGCGCCGTTGCTGGTGGCTATCGGCTTCCCGGCGATGGCAGCGGTGCTCATGGGCATGCTGGTGCAGAGCACGCCGGTGTCCTTTGGTGCGGTGGGTACGCCGATCATCGTGGGGGTGAATACCGGTCTGGATCACGCGGCGATTGGCGAGCAGTTGGCGGCTAACGGCTCCAGCTGGGATGCCTACCTGCAGCTGATTACCAGTCAGGTGGCCATCGTTCACGCGCTGGTCGGTACCGTGATGCCGCTGGTCATGGTGATCATGCTGGTGCGCTTCTTTGGCAAGGACAAGAGCTGGCGTGCGGTCTTCGAAGTGCTGCCGTTCGCACTGTTCGCCGGTCTGTCGATGACCATTCCTTACGTCATCAGCGGCCTGCTGCTGGGCCCTGAGTTCCCCTCGCTGATTGGCGGGCTGGTCGGCTTGGCGATCGTGACTACCGCCGCGCGTTTCGGCTTCCTGGTGCCCAAGCGTCAGTGGGATTTCGCGCCGCGCGACAGCTGGCCAGCCGCCTGGATGGGCTCCGTCGAGATGAAGCTGGAAGAACTGACGGCGCGCCCGATGAGCAGCTTCCGCGCCTGGCTGCCGTACCTGCTGGTGGGTGTGCTGCTGGTCATCAGCCGCGTCTTCCCTGAAGTCAGCACTGCGTTCAAGTCGGTCGCGATCAACTTCACCGACATCCTGGGTGAAGCAGGCGTCAGCGGTGGTGTGCAGCCACTGTATCTGCCGGGCGGCATTCTGGTGATGGTGGTGATTGCGACCTTCTTCCTGCACCGCATGAAAATCAGCGAGCTGGGCAAGGCCGTCAGTGAGTCCGGTGGCGTGCTGCTCAGTGCCGGCTTTGTCCTGCTGTTCACCGTGCCGATGGTGCGGATTCTGATCAACTCCGGCGTCAACGCCGCTGACCTGCCGAGCATGCCGATCCTGATGGCCCGTTATGTGGCCGACAGCGTGGGCGGCATCTATCCGCTGCTGGCGCCGACTATTGGCGCGCTGGGTGCCTTCCTCGCCGGCTCGAACACGGTGTCCAACATGATGTTCAGCCAGTTCCAGTTTGGCGTCGCGAGTAACTTGGGGCTGTCTACCGCGCTGATCGTCTCGGTGCAGGCCGTCGGTGCTGCTGCCGGTAACATGGTGGCGATTCACAACGTGGTTGCAGCTTCGGCGACGGTTGGCCTGCTTGGACGTGAAGGCACCACTCTGCGCCGTACCGTCTGGCCGACCCTGTACTATGTGCTGATGACCGGTCTGCTGGCGTTGTTTGCTGCCTACGTGCTGGGTGTCAGCGATCCGCTGATGGCTGGCTGATGTAATGCCCGTGCGCGCCCTGGCCCTCAGTGCCGGGGCGTTGTCCGTTGAAGAACCGATGAGAGTTTGCTGATGATCATTTCTGCCTCGACCGATTACCGCGCCGCCGCCCAGCGTCGTCTGCCTCCGTTCCTGTTTCACTACATCGATGGCGGCGCCTACGCCGAGCACACCCTGAAGAAGAACGTTGAGGATCTGGCGGGCATCGCCCTGCGTCAGCGGGTGCTGAAGAACATGGCGGAGCTCAGCCTGGAAACCCATCTTTTCGACGAAACCCTGAGCATGCCGGTGGCGCTGTCTCCGGTGGGGCTGACCGGCATGTATGCCCGTCGCGGCGAGGTGCAGGCGGCGCGTGCTGCGGCGGACAAGGGCATTCCGTTTACCCTGTCGACCGTTTCGGTCTGCCCGATCGAGGAAGTCGCACCCGCCATCAGCCGCCCGATGTGGTTCCAGCTCTACGTACTGAAAGATCGCGGCTTTATGAAGAATGCGCTGGAACGCGCCAAGGCGGCGGGCGTCACCACGCTGGTGTTCACCGTCGACATGCCGGTGCCGGGCGCGCGCTACCGCGATGCGCATTCGGGCATGAGCGGCCCGAACGCGGCGATGCGCCGATACCTGCAGGCTGTCACCCATCCGCGCTGGGCGTTCGATGTTGGTCTGCTCGGCAAGCCGCACGACCTGGGCAATATCTCCGCCTACCGCGGCAACCCAACCGGTCTGGCCGATTACATGGGCTGGCTGGGTGACAACTTCGATGCCTCGATCTCCTGGAAAGATCTGCAGTGGATTCGCGATTTCTGGGACGGCCCGATGGTGATCAAGGGCATTCTTGACCCGGAAGACGCCCGTGATGCGGTACGCTTCGGCGCCGACGGCATCGTCGTGTCCAACCACGGCGGCCGCCAGCTCGATGGTGTACTGTCCAGCGCGCGCGCACTGCCGGCGATTGCCGATGCGGTGAAGGGCGATCTGAAAATTCTGGTTGACTCCGGTATTCGCACTGGTCTGGATGTGGTGCGCATGTTGGCGCTCGGTGCCGACTGCACCATGCTCGGCCGCGCCTTTATCTACGCGCTGGCCGCTGACGGGCAGGCCGGCGTGAGCAATCTGCTGGAGCTGATCGAAAAAGAGATGCGGGTTGCCATGGTGCTCACTGGTGCCAAATCCATCAGCGAGATCAACGCCGATCTGCTGGTGCGTGAGCTGCAGCATTTGAGCAAGTGATACGGAGATAGCATGAGCCTGCCTGCCGATTTTCTAACCGGTGCCCGCCGCCTGATTCCTGCCGAGCGGCTGTTCGACGATCCGCTGTCGACGCTGGCATTTGGTACCGACGCCAGTTTCTACCGGTTGATCCCCAAGCTGGTGGTGCGCGTCGAGTCGGAGGCCGAGGTGGTGCGACTGCTGCATCTGGCCTCCCGGTATCAGGTGCCGGTCACCTTCCGGGCGGCGGGCACCAGTCTGTCCGGGCAGGCGATCAGCGACTCTGTGCTGATCGTGCTGGGGGATTACTGGAACGGCCGCGAGATTCGCGACGGCGGTAACCAGATTCGTCTGCAGCCGGGTGTGATCGGTGCCCAGGCCAACGCCGTGCTGGCGCCTTTGGGGCGCAAGATTGGTCCGGACCCGGCCTCGATCAACGCCTGCAAGATCGGCGGTATCGTCGCCAACAACGCCAGCGGCATGTGCTGCGGCACCGCGCAGAATAGCTATCAGACGCTGGCGGGCATGCGCGTGGTACTGGCTGACGGCAGCGTGCTGGACAGCGAAGACGAGCGCGGCGTGGCGGCGTTCCGCCAGAGCCATGCCGCACTGCTGGACCAACTGGCCGAGCTGGGCCGCGATACCCGCGCCAACGCGGCGCTGGCCGAGCGCATTCGGCACAAGTACCGGCTGAAAAACACCACGGGTCTGTCGCTCAACGCACTGGTCGATTTTGACGATCCGCTGGATATCCTCACCCACCTGATGGTCGGCTCCGAAGGGACCCTCGGTTTCATCAGTTCGGTGACCTACAACACCGTGCCGGAGTACCCGCACAAGGCCAGCGCGCTGATTGTCTTCCCGGATGTGGACACCTGCTGCCGCGCGGTGCCGGTGCTCAAGCAGCAGTCAGTGGCGGCGGTTGAGCTGCTGGATCGGCGCAGCCTGCGCTCGGTGCAGGATCAGCCGGGACTGCCGGCGTGGGTGGCAGAGCTATCCGGCGAGGCTTGTGCGTTGCTGATCGAATCGCGGGCGGCCAGCCAGTCGCTGCTGCACGAGCAGCTGGGGCAGATCCGCGCGGCTCTGGCGCCGTTCCCGGTCGAGCAGCAGGTCGATTTCACCGAAGATCCGGCGGTCTCCGGGCAGCTGTGGGCGATTCGCAAGGGCACCTTCCCGGCAGTCGGCGCGGTGCGCGCGACTGGCACCACGGTGATCATTGAAGACGTCACCTTCCCCGTGGAGCAACTGGCGGCCGGCGTGCACCGGTTGATTGCGCTGTTCGAGAAGCACGGCTACGACGAGGCGATCATCTTTGGCCACGCGCTGGAGGGCAACCTGCACTTCGTGTTCACCCAGGGCTTTGACGATCCAGCCCAGGTCGCCCGGTATGAAGCCTTCATGGGCGATGTGGCCGAGCTGGTTGCGGTCGAATTCGGTGGCTCGCTGAAGGCTGAGCATGGCACCGGACGCAACATGGCACCGTTCGTCGAGCAGGAGTGGGGCAGCGATGCCTACCAGCTGATGTGGCGGATAAAGCGGCTGCTCGATCCGCAGGGCATTCTCAATCCGGATGTGGTGCTGTCGGACGACCCGCAGATTCACCTGAAGAACCTCAAACCGCTGCCGGCAGCAAACGACATCGTCGACAAGTGCATCGAGTGCGGCTTCTGCGAGCCGGTTTGCCCGAGCAACGGGCTGACTCTGACACCGCGCCAGCGCATCGTCATCTGGCGTGATATTCAGGCGAAGAAGCGCGCGGGTATCGATACTAGAGAGCTGGAAGCCGCTTACCAGTATCAGGGCATCGATAGCTGTGCCGCGACGGGGCTCTGCGCCGAGCGCTGCCCGGTCGGCATCAACACCGGCGACCTAGTGCGCGAGCTGCGCGCCTCGCAGGCGACTTACCCGGACCGTGCCAACTGGCTGGGCAGGCACTTTTCCACTGCGCTCAAGGGCGTCCGTTTCACCTTGCGTGCTGCGGATATGGCCCATCGTCTGCTCGGTGCGCCACGCCTGCAGCGCTGGAGCGAGGGCGCGCGCAAGCTGTCAGGCGAACGTTTGCCGACCTGGACACCGGCCATGCCGCAGCCGGTCAAGCTGGTTCCACCGCTGGATCAATGGCAGAGCGGCAAGCCGCGGGTGGTGTATCTGCCAGCGTGCATCTCGCGCACTATGGGCCCGGCGCGCAGCGACAGCGAGCAGATGCCGCTGATCGACAAGACCCGTGCGCTGCTGGAAAAGGCTGGGTACGAAGTGGTGCTACCGGCGCAGCTCGACGGGCTGTGCTGCGGTCAGCCGTTTGCCTCCAAGGGCTATCCCGAGCAGGCCGAGGCCAAGCGTAATGAGCTGCTGGCGGCGCTGCGCGAAGCCAGCCGCAACGGCAAGGATCCGATCTACTGCGATACCAGCCCCTGCACCCTGAGCCTGGTCAATGGCGAGGCTGACGGGCTGGATATCTTCGATCCGGTGCGCTTTATCCGCACCCACCTGTTCCAGCGCCTAGAGTTTACCCCGCAGGAGCAGCCGGTGGCGGTGCACATAACCTGCAGCACCCAGCATCTGGGCGAGGGGCAGGCGTTGATCGAGATTGCCCGGCGCTGCAGTACCAACGTCGTGGTGCCCGAAGGCAATCACTGCTGCGGCTTTGCCGGAGACAAGGGCTTCAATCTGCCCGAGTTGAATGATCATGCACTGCGCACGCTGAAGCCGGTGGTGCAGCATTGCAGTGAAGGGATATCGACCAGCCGCACCTGCGAGATCGGGTTGTCCAGCCACAGCGGCGTGGACTATCACAGTCTGGTGTATCTGGTGGATCGGGTGACCAAGCCCGTCGCGCTCTAGTCTTTGAGGGTTGGGCCGTTGGCAGTGCGTTGCGCGGCTGCCAACGGTGCGGCGACTGCTTACTCGTCTTCCCAGCGGGCATCCCGCTTGGTGATGCATTGGGCCAGCAGAGTTTCTAGCGAGGTCTGCAGGTCTTGCATAAAGGCGTTGCTGTCGTCGCCGGGCTCCAGCGCTTCACCAATCACCACGTCGGCGTTGAACGGCACGATCATCGAGCCGCCCTTGGGCAGCGCGCGCCCCAGGCCGTGCATGGCAATCGGTACTACCTGGGTGCCGGTATGGCTGCGTGCCAGGTGGTAAACACCTTTGCGCAGTGGTTGCAGTTGCTCTGGATCGCCGCGGCTGCCCTCGGGGAACAGCAACAGAATCTGGCCGTCAGCCAGCGCCTGCTGGCACTGCTCGAACACCTGATCCTTGTCGACCTGGCCCTGCCGATCCAGCGGGATGATGCCGATCAGGTTGAGTGACAGCCAACTGGTGAAGCGATTGCGCAGGAAGTAATCCGCCGCCGCTACCGGGCGCAGCCGATGCAGTTCGCTGAGTGGGTAGAGCGCCATCAGCACCAGCGTATCCAGATGGCTGTTGTGGTTGGCGGCCAGAATCGCCGGGCCGTGGCTGGGCAGGCGTTGCTTGTTGTAGATGTTCAGGCCAAGCAGCAGGTACACCACCGGCTTGACGATCAGCAGAAAGAACAGCTGTTTGGGCAGGCGCTTGATCACGGACATGGCGGCCTCAGTAAGTGGTGTAGACGAGGAAGTGGAAGAACAGCGGCGCGGTGTACATCAGGCTGTCGATACGGTCGAGGATGCCGCCGTGGCCCGGAATCAGCTGGCTGGTGTCCTTGATGCGCAGGTCGCGTTTGACCGCGGAGACGGTAAGGTCACCGATGAAGCCGGCCAGGCCGATCAGCAGGCCTGCCGCCAGACCGAGACCCCACCCCAGCGGCGTCAGCCAGGGAGCGAGCACGGCGCCGAGCACGGTAGTGGTCGCCACGCCACCGAGAAAACCGGCCCAGGTCTTGTTCGGGCTGATCGCCGGAACGATCTTGCGGTTGCCGAACTTCTTGCCCCAGATGTACTGGGCGACATCGTTGAACTGGGTCAGGAACACCAGATACAGCACCAGCCCGACGCCACCGCCTGCCGGATTTTCATCCGCTGGCAGCATCAGCAGGTAGGCGACGTGGCTGATTGCAAAGACCGTGGTCATGGTTGCCCACTGATAGGAGCCGACCGCGCGGATGAAGCCCTTGGTTTCCCCCAGCATCAGCAGGCCGAATGGAATCAGCAGGAACAGGTAGACCGGGATGAAGACGATGAACATCCCGTACCAGCCCAGCCCCACCCAGTAGTACTGCAGCGGCACCGCCAGATACAGCGCGAGGATCAGGCGGCGGTCGGTGACCCGTACCGGCAGGATCGAGAAGAACTCGCGCAGGGCAATGAAGCTGAGGATGGTGAAGAAGATCAGCGACGCGGTTGGGCCGATCATCAGTGCGGTAAACACCACGCCGACCATCACCCACCAGGAGTTGATGCGCTGTTTCAGCTCCAGATAGCCGTCGTCACTCAGACGCGGGCGCAGGATCAGTTGGGTAAGGCTGGCGATCACCAGCATGGCAACCACCACCATCATCGCGTTCAGCGTATTGGGTGTGAGGTCGAGCATAAAAGGCAGGCCGATATCCATTATTCAATCCCCCGGCGTTGCAGGCGCAAATAGGCGCCGATCAGGCGGCGCATGACCGTCAGGCCGCTGCCGACGGCGATGATGATCAGGCTGACCCACAGGATCAGCCCCGGGTGCTGCCACAGCGGGTCGAATGCAGAGAGTACGCAGGCACCGGTCAGCAAGGCCATGCGCTGCTGCTTGGCCATCGGCCCGCGGAAGTCCGCGGGCAACCCGAG
This sequence comes from Halopseudomonas sp., assembly GCF_038130085.1. Taxonomy (NCBI): domain Bacteria; kingdom Pseudomonadati; phylum Pseudomonadota; class Gammaproteobacteria; order Pseudomonadales; family Pseudomonadaceae; genus Halopseudomonas; species Halopseudomonas sp. The sequence continues at coordinate 1,768 of NZ_JAYPMU010000039.1, read as the reverse complement.
CGAGACGCCGAGCACGCGTACATAGGCGGTCATGACGGCCAGCAGCGCGCCGAGCCAGGCCAGCCACTGGGCTGATTCGAATCCGGGGAGGGCGAAGCCGCAGGCGACGATCAGCAGCGGGTCGGCAATGCGATCCGGCACGTCGTTGAACAGCTCGCCCGCCGGCGTCTGCTTGCCGCCTTCCATCGCGACCATGCCGTCAAACAGGTTGCACAGCAGGCGCAGCTGGATGCACAGCGCGGCGACGACCAGCCACACTGAGCGCTCGCCGCCGGCTTGCTGGCCGGACCACACCAGTGCCGCGGCGCCGGCCAGCGCGCAGATGACGCTGAGCACGGATATCTGATTGGGGGTCACGCTGCGCTGGCTGAGCCAGGCAGCAAAGCGGTTCATGATCCGCTGATCGCGGATCTTCAGGGGGCGGCGATTGCTGGTCATGGTGCCTCGTTGCTGAGGGTGAGTGCGCGCGCCTCGCGGTGCAGGCGCAGGCTGAGGAATACGCAGTAGGCAAAGGCAATGCTGCTGGGGGGAATGATGGTTTGCCAGAGAGCCGGTGTCTGGTGCCAGCTGTGCAGCAGGTAGAGCAGGGTGAAGCTGACGCTGACGATCAGCAGTGCCGGCAGCAGCACGCGCAGCGGACTATCTGGCAGGCGGCGAAACAGGGCGGTAACGGCTAGCGCCATCAGCAGGGTCAGCACGCCACTGAAGGTGCCTTGCAGGAGTCCGGCCATCGCGGCGTGCGCCGGGTCGCTGTGCCAGTTGGCGAGCAGTGCCCAGCCGCCCCAGATGATGAAGGCCAGCAGCACCGCGATCAGGCGGCCGCGCCAACTGTTGGCGCCGTCCTGGGTGATTGCAGACATGTACGCTCCCTGTCGCTGCATTACACCGGCGAGTGCCGGTGCAGGCAGGATAACCCGAGGGCGTCAGGCAGGCGAGTCCTGCGCTGTTTCGGTGTGAAACAGTGCAAGACTCTCGATGGGCCAGGTTGGCGCTGCGGTTCAGTAGGTCGGTGCGTTGCCGCAGTCGCTGGATTGCCAGCGGCTGACTTGCTGATGCGAGAGGGTCACGTCACCGTTGCTGGCGCCGGCGTCCTGGCTCAGCAGGCCGGCGGGCAGTGAGTAGGCCCCCTGGCCGTTGAAGGTGGAGCGCATCTCGGTGCTGGAGATCATCTCGATAGTACCGTTCATGTCGCCGGTAAATCCGTCCGGGTCGTTGCAGCGGCCGGTGAACTGCAGCGTGTCAGCGCTGGACTGGGTGATCTTAAGATCACAGTTGGGCATGTTTTCCTTGGCGTCGCGCAGTAGCGCCTCCGGGTCAGTCAGAGTCTTCGCGGCGTCGGCGGTAATACATTGGCGTTCCCCGACCTGGCCTTCGCTGCCGAGCATCTCCTCGGCCATGGCCCGTTGTTCCGGTGGCAGGCTATTGAGCATGTTGGTGCGCATTTCGCGCATGCGCGCCTGCATGTCGATGCCGTTGATCAGCGTGGTGCTTTCGTTGATCCACAGGCCGGGTGTGGGCGTGGTGCTGAGGTTTTCTGCCTGCAGGGTTGGGACGATGGCGAGGCTGCCGAGCAGCAGGAGGCGTTGCAGAGTCATGAAACAGTCCTTGTGACGTGGGTGCGTTTGGGGACTATAGCTGCTGCTGGGGCAATGCGTGTATCGAACCGCGCGGCAGCCGCGACTGACGCACAAAAAAAACGGGAGCCAGGCTCCCGTTCAGACTGCTGACGAACCCCGCATTTTCGCGGGGTTTCGTTTTTCTGGGACGC
>NZ_JAYPMU010000038.1:0-16250 GCF_038130085.1 Halopseudomonas sp. | reverse complement strand
AAGGTGGCGGCTTGACTTAAACCAAACAGCCTCCGCGAAACCCGGGGCGGTTCACAGAGCTTCGCACTGCCCTTGAGACAGCCGCAGAGTCTGCGATTGCACAAGGCGATCATGCTGCAGCGGCCAGAATTTATACGCGCCTGGTATATGCTCCTCACTCAGTGATTATCAATGGCAAAGTTGCGGGTTTTCGCCAATCCGATCCGCTCTCCGAGTCATCCCAGCGCTACTTAAGCCAAGCCCACAGACTGGACCCTGATAACATTTACATTTCTCTAAATTATCTTGCTCAAAAATTCGATCTAAACTACCTCGCATCAAACAGTGTTCCGATGGACCAGCAACCATCCGAATTACAGGAAGAGCACACGCTATTCTTAAAGGAGTTTGAAGAACTCATTGCTGTTGCAGGAGACTCCGCATGGCCAGAGATGCTTTGGAGACGCGCCCTTCTATATAAAGACTCTGCAGACATGAGCACCACTTCGAACTATCCGAAAATGTGGAGAGCCTTAATCAGCTTTGAACCGAAGTATAAAGACTACGAATCTTATGACGAAAATGGAAACTACATATGGAGGCGTTAGACTTAGTTACTCCGAGGTAGACAAGGATGAAGCGCTGGCGCAAATCGGCGCATTCGAGTCAGCAACCTCGTCGAACAGCAAGCCTATCCCCCATCCGCATGAGCCCGCTGACCCAGCTATGCTCGACATCCCGATATTCCGGACAAGCAGTTGGCATCGACGCTCCCAAGTCACATCAATGCGAGAAGCGACGACGGCTTCCTGATAAACTACTCAACGACCAATGCCACACCCGCCTTGCATCGCACCTTGAGGCTTCCGCTGTATAGCTGGCCTAGAGCACGTAAAACAGCCCTTTGCTACTTCCAGATTTGCGTTGCTACATTGTAGCAACACCTCCGGAAATGAGCGGGAAAAGGCGCGAATCAGGCAATAAACAAGCAATACACAGGCTGTAAAAATGCACCTTGAATCTCACTCCAGCCCTGCAACCACGCGAAATATGCCGAATAGATGCTTCAGCGTGGCCCCTATGATGGATTGGACTGACCGTCACTACCGCTACTTCGCTCGTCTGATCAGCCAGCGTACGCTGCTGTATACCGAGATGGTCACGACCGGCGCGGTGCTCAATGGCGATCGCCAGCGCTTTTTGGGCTACAGCGTTGAGGAACAGCCGCTGGCCCTGCAATTGGGTGGCAGCAGCCCACAGGAATTGGCACAGTGCGCAGCACTGGCCGAAGAAGCAGGCTACGCCGAGGTTAACCTGAACGTCGGCTGCCCCAGCGACCGGGTGCAGAACAACATGATCGGTGCCTGCCTGATGGCGCACCCGACGCTGGTTGGTGAATGTGTGAAGGCGATGCAGGATGCCTGCAGCACGCCGGTTACGGTCAAGCATCGTATTGGCATCAACGGGCGTGAGAGCTACGCCGAGTTGTGCGATTTCGTTGGCACTGTGCACGCGGCCGGTTGCACCAGCTTCACCGTGCATGCGCGCATCGCCATTCTGGAGGGATTGTCGCCGAAGGAGAATCGCGAAATCCCACCGCTGAAATACGACGTAGTCCATCAGCTCAAGCGAGACTTCCCGCAATTGGAGATCATCCTGAACGGCGGCCTGACCGATCTGGATGTCATGGGAGCGGAACTGAGCCACGTCGACGGGGTGATGGTAGGCCGAGAGGCGTACCACAATCCTTGGCTGCTGGCCGATGTGGATCGCCGTTTCTTCAGCGACGATCACGCGGTGCCATCGCGTATCGAGGTAATGGCGCTGATGCGCCCCTACATCGAACGACACATTGCCACCGGTGGCCAGATGCACCACATCACCCGTCACATGCTCGGACTGTTCCAGGGCTTACCCGGCGCCCGCCACTTCCGCCGCGAGCTGAGCACCACCATCCATCGCACCGACGAGCCTCTGGCACTCTACGATCAGTTGCTGGAACAGATGCAGGCGCGTCTTGGCTGATTGCGGCTGTCAAAGCCTATGAGGTATGGTCGAGGGATACTAGGGAGTACCGCCGCACCATGACCTCAAAACTGGATAGTCTGAAACAACACACCCTGATCGTCGCCGACACCGGCGACATCGATGCAATCCGCCAGCACCAACCGATCGACGCCACTACCAATCCCTCGCTGCTACTCAAGGCAGCGGAACTGGCCAGCTGTGCGCCACTGATGGAACGCGCCATCAGCGAGGCAAAAGGCGGCCCGGAACCAATCAGCAACGCCTGTGACCGCTTCGCGGTCGCCGTCGGCAGCGAGATCCTTGGCCTGATCCCCGGCCGCATTTCTACCGAGGTCGACGCGCGCCTGTCGTTTGATCAACAGGCGACCTTCGCCAAGGCCTGCGAATTGATCGAGCTGTACGAACGCGCAGGCATTACCCGCGATCGCGTGCTGATCAAGATTGCCGCCACCTGGGAAGGCATTCAGGCCGCAGCAGCGCTGGAGCGCGAAGGCATTCAATGCAACCTGACGTTACTGTTCTCCTTCGCGCAGGCACGCGCCTGTGCCGACGCCGGGGTCTATCTGATCTCGCCGTTCGTTGGCCGCATCTACGACTGGTACAAGCAGCATGAAGGCCGTGACTTCAGCGGGCTTGATGATCCGGGTGTGCAATCGGTCGCCCGTATCTTCCGCTATTACAAGGCGCACATGTATGAAACCGTGGTTATGGGGGCAAGCTTCCGCAACACCGGGCAAATAGAAGCCCTGACCGGTTGTGATCGTCTGACCATCAGCCCGCAGTTGCTGCAGAGCCTGCAAGAGCAGCCGGGTGTGCTGGAACCATCGGCACTGCTACGCGAGGGTGCAGTCGATGACCGCCTGGAGCTGGACCAGAACGGCTTCCGCTGGGCGCACAACGAAGACGCCATGGCGACAGAGAAACTGGCAGAGGGCATTCGGGCTTTTGCGGCGGACCAGCTCAAGCTGGAAAAACTGGTCGCAGCAAGACTGGGGTCAGCTGCCTGACCCTTCCAGGGCGCTGACGAGATCGCGAAACGCTTCGCGATTGCTGTCATTGAGGTCCATCAGAATACGATGGGCCTCAAGAACCTTACGCTTGACCTTGTCTTCAGAGAGCATTTGCGCCGGCAGGTCCTGCAACTCTTCGCAGGTGGGCGTCGATTCCGGCACGATATTGAAAACCTGATCAAACCCCATGCTTTGCAGCAGGCGGTTCATGTCTTCATGGTTGGACACCAGCGTCGGCAGAAAGCCAACCTTCTGGCGCGACAAAATGGAGAGCTTGGCAAGCAGCCCCAACGAGGTGCTGTCGATGCACTCGGTCTCTGTCAGATCAATCACAATGGCCTTGAACGTCAGCACACTGAAGATCTTTTCGATATAAGCATCCAGCGCGGCACAAAGTGTGAGGCGCACGTCACCAATGAACTTGAGTACAAAGGTGCCTTGCGCTTCCGCGAACTGGATCTTGCCAGTTGTCATCATTCTGCGTTCCTGCTCAACACCAACACGGATATGTCATCGGGCATCGTTTTATTGGGGTCTAGCCCCAACGCCGCCATGATACCCTGCATGCGGCCGCCTTGCTCGGCCATCAACGCCGGAAGACGCGCCTCTTTCTCTTTCAGAGTAGCCCCTTCCAGACAGTCGAGCACACCGTCTGAACATAACATCAGACTGAAGCGCTCGGGCAAATCAATGGTTTCGTTTTGATACTCGGCGTCCTCAAACAGCCCTACGGGTCGCCCCTTGCCCGGCAGATAACGCGCTTCGCCATCCGCAAAAATGACCGGCAACGGCAGATGGCCGCCGATACTGTAGGTAAGTGTCTTTTCCTGCTCATCAATGATGCCGCCGAGCATGGTGACGTGCTTACCCAACTTGCAACTGATCAGACTGCGATTGATGTGACCCAGTACATCCGAGGGCTTGAACTCAAGACGCCCCTGCCCTTCCACCTTGCGCTGTTCATACATCAGGCGCGTCGTCATAAATTTGAGCAACACAGTCACGAAGGCTGAAGACGAGCCATGTCCGGACACATCAGCCAAATAAAATGCCAGCTGCGAATCGGAAACCCGGAAGTAATCAACAAAGTCACCCGACAGATACAGCGACGGGATCAGCTTGTGCTCCAGGGTGTACTCGCCGCTTACCCATGGCGTCACCGGAAGCATGTTCAGTTGCACCTGATGACCCGCAGCCTGATCGTCGCGCAGCTCTTTCAAGTGCACTTCCAGCTCGCGGTTGGCCCGCTCCAGGCGCTCCCGGATGCGTTGGTTCTCGAGCCGCAACCGATAACGGTCCAGCGCGCGGCGCACCGCATGCTCAAGCACTTCCGGGTCGTTCAAGGGATTTAGCAGAAAGTCGCTGGCTCCGAGGCGCAAAGCCTGAACCACGTCGCTCATCGCACCCTCAGCCGACATCACGATAACCGGAATATCCTGACCGGACTCGGTAATCTGACGCACCAGTTCAAAGCCCTGGTTATCGCCAAGGTGCAGATCGCATAGAACCAGCTCGGGGCGCTGGTTCTCGAACAGGGTCAGACCGATCACCGCGTCAGCGGCCTGGATCACATCGTGACCGTTACCTTCCAACAGTGCTGACAGACGCTGGCGAACCTTATCGTCGTCGTCAATCACCAGCAGTGTGGTGCCTGGAGGCTGCATAGAATCCCTACGTCACTGTCGCTGCGCGCATCATTCGCTGCGACCACAGGGTGGCTGAGTTGAGCCGGAAATAACCCGGCGTTTTCAAGGGGGAAACACTACTCCCATCCGTTGCTGCAAGCAACCGTTGCAGAAGGCTGGAAGGATGCTTGTCGGAGGCCGAACTCGGAACTAGGATGACGAGTAGAAAACCGAAAACAGACGTACCTGCCAGAGCCGGAGTCGCCGATGTCGTTTCATGATCAGCAGTACAGCGAAAAGCGTGATTTCATGCGCATGACTGTGGAAACCGCCGCCACCCTCACCTTCGGTGCCGACAACCGTACATGCGACGTTCTTTGCCGCGACCTTTCCAACCAGGGGGCCCAGGTGATGGCAGGCGAGGCCGTCGCGGAAGGCAGCACAGCCACGCTGTCCATTCCGTCACCTACTCCAGGCATGCAAGGCCTGCAGGCCACAGGTGAGGTAGTACGCTGCCAAGCGGAAAGTGATGGCCGCTTCAGCATCGGACTGCGATTTGACAGTCTGAGCTGAAGCAACCAGTACCCGGCGATCAGAACTCGTCGGGTACGTTACCGTCACGCACCTTGTATTCGCGATTCTGCAGGTAAGCATTGCGAATAAAGGTGTAACGGTCGCCCGTGATCAGGCGCTCCTGATCCAGCAAACCGGCACGCGCATCAACCATCTCCAGCGCGAACAGCTGGTTGCGCGCACGAATGTCGTTCATGTAGCCGGTGTAGGTGTAATTGAAGAAGTTCTCCGGAAACTTGGAACCGGTATCGCGCACCGTGTTCGGTCCGAGGAACGGCAGCATGACGTAAGGACCGCTCGGCACGCCCCAATAGCCCAGAGTCTGCCCCAGATCTTCGTCGTTGCGCTCTAGCCCCATTCGGGTCGCCACATCAACCAGACCGAAACCACCCAGCAGGGTATTGAAGAGGAAACGCGACATATCCACGCCAGCCTCATTGAACTTGCCTTGCAATCCGTTATTCAGGAAGTTCATTGGCTCTTCAAGGTTGTTGAAAAAGTTACCCACCCCGTCACGCATGAATTTGGGGGTAACCGCCTTGTAGCCGCGTGATACAGGGCGAAGCGTATAGCGGTCGACCGTATCGTTAAACCGGAAGGTCACCCGGTTAAAGCTTTCCCACGGATCAGGATCCACATACTCCGACTCGTAATCATCGTAGTCATCGGCAGCAAAAACAGGTGTAATACAGGCCAGCGACAGCGCCGACAACACCATTGCCAAGGCTCCTGTATTCAACAGATTCATCAGCGGTTTCTCCATTATTCGCTTTTGAGAATCGTATTCAGTCAGCAACTGATACGAGCCTGCCAGTGTAATGCATAATTTCCGTCAATTTCAGCGATATTTGCCATGACAGACCGTTCCAAAACCCTGCTCTATACCACCGAGATCCCGATTCGCTACGGCGATATGGACAGCAACCAACACGTCAACAACACCCGCTACTACCAATACCTGGAAGACGCGCGTATCGAGTGGCTGGATGGCCTGGGCGCGCCACGGCGTGAAGTCGGCCAAGGGCTGGTGCTGTTGACCTGCACCCACCACTTTCTGAAGCCGGCCTTCCACCCGGGCACCATCGTAGTGGAGCTGTATGCCGGCGTCGTCGGGCGTACCAGCCTAACGCTGGAGCACAAACTCTATATCAAGGGCCAGCCAGACGTGATTGGTTACGGTGATGTGAAGATGGTCTGGATCACCGTCAACAACCAGCGGCCCATTCCGGTTCCCAACAGCGTGCGCGTGGCTATGGGTGCCGAACCGCTGGATGAAGCACAGTCATAAAGCTGACATATCTTGATACGATCATGTGCGGTCAACACGCGTTTCCGTTCAGGAGCACCGTACATGACCACACAGCCGATCGAGGCAGTTCTGTTCGATCTTGCCGGCACACTGACTGCGGCCCAGCCAGCGCCGACTGAGCTTAGTCTGCTGCCGCAGGCGCTGCCCGCACTACAGCGACTGAAGCAGAACGGTATCAGCGCAGGACTGCTGCTTGACCGCAGCGACCGGCAACTCGCCCCGCTGGAGGCATTAATCAGCGCCACCGCCAGTACAGACCAGCAGCTTCGGCCGCTACCAGCGCCAGACTTACCTGCGATGCTGGCCCTGCGCCTGAAAGCACAGGCGCTGAATCACTGCGTACTGGTCAGCGGAAACGCCGAAGGCATTCGGGCCGGGCTAAACGCCGGGCTGTGGACGATCGGTACCGCGCTCAGCGGCGCTCTGGATCGGCACAGCAACGAACGCTGGTCGACCCTCAGTTGCGAGGAGCAGGACCGCATTCGCCTGCAGGCCACCATGACCCTGATGAATGCTGGCGCGCACTACGTCATCGATGACGTTGCCGAACTCGATAGTTGCCTGCACGACATTGAGCTGCGTCAGGCGAAGGCCTGATTGCCGTAAAAGCGGCGGACGTGTTGTCCATCTAGAGGTATAGTGAAAACACACTGGATGGACAGGAGAGTTACATGCCTACAGATCGCTTGAAGTCGCAGCTGGAGTCCCTGCAGAACACCCTGAACGAGAGCGACTCACCGCTCAGCAGCGAAGAGCGCGAGGCCCTGCAAGCGCTCGCCACCAGCCTGGAGGCAAGACTGCTGAACGAAACCAGCGACGTTGAAGTGGATGAAGATCCAACGCTGGTCGATGGCGTCAACCTGATGGCCGAGCAATTTGAAGCGCGTCACCCGACCCTTGCCAGCACGCTGCGCAGCGTTATGCAGAGCCTGGCCGACATGGGTATCTGAACTTGTGAACGCTCCACCTCGTGTGGAGCGTTGCCTGCCCTGCCCCCGCTTACTGACGAGCCAGGCGCAGATTCTCGGGCATGCCCGGCTGCGTTGAACGCCAAGGGTTGATGTCCAACCCGCCACGACGGACGTAGCGCGCGTAGACCGTCAGCGTTGCCCCCTCTCCCAGCAGATTCAGAATATCCAGAAATATGCGTTCAACGCATTGTTCGTGGAAATCCGAGTGCTGCCTGAAGGACACGAGGTAGCGCACCAAGGAAGCGTGATCCAGCTGCGGCCCGCTGTAGCTGATCTGCACGGAGCCCCAATCAGGCTGCCCAGTCACCGGACAATTGGATTTCAGCAGGTGACTGTGCAACACCTCGGTTACCTGCCCGGCGTTGGCCGCCAAACTCAGCAACGAAGGGTCGTAGCTGTAGCTCGACACCTCAACATCCAGATCATCAATGCAGGTGCCGGGCAGCACAAACAATCCCGCCTGATGCAACTGCTGCATACTCAGAAGCCGCACCATCACCGGGCCCTGCGCCGCGACCGAGAGATCGGTCTCAAGGGTCTTCAGCAGATCGTGACGATCACGGAAAACCGTCTGGTTCAGCGAGTTGAGGTACAGCTTGAACGACTTGGACTCAACAATTCGCGCGGCCTTGATCGGAAAGACAAACTCAGCCGCAGCCACCACGGGTTTACCAGAGGGCGCGAGCCAGGACAGCTCGAAGCAATTCCAGATATCAGCGCCGTGAAACGGCAACTGCTGCGGGTCCAGCCCCAGCTCCTGCCATTTTGGCAGTCGTGAGATTGGGTAAAGCAGAGACGGCGTGTAAACGCTGATATAGGCACTGGACTTGCCCAGCGGCGACTCGGTCGCAGGATGGTCAGACATGGTAATACCCCGGGAATCGACAACGGGCCGCCGACGGACGGCCCGGCGCCATTATTGCCGCATACCTGTGCCTCTGACCAGCAGCCAGTAGCTGACGCTGTACAGCGCAACGGTAAAGATCGCCATGATGATCAGCGCCGTCGCAATCGGAATATCGGACACCCCAAGAATGCCGTAGCGGAACGCGTTGACCATGTGCAGGATCGGGTTGACCTGCGAAACCGCATGCCAGAACGGCGGCAGCAGGTTGATCGAGTAAAACACACCGCCCAGATAGGTCAGCGGTGTCAGCACGAAGGTCGGCACAATCGAAATGTCATCGAAGGTACGCGCGAACACCGCGTTGATGAATCCACCTAGCGAGAACACCAGCGAGGTAAAGAAGACCACCAGAATGGTCAACCAGATATGCTGGACGTGCAGCTTGGTGAAGAACAATGAGGTCAGCGTCACGATCAAGCCCACCGCCAGGCCACGTGCAACACCACCGAATGTGTAACCCAGCAAAATGACGTGTGGCGACACCGGCGCGACCATCAGCTCCTCAATCGAGCGCTGGAACTTGGTGCTGAAGAAACTCGACACGACGTTGGAATAGCTGTTGGTGATCACCGACATCATGATCAGACCGGGCACGATGTAGTCGATATAGCGGAAACCACCCATCTCGCCAATGCGGCTGCCGATCAGGTGACCAAAGATGACGAAATACAGTGTCATGGTGATCGCCGGCGGCAGCAGAGTCTGCGCCCAGATCCGGGTAAAGCGGCGAATTTCCTTGGTCAGGATGGTGGTGAAAGCTACCCAGCCCTGTTGCCAATGCTGCATGCTCAGGCTCCCTTCTTCTCGGCGTTTTCATCGACCAGCGTGAGGAACAGTTCCTCCAGCCGGTTACTCTTGTTACGCATACTCACGACCTCGATACCGGCAGCACTCAGGGCAGCGAACAACGCATTCAGGCCCTGAGCCTTGTCGACCTGCACCTCCACGGTATGCTCATCGACCAGACGCGCTGGGTAGTCGTCCAGCACGGGCGCCTCGGTCAGGATCTGGCGGGTATCCAGCAGAAACGTCTCAACATGCAGTTCCTTCAACAACGCACGCATGCTGGTGTTATGAATGATTCGGCCTTCATCAATGATCGCGATATGACGGCACAGCTGCTCGGCTTCTTCCAGGTAATGCGTGGTCAATACGATGGTGATGCCCTGCGCGTTGATCTCCTGCAGGAACTGCCACATTGAGCGGCGAATCTCGATATCGACGCCGGCGGTCGGCTCATCAAGGATCAACAGCTTGGGCTCGTGAATCAGCGCGCGGGCGATCATCAACCGGCGCTTCATGCCGCCGGACAACATACGCGAAGGCACATCGCGCTTTTCCCATAGCCCAAGGCGCTTGAGGTAATGCTCGGCACGTTCACGAGCGCGGGCCAACGGAATACCGTAGTAACCCGCCTGACTCACCAAAATATCGATGACCTTTTCGAACTGGCTGAAGTTGAACTCCTGCGGCACAACGCCGATGCAGCGTTTTGCTGCGAGGAGCTCGCGGTCGATATCGTGACCGAAGATGCTTACCTCGCCCGCCGACTTGTTGACCAGTGACGACAGGATACCGATGGTAGTGGACTTGCCGGCCCCGTTTGGACCCAACAGAGCAAAGAAGTCCCCTTCGCGCACCTCCAGATCGATGCCCTTGAGAGCACGCATACCGGTTGCGTAGGTCTTCTCAAGCCCCCGGATACGTATAGCTGCAGTCATGCCGTGCCTCACGCCTTGGAAGTTGAGGGCTAACTATGAGGGCAGATCGCAAAGAATCAAGGCCAACACCCGGAACTACCCTGTATCAATGCTGGGACATGGATTATGCGAATGACAATACCGCTGTGCGAAACAATGGGCTTACAATTTTGCTACAATTGTGACCATCCGGTCGATTGTGACGAACAATGAGACAACGTATTCTCGCTGCAGAACAACAAACGCCGGAGACAATAATGGCCCAAACGCCAGATAACACGGCTGACCAGAATGACGTCAGCCACCGCATAACCCCCGCTTATCGACGCTACGCATTGTTGATCCTGGTGCTGGCCTACACGTCCAGCCACGTCGACCGCAACATCGTTGGTATTCTGATTGAACCCCTCAAGGCGGACCTGCTGCTGTCCGATACCCAGTTGGGCTTCCTGTCCGGTATCGCCTTTGCCCTGTTTTATGCAACGCTGGGCATTCCGATCGCGATCTTTGCCGACCGCTCCAACCGCCGCAATATCATCGCCTGGTCCATCGCCATCTGGAGTGCGATGACTGCCCTGTGCGGCCTGGCCCAGAATTTCTGGCAACTCGCCATCGCCCGGATCGGCGTCGGTATCGGTGAGGCCGGTTCCAGCCCGCCATCGCACTCGATGATTGCCGACCTCTACCCGAAGGAAAAGCGCTCCAGCGCAATGTCTATTTATGCGTTGGGCGTGTATCTGGGCATCATGATCGGCTTCATTGTCGGCGGCTTTGTTGCCGAGTGGTGGGGCTGGCGCGCCGCGTTCTTCGTTGTCGGTCTGCCGGGCATCCTGATCGCTCTGCTGGTGCGTTTCACCATGATCGAGCCGCCACGCGGTTTCGCTGACGGTGTAAAACCGCCACCGATGGGCAAGGTCAACATCAAGGCCGGCTTTGCGGTGCTCTGGCGTGTTCGTACCACCCGCCACGTGGTTCTGGGTGTCACCCTCACGGCGCTGGTCGGTTACGGCACCATCGTCTGGAACCCGGCATTTCTGATCCGCAGCCATGGCCTGACGCCAGGCCAGGTCGGCCTGTTCCTTGGCCCGCTGATGGGTATCGTGGGTGGTCTCGGCGCCTGGATCGGCGGCATGCTGGCAGACAAGCTGGCCGCCCGTGATGCCAGCTGGAACGCCTGGATTGTCGGCCTGGCCAAGCTGCTGGCAATTCCGTTCATCATTGCCTTCTACATGATCGACAGCACCTTCTGGGCGCTGGTGGCTTACTGCCCGGCCGTGTTCCTCGGCGCCTTCTACCTCGGCCCCAGCTTCGCCATGATTCAAAGCCTGACCCCGCTGCGCAGCCGCGCTCTGGCCTCCGCGATCATGCTGCTGGTGCTGAACCTGGTCGGTCTGGGCCTGGGCCCGCAGCTGATCGGTATCGTCAGCGATCTGGTCAGCGGCAGCTTTGGCTCCGACAGCCTGCGCTACGCGCTAATCGGCGCTGCCTTCGTCAACATCTGGGCCTGCGCACACTACTACCTCGCCGGCCGCACCATCCGTCAGGACCTCGACACCGTCGACGCCTGACGCATCCATTACGGGCGCCAGCCGGCGCCCGTAATACCCTGTCACTGCTCAGCACTCCCCTACTGCCCAAACCAGCTATGCTGAAAGGGTACTGAATAATTAATCCCCTCCTCTGCATCGGGTCCTCTAGGACTATCTCGCAAGGCGCTGTCGCCCTTTCCGGTTGCGAATCAGAGAGTGAACGGAATTATTCAGCGCATCCTCTGGTCTGGAGAGATGTACCAAACAAGGAGTGCGTATCATGATGACCCTGCTTTGGCTGGTTGGCCTGCTGCTCTGTATCAGCGGCCTCGCCTACATCCGAACGAGCCTGCTCAACGCCACCCTTGGCGTGGCAGCGTACCTGGCCGTAATGACACTGCTCAGCCCGGTCCACTGGTTTATTGATCTAGTGCTGTGGGCGCTATTTCTCGGCATTGCGATCCCCGTCAACCTGCCTGACTGGCGCAGACAAACTATCAGTGCGCCGCTGCTAGGCTGGTTCCGCAAGGTACTCCCGCCTTTATCCGACACCGAGCAGGAAGCCCTCGACGCCGGGACCGTCTGGTGGGACGGCGAACTTTTCAGCGGTCGGCCCGACTGGGGCAAGCTGCACAACTTCCCGATTCCGCACCTGACAGAAGAGGAACAGGCCTTTCTCGACGGCCCGGTCGAAGAGCTGTGCCAGATGACCAGCGAGTGGGAAGTCACCACCGAACTGCAGGACCTGCCGCCCAAGGTCTGGAGCTTTATCAAGGACAACGGCTTCTTCGGCCTGATCATTCCCAAGGAGTATGGCGGCAAGGGTTTTTCTGCCTACGCCCATTCACAGATTGCGATGAAGCTGGCCAGTCGCAGCGGTGACCTGGGGTCCACCGTCATGGTGCCCAATTCCCTGGGGCCGGCTGAGTTGCTGATGCACTACGGCACCGACGAACAGAAACAATATTATCTGCCGCGCCTTGCCCGCGGCGAAGAAGTACCCTGCTTTGCGCTGACCGCACCGGAGGCCGGCTCGGACGCAGGCGCCATGCCCGACAAGGGCATCATCTGCAAAGGTCAGTGGAACGGTGAAGAAGTTATCGGCCTGCGCGTCACCTGGGAAAAACGCTACATCACCCTCGGCCCGGTGGCGACCGTGCTGGGCCTGGCCTTCAAGGCCTATGACCCGGATCACCTGCTTGGCGATGAAGAATCGCTGGGCATCACCCTTGCGTTGATCCCGACCGATACCGACGGCGTGAACATCGGCCGGCGCCATTTCCCACTCAACGCCGCCTTCATGAATGGCCCCAACTCCGGTACCGACGTGTTCATTCCCATGGACTACCTGATCGGCGGCCAGGATCGCATCGGCCAAGGCTGGATGATGCTGATGAACTGTCTGTCAGTCGGGCGCTCGATCTCACTGCCTGCCGGCAGCATCGGCGCGGCCAAAATGGCGAGCATGACCACCGGCGCCTACGCCCGCATCCGCCAGCAGTTCAATATGCCAATTGGAGAGTTTGAAGGCATTCAGGAAGCGCTGGCCCGGATCGGTGGCAACACCTATGTGATGGACGCCGCACGCACCATGACCGCCGGGGCAGTCGATCTCGGCGAGAAACCGTCGGTATTGTCAGCGGTGGTCAAATATCACCTGACCGAACGCATGCGCCAATGCATCAACGATGCGATGGACGTGCACGGCGGCAAGGGCATTTGCATGGGGCCGCGCAACTACCTCGGCCGCGCCTATCAGTCCGTACCGATCTCGATCACCGTTGAAGGGGCCAACATCCTGACCCGCAACATGATGATCTTTGGCCAGGGCGCCATCCGCTGCCATCCATACGTGCTGCGCGAAATGCAGGCCGCCGGACTGGAAGACCAGAACGAAGCTCTGACCCAGTTTGATCGACTGCTGTTCGAGCACATCGGCTTCTCGCTCAGTAACGCTGCCGGCAGTTTGCTACTCGGCCTGAGTGCTGGCCGCTTGGCCGATGCGCCAGATTACCCGGAGACGCGCCGCTACTATCAGCAGCTTTCTCGCCTCTCGGCCGCCTTCGCCACCCTCACCGACTGCACCATGCTGATGCTAGGCGGGGAGCTGAAGCGGCGCGAGCGGCTGTCCGCGCGTTTGGGTGACATTATGAGCAACCTCTATCTGGCCAGCGCCACGCTCAAGCACTTTGACGATCAGGGCCGCCCGGAGGAGGATCTGCCCTTCGTGCAGTGGGGGCTGGAAGACCTGCTGCATCGAATTGAAACCAGCCTGCACGAGGTGTTGCTCAACTTCCCGAACAAGCATCTCGGCTGCCTGCTGCGCATCATCGTCTTTCCGCTCGGACGCCGGCTCGACCCGCCCAGCGACGCGATCGGCGCCGAAATCGCTCGTCGCCTGATGCGCCCCGGCGCCGCGCGAGATCGATTACTCGCCGGCTGCTACCAGAGCAGCGACCCGAGCGACGTTACCGGCCTGCTCAACAGTACGCTAGGCAAAGTAATTCAGGCCGACACGATTGAGGTGCGACTGCTCAAGGCCATACGCTCAGGCGAGCTGGATCACGACAGCGACGCCGATCCCCTCGCAGTGGCCGCCGAGAGCGGCGTAATCAGCCCAGAGGAAGCAGAGCTGGTGCGTGATGCGCGAGCGGCACGCTTGGCAGTCATTACCGTCGACGACTTCTCCAAGGAGGAAATGACGCCGCGTAAAACCCGGCGCAGTAAGACCGCGAAGAACGCAAGCGAGTGAGACGCCAGGCGGTCGGCCACCTGCGCCGACCGCCTGCTCCGCACAGCGCGCGAGGCGGCCCACAACCTGATAGACTCCCCGCCGAAGCAATATCAGGAGTCCCCCATGAGCAACGCACCCAGCTACCACGATTATCATCTCGCTCTGCTGCAGAGTCTGTACGACACCATCCGCGCCCAGTCAGCGCTGCTTGAGCAACTGCCGGAAGAAAGCAACGAGCTGTTCATGGAGCGCTTCAACGAACTGCTGACCCAACTGCAGCAAGGCGATCATGACGACCTGTATCTTGGCCAGGACATCCTCTGCCAGATCATTGCCCGCTACCCACAGATCGCCCACCTGATTCCACGCGATCTGCTCTGGTACTTTGGCGGCGATTGCCTGCACTACATGCCAGACGAAGAAATTGCCCAGTTCCAGTTGCTCGACGAACACCGCGCCGAAGCAGAGGAGCGCGGCGAACCCTTCGACTGGGAACAGGCTCGACAGCTGCTGCAGGCACGCTAGTTCCTGCCGGTCGGCGCCACCCGCGCCGACCTGCCCCTGCCCGCCGCCGCACCCGCCAAGTTCGGTTCACCCGATAGTCTCGCAGTAGACAGTTACCACGCCCCTCACCTGCTACGCTGACCGACGATTTCCGTCGCAATCAGGACTACCTAGGTGAAAACAACAACAACCATTGCAGCGCTGGTATACAGCCTGACCTCCGCCGCCTCACTGCAAGCCGCCGCCCAGACCGGTTACGGCGCGCAGCTGGAAGGCTTCGAATACCCGTATCCTCAGCACCGCTTCGAGTTCGAATCACAGCAGCAAAGCCTTTCCATGGGCTACATGGATGTCGCTCCGAATGGCACCGCCAACGGCCGCACAGCCGTTCTGCTGCACGGCAAGAACTTCTGTGGAGCCACTTGGGAAAGCACCATCAAGACCCTGGGTGACGCCGGCTACCGCGTCATTGCACCGGATCAGATCGGTTTCTGCAGCTCTAGCAAACCTCGCGGGTATCAGTTCAGCTTCGGCCAGCTGGCCAAAAACACCGACGCCTTGCTGGCGTCACTTCAGATCGAGAAAGCAACCATCATTGGTCACTCGATGGGCGGCATGCTCGCTGCACGCTACGCCCTTGAGCATCCAGCGCGGACCGAACAGCTGGTAATGATCAATCCACTGGGGCTCGAAGACTGGCAGGCCAAGGGTGTGCCTTATGTCAGCATCGATCAGCTTTATCAAAGTCAACTGCGCACCAACGCCGAAGGCATCAAGGCCTATCAACTCAAGTACTACTACAACGGCGTATGGAAGCCCGAGTACGACCGCTGGGTCGATATGCTGTACGGGATTTACACCGGACCCGGAAGAGACATCGTTGCCTGGAACCAGGCACAAACCGCAGAGATGCTGTTAAACCAGCCGGTGGTGCATCTGTTCCCCCGATTGACCACCCCCACTTTGCTGATGATCGGCGGCATGGATCGCACTGCACCCGGCGCCTATCTGGCCCCGCCAGAGGTCGCCGCGCAGCTGGGCAACTATCCCCAGCTGGGACGTGACGCTGCCGCAGCCATTCCCAACGCCACACTGGTTGAGTTTCCAGAACTCGGGCATTCGCCGCAGGTGGAAGCACCAGAGCGTTTTCACGAAGCACTGCTGAGCGAGTTGGAGAAGCTGAGCCAACGCTGACAACCACACCGGAGGGCGGCATGATCCCTGGCCGCCCGCCCGGTCATAGCGCACCCCGAATTTCAGGCACAAAAAAACCGCCACATTGGCGGTTTCGTTGTTAAATCTGGAGCGGGAAACGAGACTCGAACTCGCGACCCCGACCTTGGCAAGGTCGTGCTCTACCAACTGAGCTATTCCCGCAAAT
>NZ_JAYPMU010000037.1:0-16582 GCF_038130085.1 Halopseudomonas sp. | reverse complement strand
TGCAGGTGCAGGTGCAGGTGCAGGTGCAGGTGCAGGTGCAGGTGCAGGTGCAGGTTGCGGCACCGCATCCGAAGCTGCAACCTCAGGCAACGAGGGTGCCGCCTCCTCAGATGCAATAAGCTCTGGCACTTCAACCACATCCGCCTCCGGCGTGACAATGTCAACCTGCCCCTCGCTCTCACCGCTCTGAAGCGCCGGTACCGGCGGCGCAACAGGCGCTGGCGGTTCAATCTGCGCCTCGACCACAGGCTCTGGCAACTGCAGTACTGTCCGCTCAGGCTCCACAACATTGTCATCGCCCAGGTACCATGCTACGGCGATACCCACGGCCACCAATCCCACAGCGATCAGTGCCTTGAGCGGCAAGCCACCTGCCGAGCCGGCGCCCGATGAAGACGGAGCTTCCTGCATAGCCTGCAGCATGACCTGCCGACCGACCTGATTGATCGCCCCGGGCCATCCGGCGCTGCGCTGGTGAATCTCCTCAACCTGCTGATCCGTAAGCAACTCGATGCCCTGGCCCGCCCCCTCGAGGCGCTGCGCCAGATACTCGCGTGTTTCATCAACATCTAACGCAGACAGCTCAACCACATGGATACTGGCACCGTCCTCAGCGCTGCGCACGTCGGCGTACCGCTCAAGCCCCTCACTATCGACGAAGAGGAATACGCGTGGAGCATAACTGCCAGCCTCGGCAATCTCGCTCAGCATGCTGATGGCCGACGACTCCAGAAGCTCCGCGTCATCGATGACGATATACAACTGAATACCGACCAGCTCGCTTTGCTGGGCCTTCGCTAGCAAGCTAGCAACGTCTCGCTGCTCGGTATTGAGGGCCTGACAGACTTGCGCCAGCAGCGCCGCTTCAGACGCGTGCTCTCGCGCCGAAAGCACGACACACTGCACCGCATCTTTATTGCTGCTGGCGACCAATGCTTGACGCAGCAACGTCTTGCCCGCACCGACAGGGCCGGCAACAACCAGCATCTGCTCGCCATAACGAGCAAGGTGATGCAGCTCGGCTAAGACAGGCTTTCTCTTTGGGGAAAAAAATTTGAAACCGGGCGCACGCGCCGCAAAGGGGTCGTGATTAAGCTGATAGTAATCCAGCAGCTCATCTGACCGACTCACCGCACTGAAAACCTCATCAAATCCGTTGCTCATTGCTCACTTTCCTGCAAACAGGCCCGGAGCGCGCCAACGGCATAATCAGCAGTCACTTCAGCAACACCTATCTGACGCAACAGCACCAACCGCAGCTGCCCATCCAAAACCTTCTTATCGACCGCCATCAGACGCTCGAAATCACTTGCCCGCATTCCGACCGGAGCGGTTGTCGGCAAACCTGCCGCGGCAACGATCGCCTCACCACGAGCACGATCCTCCCTACTGATCCAACCCAGTCGTTCAGACAGGTCTAGCGCCATGACCATACCTGCCCCAACTGCCTCTCCGTGAAGCCAGCTTCCATAACCTTGGTGTGCCTCAATAGCATGGCCAAAGGTATGCCCCAAATTCAGGATCGCGCGAACGCCGCCCTCCCGCTCATCTTCCGCTACAACCTCAGCCTTGATGGAGCAGGAGCGCATAATCGCCTGAGTTACCAGTTCAGCATCCAGCTGACGCAACCCGGCCATGTTCCGCTCGAGCCAGCCAAGAAACTCGCTGTCCCGGATCAACCCATACTTGATGATCTCGGCCAGACCCGCGCTAATCTCGCGCTCAGGCAGCGTTTTCAGACTATCCGTATCAATCAATACGGCTTTGGGCTGATAGAAGGCGCCGATCATGTTCTTGCCAGCAGGATGGTTTATACCCGTCTTGCCGCCTACGGATGAGTCCACCTGAGATAGCAGGGTCGTGGGCACCTGAATGAAATCGACCCCCCGCTGGTAGGACGCTGCAGCGAAGCCGGTCATATCACCGATAACACCACCCCCCAGAGCAATCAGAGTGGTCCGACGGTCGTGACGAGAGGCCAACAACGCATCAAATATCTGCTGTAACGTCGCCCAGTTTTTGTACGCCTCCCCGGTTGGCAAAACGACGGAGGTAACCTTGTAACCGGAAAGCAGTTGCTGCAAAGACTCGAGGTAAAGCGGGGCGACAGTGTCGTCAGTGACAATGCAGACTTGGCGACCGGCGATATGACGAGAGAATAACTCGGCCCGGGCCATTAGCCCCGAACCGATATAAATTGGATAACTACGATCGGCTAGATCGACATTCAGACACTGCATCAGATCACTCCCCATTCAGCGGGCAAAGCATACAACAGTCACGGGAAGCAGCGATACGGGAGGGATACGGGCATGACGCCCGGACTCAGCCTTCCTGAAGGCGAGCGAGAATTGCGTTGACTACCACCTTGGGACCACGCTGATCCGTTTCGATAATCAGATCAGCGATCTCCCGATACAACGGATCACGCTTGGCCATCAGGTCACGCAGCACGGCTTCCGGATCCGCGGTCTGCAGCAACGGTCGCTGACGATCTTTCGCCGTACGCTGCAACTGCTGCTCAACGCTGGTTCGCAGATACACCACCAGGCCACCAGACTTCAGCGCCTCGCGATTAGCAGGCCGCATGACCACGCCACCTCCAGTTGCCAGCACGATACCATCTTCGTGAACCAACTCGGCGATCATCGCCTCTTCGCGCTGGCGAAATCCCTCCTCGCCTTCGACGTCAAAAATCCAGGGAATATCCGCACCCGTGCGCTGCTCGATCTCGCGATCAGAGTCCTTGAAGGGATATTTCAATTCCTTGGCAAGAAGACGCCCGATGGTGCTCTTTCCAGCACCCATCGGGCCAATCAGAAAAACGTTACGCAAAGAGATTACCTTGCCAGTGAGATCGCACCATTGTTGATAATGCGCGGCGTGAGGAAGATAAGCAGCTCACTCTTGCTCTCGGCAGTAATGTCACGACGGAACATCTTGCCAAGCAGCGGCAAATCACCAAGGAACGGCACTTTTTCCTGGGAGGTCGAGGTTTCGCTCGAGAAGACACCACCAATCACGATTGTTTCACCGTCAGCAACCAGAATGTTGGCGTTCACTTCATTCTTGCGAATAGTCGGTACACCGTTTACCTGGTTGGAGAAGTCCGGCTCGTCTTTGGTAACGATGACCTCCATGATGACTTGGTTATCTGGAGTAATCTGCGGAGTTACCTCCAGCGACAGCACTGCATCGGCAAAAGAGGTAGTGGTTGCACCGCTCGAACTTGCCTCCTGATACGGAATCTCGGAGCCCTTGAGAATCTTCGCGGTTTCCTTGTCAGAGGTAACGACCTTTGGCTGGGAAATCACCTCACCATTACCCGTGCTTTCCATCGCAGAGAGCTGCAGATCCAGAACGGTGTTGTCAGTGACGAATCCGATCCCAATACCAGAGGTAGCAGCATTGACGCCGAGATCGACAAACGGTGTGTTAGCGGTCGAGGCCAAGCCATCATCACCATACAGGCGGTATTTGTCGCTGTTGCCCAAACTCAGCTCACCACTCCAGTTAACACCCAGCGCCTTATCAAAGCCCACGTTGGCCTCAACAATTCGTGCCTCAATCATCACCTGACGCACCGGAATATCCAACTGAGTGACGATACGACGGAGTTCGTCCAGCTTTTCCTGAGTCTCCAAAGCAATAATGCTATTGGTGCGCTCATCAACTGTCAGGGAACCTCGCTGCGTGTCGGCATCTGCCGCAGTCACCGAAGCGAAAAGCTTGGCAATGTCCGCAGCCTTGGCGTAATTCACCTGAATCAGCTCACGGCGCAGCGGTGCCAGCTCAGCAATCTGCTTCTGCGCCTCAAGCTCCTGACGCTCGCGAGCAGCAATTTCATCGGCTGGCGCCACCAGCAGTACGTTACCAACCTGGCGCTTGTCCAACCCCTTGGTTTTCAGCACCAGATCCAGCGCCTGATCCCACGGCACATTCTGCAGGCGCAGGGTGATGCTGCCCTGAACGGTATCACTTGCGACCAGGTTGAGGTCAGTGAAGTCAGCGATCAGCTGAAGCACCGAACGCACTTCAATATCCTGAAAATTAAGCGACAATTTCTCGCCGGTATAGGTAAACGCGTCTGCACGACGCTGTTCGACCTCGGCGCGGGTCAGCGGCTTAAAGCTTACAGTCAGGCGATTATCGGCCTGATAAACGAGGTGCTCGTAGTAGCCAGTCGGCTCGATCACGATGGAAGCATTGTTACCGCTGCCACTGGCATTGACGAAGTTAACCGGCGTCGCAAAGTCTTTCACATCCAACTGAACGCGAAGCTCGTCAGGAAGGCGAGTATTCGGGAAGTTCAGCTTGACGCGACCACCCTGCTCTTCCACGTCGACCTTGATGCTCGGATCGGTCAGATCAATGATCACATTACCCGAACCGTCGCTCCCACGCTGGAAATCAAGGCTACTGATGGCGCGACCGCTGACAGTGGCACTCGATAGAGCAGGTTCATCGCCAGAGCGCCAGTTGCTGTTAGTCACGACCGGCGCAGAGGCAGTGGAGGTGGTCGCGGCGGCGGTGGCAGCAGAACCGACCATTACATACAGGTCGTTCCCTTCCGCGCGAGTAGTATAGGGTGCCAAACTGGTCAGGTTGATAATCAGGCGCGTCCGATCACCCGCCTCGACAACGGTTACACTTCGAGCATTACCCAGGCCCAGTTCGCGACTACGCTCTCCAAGCTTGTTTTTCACGCCCGGCAAATCAAGAGCAATACGTGCCGGCTGATCGATTGTGTACCCCTTTGGCGAACCCGTAACCGGCTCGTCAAAGCTCAGTTTAAGCTCAACCCGATCACCGGGCAGGGAAGCTACGTCCATCTGTTGAAGGTCGGCCGCAAGGGCCAGCGGACTCAGCAGTGACATCACTGCTGCGAGCGGAATAATTCTGGTCAGAGACATTTGCTTGCGTTCCACGCGTGACTGTTTGCAGTTCATGTTTTCTCTCCCTGGTTGTCCTACCCGCGCTCAGCAAGGCTGAGGGTGCGCGGTCGTTCCAACCACCCGCCTTCTCCGTCCGGCACGATTTCCACTACATCAACGCGATTTTCTTCGATCCCGGTGATACGTCCATGATTGCGCCCAAGGTAGTCACCCACCTTGACCCGATGCACACTGCCAGCGCCAGAAATCAATGCCTGCATGCCGTCAGTGTTGCTAATGGTGCCAACCATCCGGAAGCTCTCAATATTGAATCCTTCCAGGAACTGCTTGACCCGATTTTCGTCAGGCTTGATGTCCTGAGAGCCTTTCTGACGCTGAGAAAGGTCAATCTTGATCGGCGGCTGGAAGGGGCTGCGCAGAGATGCCGCACTGTAAGTGAAGGCTTCGTATGGCTCAAAGCGCGGCAAAGGTTCTATTTTTCCCGCAGGCCGGGCTCGCACCTCGTCCATAAAGCGCTGCAAGTCCGAGAAATCATTGCCGCCACATCCGCCCAGGGAAAGTGCTACCAGAACAACAGCGCAACCGGAAATTCGCTTGGTCATGTTCATTGCTGACCTCCGGCGTCGTTGTAGCGGTAGGTCTTGGCCACAATGCTCATCACCAGCAGGTCGGGGTTACCCGCGCTCACCGGACGGATATTGAAGTCTCCCAACGTCACGATTCGAGGCAGCCCAGCGACGCCGCTGACAAATGTTGCAAGGTCGTGATAGCTGCCTCGCACCACAATATTGATTGGTAGTTCGACATAAAACTGCTTGGCAACTTCAGGTCGAAGGGTGATCGACTCAAACTCCAGACCGCTGTTCAAGCCCATCTGGGTGATATCTTCCAGCAAACCGGGAACTTCACTGTCTTTAGGAAGCTGCTTGAGCAAACCGCTAAAGCGCTCCTCGATTTCCGCCAGCTGCTCCTTGTACGCTTCAAGATTGGCCGCACGGAAGGACTTGTCTTCAAACTGCTTGCGCAGGTCAACCTCTTGAGCCCGAACCCGCTCCAACCCGACCTGCAAATCCTTGAGGTGAAACTGGTAACCCGCAGCCAACAGAGCGGCAAAGACCACAATGCAAACAATGACCTTGAGCGCTCCCGGCCAGGAGCCGATGTTATTGAAGTCCAGGTCGTTAAAGTCGACCTTCTTCAAACTCTCCATAGATTGAGCAAAACTCATTGCTGCTGCTCTCCCTCAGCGGCACCGGCTCTCGGCTCGGTTTGTTTTACCGTCAACTGGAACACATTTGCCTGATCCAGAGCACCCGAGGTAACCGCCTTAACAGCAGTCAGGTTCGGCGCGGTCAGCCAGTCAGAAGCGTCTAGCTGACGCATCAGATTGGAAACACGGCTATTCGACTCAGCCCCACCCTTAATGGAAATGGAACTGCCTTTCATCCCAACGTCGGTGAAGTAGACTCCGTCTGGCAACGTCCGCGCCAACTCGTCAAAGACTCGCACGATGATAGGCCGTTTGCCCTGCAAATCCTGGATAATCTTCATGCGATCGAGCAGTTGGGCCCGACGAGCCTGAAGCTGCTCAATCTCCCTAATACGCCGATCAAGCTGGGCAATCTCGCTTTTAATGAACGCGTTGCGCGCATTCTGGTTTTCAATCTGGCCGTTGACAAAACGGTCTGCCAGAAACACCAGCGCACCCGCAAAAAGCACCACCAGCGCCAGAATGGTCAGAAATTCCTTTTTTCGTTCTTCCCTTAGCTGCTCGCGCCAAGGCAACAGGTTAATGCGAGCCATCAGTCAAAACTCCTCATTGCCAGACCGCACGCAATCATCAAGGCTGGCGCGTCATTGCTCAGAGCAACAGCGTCAACTTTGTTGGAGAGGGTCATATTTGCAAAGGGGTTGGCAACCAGAGTGGTAGTACCAATTTTCTGCTGCACCAGTTGATCCAGCCCGGGAATCGAAGCAGTTCCCCCGGCCAACAGAATGTAGTCGACATCGTTGTACTGACCGCCCGCAAAGAAGAACTGCAGCGAGCGAGAAACCTGCTGAACCACTGCGTCCTTGAATGGCCCGAGCACTTCAACCTCATAATCGTCAGGCAGGCCACCCTGTTTCTTGGCTAGCCCGGCTTCCTCCTGAGACAGGCCATAACGGCGCTGAATCTCATCAGTCAGTTGCTTGCCACCAAACAGCTGCTCACGGGTATAGATGGTGCGACCACCGCTGAGGACACTCAGCGTCATCATCGTTGCACCGATGTCGATAACCGCAATGGTTAGCTCATCGTCGCCGCCATCCAACTGACCGATCACCAGTTCGCACGCCCGCTCCATCGAGTAGGCTTCGACCTCAACGATCTTTGCCGTCAGTCCAGCCAGCGCCAAGGCAGCCTCGCGGATGTCGACGTTCTCACGGCGACATGCTGCGAGCAGCACCTCTTCTCTGGCAGGATTACGAGGAGACACGCCCTGGACTTCGAAGTCGATAGCAACTTCATCGAGCGGGTAGGGAATGTATTGGTCAGCCTCGATCTTGATCTGTTCTTCCATCTCATCAGGATCGAGCCCTGCGTCCATTTCAATCACCTTGGTGATGACCGCGGACCCGGCTACCGCAACGGCACCCTGTTTGAGGGATGATTTTGATCGCGCCAGCACCTTCTCGAGCGCCTGGCCGACGCCTTCGAGTTCGACGATGTTCTTCTCGACCACCGCGCCAGCTGGAAGAGGTTCGACCGCATAGGCCTCGACCTTGTAGCGGCCACCGGAGCGGCTGAGTTCGAGCAGCTTCACGGTGGTGGAGCTGATGTCGATGCCCAGCAGCGTATTCGCTTTTTTCTTGAAGAGCCCTAGCACAGCCAATTTCCTATCAGCATCCGACACTTACGGACGGTTTGTGTTTTCCTACATTAAATAACAGGACTTGTACAAGCGCAAATGGCTAAAACAAAAAAAATACGCTTATAATGCAGACTGTTATCCCGTTCTCGTTTAGCAATCCTGCTAACGTTCTAATTAATCAGGGAATTCCGCATCCCTTATGCGATTTCTGAAGTTTCTATTCTGGTCAGTCTTGGCACTGGCATGCGCTCCAGCCGTGGTTCTCAGCGGTGTTGCGCTATATCTGAGCCCGTCACTTCCGGATGTCGATACCCTTCGTGACGTCGAACTCCAGACTCCGTTGCGGATATATAGCACAGATAATCGGTTGATAGCAGAATTCGGCGAAATGCGCCGTTTCCCAATCACCTACGAGCAAATTCCGCCTGACTTTGTGCACGCCCTGTTGGCAGCAGAAGATGACAACTTCCTCAACCACCACGGCGTCGACCCGATGGGACTGCTGCGTGCTGCTGCAGAACTGGTGCAGACAGGTCACATTCAGACTGGTGGCAGCACCATCACCATGCAGGTCGCGAAGAACTATTTTCTGTCGAGCAAGCGGGTCTTCTCGCGCAAGCTGAATGAAATCCTGCTGGCGCTGCAGATCGAGCGCAACCTCAGCAAGCACGAAATCTTCGAGCTGTATGTGAACAAGATCTATCTCGGCAATCGCGCCTACGGCATCGAGGCGGCCGCGCAGGTCTACTACGGCAAGTCCATCAATGAACTGGCGCTGGCAGATCTCGCCATGATCGCTGGACTGCCCAAAGCTCCCTCACGCTACAACCCGGTCGCCAACCCCGAGCGCACCAAGGTTCGCCGAGACTGGATTCTCGACCGCATGCTGACGCTTGGCTATATAGATGAAGCGAGCTACCGAGAAGCAGTGGCAACTCCGATTACCGCGCGCAACCACGGCGCCAACCCGGAAATGGAAGCCCCTTACATCGCCGAGATGGCACGCCTGGAGATGGTCGAACGCTACGGTGAAGACGCCTACACCCAGGGCTTCAACGTGTACACAACCGTCGACAGCCGGCTGCAGGAAATGGCCAACAGCGCGCTGCGAGACGGCCTGCAGGAATACGATCGCCGTCATGGCTACCGGGGGCCGGAAGCCCGCAACCCGGACATCACGCTGGAACAGGGAATTTCGCTGCTCGACGGCTATCGCAGCATGGGCGGACTCGAGCCCGCACTGGTCACAGCGGTAAACAGTGACAACGTTGAGGTTCGGCTGCGTCGGGAGCAAGCCGGCATCATCGCTTGGGACGACATGAAATGGGCGCGTCCATACCTCAGCGCCAACGGCATGGGCCCGCGCCCAAACAAACCCGCAGATGTACTCAAACCGGGCGACATCATCAGGGTCAGCCGCCTGGAAGGGGACAACTTTAGCCTGGCGCAGATTCCTGAAGCACAGAGCGCACTGGTCGTCCTCGGCCCACAGGACGGCGCAATCAAGGCGCTGATTGGCGGCTTCTCGTTCCTGCAAAGCAACTACAACCGGGTCACCCAGGCCCGGCGCCAGCCCGGTTCCAGCTTCAAGCCATTTCTGTACTGTGCTGCACTGGATAACGGCTACAGCCCTGCAAGCATGGTCAACGACGCACCACTGATCTTTGTCGACGACTACCTAGACTCAATTTGGCGCCCGCAAAACTCAGGCGGCGACTTCCTTGGCCCCATTCGCCTGCGTGAAGCGCTATACCGCTCACGCAACCTGGTTTCCATCCGCCTGATGCAGGACCTGGGTGTCGACAAGGCGCTGACTTACATTGAGCGCTTCGGCTTCAGCCGCCAGGAACTGCCCCGCAACCTGTCCGCCTCTCTCGGTACCTCCGAGCTAACGCCGCTGCAGATTGCTCAAGGCTACACTGCGTTTGCTAACGGCGGTTATGCGGTCAAACCCTACCTGATCGAACGCATCGAAGACCGTTACGGCAACCTGATCGACTATGCCCGGCCGGCGATAACGCCCGAGCTGACCGAAGAGCAGACCGCGCGCCTGCAGAGTTATGCCGAACGCCAGGCAACTGCGTCGACAGAAGAGCCGGTCGCCGCGGAGCGCATTGTCGATGCGCGCACCATCTACCAGCTAAACAGTATGCTCCAGGACGTTGTGCGCCGTGGCACCGCTGTCCGAGCCAGAGCTCTGCAACGCAATGACCTAGCAGGCAAAACCGGCACCACCAACGACCAGAAGGATGCCTGGTTCTCCGGCTTCAACCCCGATCTGGTTGCCACGGCTTGGGTTGGTTTCGACCAGCCCGCCACCCTCGGTCGCCGCGAATACGGCGGTACCGCGGCGCTACCGATCTGGATGCAATTCATGGGCGCAGCGCTGGAAGGCTTGCCGGATCGCACTATTCCCATGCCCAGCGGCCTGGTAACGGCGCGCATCGACCCGGCCACCGGCCGCAGCGCACCGCCCGGCAGCAGCGACGCCTTTATGGAAATATTTAAACAGGAAGAGGCCCCGCCGCCCTACAGCGAACTGGAGATGGGCGGTTACAGCAACGGTGATGGCAGCGTCTCGCCGCTCGAACTGTTCTGAGCCAACGCATGGACCTGGCGCCGCAACCAGCGGTTGACCGGGTCGTGCTCCATTCCCTTGTGCCAGTAAAGCGTCAGACCGATCTCGGGTAGCGGCAAGGGCATGTCCAGCAAGCGGTTGCCCAGCGGCCGGTTGATCAGCTCGGCGTGACGCCGCGACATGGTCAGCAGCAAGGGCGTCTGTGCCACTACCAGGCTCGCCGCCTGGTAACTCTGGCACTGCTGCACCACGTTGCGCATCAATCCCAGATGCCCCAGCGCCAGATCCTCGTAGGACAAGCCACGCCGCCAGGACGCCACCGCGATATGTTCGGCGGCCATGTAGCTATCGGCTGTCAGCTCACCCGAAAACTGCCGCCCGGCAACCACGCACAACGGCTCTTTGACCAACTGCATCTGCCGCAGGCTGGCGTCGGCAGGTCGCGCAATCTGCACCGCCAGATCAATTCGCCCGGCCGCCAGCTCCAGCTTCAACTCGGACCAGCGCACACCGACCGTGCGTACCCGACTGCGCGGCGCCAATTCACGCAGCCGGGTCAGCAATGGTGGAATCAGCACCGGCTCCAGTTGCTCCGGCAGACTGATGGTAAAGGTGCGCGCGTCCTCTTGGGGATCAAACTGCTGCAGATAGCCGAGACTTTGCTGCAGCCGACTCAGACTGTCGATAATCCCGGGCGCCAGTCGCATTGCCGCCGCCGTCGGAGTGACGCCGCGCCCCTCGCGCACGAACAGCGGGTCGGAAAAGTGCTCACGCAGGCGCGCTAGGGAATGACTGACCGCAGACTGACTGACGTGCAGCACCGCCGCCGCACGAGTCAAATTCCGCTCGCGGTAAACCACCTCGAATACCCGGAACAGATTGAGGTCTATCCGGGCCAATGATGGGGAATCATTCTTTTCACTCATCAGCAAACACCTGCACCATGGGCTGTAGCCCAGAGATTACGCGCCTGCAGCCGAACCATGAATAGCAATCATGATTCTGAATGAATATTGATCGCTTCTTATCCGCCTCCACAGCTCCTAAGCTTGAGCGATAACAACAGCAAGAGGCACGGACATGCACGAGCAGGACTATCTCGACACCCTCAAGGCGATTCAGGCCATGGTCTGGCCGGCGGGCAAGCCGACCACCCCTGTCTACCCGCAGGGTGAACGCCCGCTGACCGAGTACCTTGCCCACTGGGCCAAGACCACGCCGGACCGCGTTGCAGTCCATTTCTACGGCCATCAACTGACCTACGCCGAGTTGGACGACCTGAGCAATCGCTGCGCCGCCCTGCTGCAGGCCCAGGGCATCAAACCCGGAGACCGAGTTGCGGTGTTCATGCCCAACTGCCCGCAGTTGCATATCGCCTTTTACGGCATCCTCAAGATGGGCGCGATCCACGCGCCGGTCAGCCCGATGGCCAAGGGTATGGAGCTGAGCTATCAGCTGAACGACTGCGGCGCCCGCGCCATTATCTGCTTTGACCAGCTGCTGCCGGTGGTGCGCGACGTTCGCGAGCAGACCGCGCTGGAGCAGGTATTCACCACCAGCCTGTCCGAACTCTGCCCGGCGCAGCCGCCGATTCCCGTGCCGGATCTACTGCAGGCACCCAAGCTGCCGATCACCGACAGCATCGACTTGATGCCCGCCCTGGCAGCCACCACGCCTGCGCCGCAGAATCTGCCCAGGCTGAATCTGGATGACACTGCCGC
This sequence comes from Halopseudomonas sp., assembly GCF_038130085.1. Classification (NCBI taxonomy): domain Bacteria; kingdom Pseudomonadati; phylum Pseudomonadota; class Gammaproteobacteria; order Pseudomonadales; family Pseudomonadaceae; genus Halopseudomonas; species Halopseudomonas sp. Next base: position 4,536 of record NZ_JAYPMU010000037.1, on the reverse strand, counting down.
CCTCAACTACACCGGCGGCACCACTGGCCTGCCAAAGGGCTGCATTCACACCCACGGTGACATGCTCTACACCTGCGCCAGCTTTGTTCCGGTTGCCATGGGCTTTGCCGAGGAGCGCATCGGTCTGAACTTCATGCCCGAGTTCTGGATTGCCGGCGAAAACTCCGGCCTGTTGTTCCCGGTGTTTGCCGGTACCACCCTGGTACTGCTGGCCCGCTGGGATGCGCTGACCTTTATGAGTGCGATCCAGCATTACCGCGTCACCCAGACCGGCCTGCTGGTCGACAGCGCCTCCGAGGTACTCGATCATCCGCAAGTTGGCGAGTTCGACTTCAGCTCGCTTGAAACCACCAGCTGCGTCTCCTTCATCAAAAAGCTGACTCCGGAATACCGCCGCCGCTGGCGCGAGCTGACCGGCTGCACGCTGTTCGAAACCAGCTTCGGCATGACCGAAACCCACACCTGCGACACCTTTACCGCCGGCCTGCAGGATGACGATTTCGACCTGAAATCCGAGCCCACCTTCGTCGGCCTGCCGGTGCCCGGCACCGAATTCAAGGTCTGCGACTTCGAGACCGGCGCACTGCTGCCGCTGGGCAGCGAGGGCGAGCTGTGCCTGCGCAGCCCCTCCCTGCTCAAGGGCTACTGGAACAAACCCGAGGCCAGCGCCGAGGCACTGCGCGACGGTGGCTGGCTGCACACCGGCGACAGCGGCGTGATCACCGAACAGGGCTTTATCCGCTACCTCGGCCGGCGCAAGGAGATGCTCAAGGTCAATGGCATGAGCGTGTTCCCCAGCGAACTGGAAGCCATGCTCGGCCAGCACCCGGATATTCTCGCCTCGGCGGTCATCGGCAAACCCGACCCGCAACGCGGCCAGACGCCGCTCGCCTTTATCATCACCAAACCCGGCAGCCAAGCCAGCGCTGAGTCGCTACGCGACTGGTGCAAGCAGGCAATGGCGATCTACAAGGTGCCGGAGATTCGGCTGGTGGATACACTGCCGATGACCGCGACCGGCAAGGTCAAGAAACAGGAACTACAGGACTGGATCAACTAACCCATGGCATTCAACCGCATTCTCATCGCCAACCGTGGCGAAATCGCCATTCGCCTGGCCCGTGCCATCGCCGACTGCGACGCCACCAGCGTTGCCGTTTACGCCGAAGATGACGCCCAGTCGCTGCACGTGCGCAGCGCCGATCAGGCCATCGCGCTGCAGGGCCAGGGCGTTGCCGCCTATCTGGACGCGGCCCAGCTGATTCGCATCGCCAAAGAGCAAGACTGCGATGCGATCCACCCCGGTTACGGTTTTCTCAGCGAAAACGCCGACTTCGCCCGCGCCTGCCAGCAGGCCGGCATCACCTTTATCGGCCCGGCCCCGGACGTGCTCGACACCTTTGGCGACAAGGCCAGTGCACGCCGGCTGGCGCAGCAGCAAGGCGTGCCACTGACCCAGGGCACCAACGAGCCAACCACACTGGAGCAGGCCCGCGACTTTATGCAGTCGCTCGGCGACGGCGCCGCAGTGATGCTCAAGGCACTGGCCGGTGGCGGCGGACGCGGCATGCGTGCGGTGCACAATCTTGCCGAGCTGGACGACGCCTTCGCTCGCTGCAGCTCCGAGGCTACCGCCGCTTTCGGTCGCGGCGATCTGTATGTCGAACGGCTGATTCGCCGGGCCCGGCATATCGAAGTGCAGATCATCGGCGACGGCTCTGAAGTAGCCCATGTCTGGGAGCGCGACTGCACCCTGCAACGCCGCAACCAGAAGCTGCTGGAAGTGGCCCCGGCGCCAACCCTTGATCCGGCTGTGCGTGAGCAACTGCACGCCGCCGCCTGCACCCTGACCCGCGCGATTGGCTACCGCGGCCTGTGTACCGTCGAGTTTCTGCTCGACGAGGAGCGCGGCGACTTCGTGTTTATGGAAGCCAACCCGCGCATTCAAGTCGAACACACCGTGACCGAAGCGGTGACCGGTCTGGATCTGGCGGTAACGCAGATTCAGCTCGCCGCCGGCAAGACCCTGGAGGAACTGGGCCTGACCCAGTCCGACATCCCCGCCGCCCGCGGTTTTGCCGTGCAGCTGCGCATCAATCTGGAAAGCATGTCCGCCGACGGCAGCACCCGCCCGGCCGGCGGCACACTCAGCGCCTATCAGCCCCCCAGCGGCCCGGGCATCCGCGTCGATGGCTACGGCTACGCCGGTTACACCACCAGCCCGCGCTACGACTCGCTGCTGGCCAAACTGATCGTGCACGCGGGCGGAGACTATCCGAACACCCTGCGCCGCGCCTACCGCGCGCTGTGTGAGTTCCGCCTGGAAGGCGCCGCCAGCAACCTGCACCTACTGCAGAACCTGTTGCAGCACCCGCAAGTGCAAGGCAACGACGTAACAACCGCCTTTATCGAGGCCGAAGCGGCCAGCCTGACCGCCGCCCACGCCAGCGCCCATCCGCATCGTTTCTTCAAAGGCAGCACCAGCGCCGCCGCCAGCAGCACGCAAACCGACGCGCCTGCCGGCACCGAGCCGCTGAACGCGCCGGTACAGGGCGTACTGGTCAGCCTCGATGTGCAGGTTGGCGACAGCGTGGCGGTCGGCCAGCAAGTCGCGATCATGGAAGCCATGAAGATGGAGTTCGTGGTCAAGGCGACCCAGAGCGGCATCGTCCGCGCGCTGGCGGCCAGCGCCGGCGATAGCCTGTTCGAAGGCAGCGCCCTGCTCTATCTGGAGCCCGCCGAAGTGGCCGGCAACGCCCAGCAGGATGAAGAGAGCGTTGCCATCGACCATATCCGTGCGGACTTGCAGGAAGTGCTGGAGCGCCGCGCCGAGCTGACCGACGAGCGCCGCCCGGACGCCGTGGCCAAGCGCCGCAAGACCGGCCAGCGCACCGCCCGCGAGAACCTCGCCGATCTGCTCGACGAGGGTAGCTTCATCGAGTACGGCGGCTTTGCCCTGGCAGCCCAGCGCTCCCGCCGCACGCACGAAGAGCTGCTGAAGATGAGCCCGGCCGACGGTCTGATCAACGGCATCGGCACCATCAATGCCGACAAGTTCGGCGAACACGCCGCCCGCTGCATGGCGCTGTCCTACGACTACACGGTGTTCGCCGGCACCCAGGGCGTCACCAACCACAAGAAAACCGACCGCATGCTGGAGCTAGCAGAGCAGTGGAAACTGCCGCTGGTGTTCTTCACCGAAGGCGGCGGCGGCCGCCCCGGCGACATCGACAAGGTCGGCGTGGCCGGGCTGGATTGCACCACCTTCATGCGCATGGCGCGGCTCTCCGGCATGGTGCCGACGGTGGGCATCGTCTCCGGCCGCTGCTTCGCCGGTAACGCCGCGCTGCTCGGCTGCTGCGACGTGATCATCGCCACCGAGAACGCCACCATCGGCATGGCCGGCCCGGCGATGATCGAAGGTGGCGGCCTGGGTCGCTTTACCCCGGAGCAGGTCGGCCCGACCAGCATGCACGGCCCCAATGGCGTAATCGACGTGCGGGTGCAGGACGAGGCCGAGGCCACCGCGGTGGCCAAGCAGTACCTGTCCTATTTCCAGGGTGACCTGACGGAATGGGAAGCGGCGGACCAGCGCGAGCTGCGTCATCTGATCCCCGAGAACCGCCTGCGCGTGTATGACATTCGCAAGGTTATCGAAACCCTGGCCGACCGCGGCTCGGTGCTGGAGCTACGCCGCGAGTTTGCTCCGGGACTGATCACCGCGCTGATCCGCATCGAAGGCCGTGCCTTCGGTCTGATCGCCAATAACCCGATGCATCTGGGCGGCGCCATCGACGCGGTAGCGGGCGACAAGGCCGCACGCTTTATGCAGCTGTGTCAGGCCCACGGCCTGCCGCTGGTCTCGCTGTGCGACACCCCCGGCTTTATGGTCGGCCCGGACGCCGAGCAACAAGGCACGGTGCGCCATGTCTCGCGCATGTTCGTCACCGCTGCCAGCCTGAGCATTCCGTTCTTCACCGTGGTGCTGCGCAAGGGTTACGGTCTGGGCGCACAGGCAATGGCGGCGGGCAGCTTCCATGCGCCGATGTTCACCATCGGCTGGCCGAGCAGCGAGTTCGGCGCCATGGGTCTGGAAGGCGCGGTTCGACTCGGCTACTCGAAGGAGCTGGCCGCCATCGAAGACGAGGGCGAGCGTCAGGCCACCTTCGAGAAACTGGTCGCCGAGCTATACCAGCGCGGCAAGGGCATCAGCATGGCCAGCTTCCTCGAGATCGACGCGGTGATCGACCCGCTGGAAACCCGTGACTGGCTGATGCGTGGCCTACACTCGGCCCCCGACGAGTCGCTACTCAAGGGGACCCGACCGTTCGTTGATACCTGGTAACCAGGGACGGTTGCTGTTTCGTTTGTCCGCCTGCCTGCCGGAGGCTAGTTTTCGGCCAGGCAAGGCGGAGGGAGTGCAGTGAGGTCATCCCACATAAGCGACCAACAACGCAGCATGGCCGAAAAATAGCCCCGGCCCTTAGGGAAACGCTGCACAAATCAGCCATCTGCCTGAGTACCCAGCCCCGAGTA
>NZ_JAYPMU010000036.1:0-17835 GCF_038130085.1 Halopseudomonas sp. | reverse complement strand
TGCACCTGCACCTGCACCTGCACCTGCACCTGCACCTGCACCTGCACCTGCACCTTCAGCGGAGTCAGAGGTTCGTGAGCAGCCGGTGGTTCAGCCGGCTTCTTCCCTCGCGGCTTCCGGTGGGGCGCATCGCAGTGATTGGTATCGTGCTCGCTCGGGGTCTGAGTATGTTGTTCAGTTGCTTGGGTCACGCTCAGAGGATGCCGCTCGCAGTTTCATAGCCAAGCATGCGGGTGTTAAGGATTTGGGCTATTTTGAAACCACCCATCAGGGCGCGCCATGGTTTGTCGTGACCCAAGGGATCTACAGTTCGCGCCAAGCTGCGCAGGCCGGCGTCGCTGCTTTGCCTGCAGTCTTGCGTGACAGCAAACCCTGGCCGAGGAGTATTGCGGATATTCAGGCCGGTTTGCGCTGAGTTTATGGTCCGTTAGTGCAAGGCTGACGGGCCTCTATTCGGGTCTTCTGTGGTGTTGATGTAGGGTTCTTGGCGCCTCCCAAGCGGGCGACAAAGTTTTCTATTTACGACATTTGAATACGCTCAGGCGGCATTTTTCCCCCAAAAAAAATTGTGGGGCTGCATGCCGCTGTGTACAATTACTCCCCTTTTGTCCGGCGCAGCGCCAGAATTCTCCGTGGTCTGGAGCCTCACGCGCCCGAATTTACTAGCTTGTTGAGAGAGTGCCTATGAAAGCAGGTCTATACCAGCCTGATCAGTTCAAGGATAACTGTGGCTTCGGCTTGATTGCCCATATGGAAGGCCAGCCCAGTCATCACCTGCTGCAGACGGCGATCGAAGCACTGACATGCATGACCCACCGTGGCGGCATCAATGCCGACGGTAAGACCGGTGATGGTTGCGGTCTGCTCATTCAAAAGCCGGATCGTTTTCTGCGTGAAGTCGCCCGCGAGACGTTGGCAATCGAGCTCCCGGAGCAGTACGCCGTCGGTATGGTGTTTATGGGCACCGATGAGGCAGCGAGCTCTGCGGCCAAGCAGGCGTTTGCTGACGCTTTGGCTGATCAAGGCCTGACCGGTCTCGGCTGGCGTGAAGTGCCGGTCGATCCGTCGGTTCTTGGCCCGCTGGCGCTGAGCAGCATGCCGCGCATCGAGCAGCTGTTTGTTTCCGGTGAAGGCTTGGACGAGCAGCAGTTTGCCGTCAAGCTGTTCTACGTGCGTCGCAAGGCGGAAATCGCGATGCAGGCGGACAGCAACTTCTACGTTTGCAGCCTGTCGCACAAGGTCGTTTCCTATAAGGGCCTGATGATGCCGGCCGATCTGGACAAGTTCTATCCGGATCTGGGTGACGCTCGCATGGAAACCGCGATCAGCGTCTTCCACCAGCGCTTCTCTACCAACACCCTGCCGAAGTGGCCGTTGGCGCAGCCGTTCCGTCTGGTTGCCCACAATGGTGAAATCAACACCATCACTGCCAACCGTAACTGGGCCCAGGCACGTCGCCACAAGTTCACCAACGACCTGATGCCCGATCTGGATAGCCTGGCACCGCTGGTTAACACCACCGGCTCAGACTCCTCCAGCATGGACAACATGTTGGAGCTGCTGATCTGCGGCGGTATGGATCTGTTCCGCGCCATTCGCATGGTTGTTCCGCCAGCGTGGCAGAACGTGGAAACCATGGACGCCGACCTGCGTGCGTTCTACGAATACAACTCCATGCACATGGAAGCCTGGGACGGTCCGGCCGGTATCGTACTGACCGAAGGTCGCTACGCGGTCTGTCTGCTCGACCGTAACGGCCTGCGCCCGGCACGTTATGTCATCACCAAAAACGGCTACATTACCCTGGCTTCTGAAATCGGCGTCTGGGATTACCAGCCCGAGGACGTGGTCAGCAAGGGCCGTGTTGGCCCGGGTCAGATTCTGGCCGTCGATACCCAGACTGGCGAAGTACTGCACACGGATGATGTGGCAAATCGTCTTAAGTCCCGTCATCCGTACCGCAAGTGGCTGAAGGAAAACGCGCTGCGTATCCAGGCTACGCTGGATGATCGCGACCACGGCTCCGACTTCCTTTCGGCCGAGCGTCTGAAGCAGTACATGAAGATGTTCCAGGTCACCTTCGAAGAGCGTGATCAGGTGCTGCGCCCACTGGCTGAAAACGGTCAGGAAGCGGTCGGCTCCATGGGCGATGACACCCCGATGGCGGTGCTGTCCGGTCGTGTGCGTTCGGTCTATGACTACTTCCGTCAGCAGTTCGCCCAGGTGACCAACCCGGCGATCGATCCGCTGCGTGAAGCCATCGTCATGTCGCTGGAAACCTGCCTGGGCGCCGAGCGCAATGTCTTTGAAGAGACTGCCGATCACGCCAACCGCGCGATTCTCAGCTCGCCGGTGATCTCGCCGGCCAAGTGGCGCACCATCATGAACTTGGACGAGCGTCCCGGTTTTGCACGCCACGTGATTGACCTGAACGTCGCTGAAGGCACACTGCTGGGCGATGCGGTCAAGGACATTGCCGCTCAGGCTGAAGCCGCCGTACGTGAAGGCAAGACCCTGATCGTGCTGAGCGACCGCGCCGTCGAACAGGGCAAGCTGCCGGTCCACGCCGCGCTGGCTGTGGGTGCCGTACACCATCACCTGACCGCCACCGGCCTGCGTTGTGAATGCAACATCCTGGTTGAAACCGCGACCACCCGTGACCCGCATCATTACGCGGTATTGATCGGCTTCGGCGCGACCGCGGTTTACCCGTACCTGGCGTACGAAGTGCTGGGTGACCTGATTCGTACCGGTGAGGTCATTGGCGACCTGTACGAAACCTTCAAGTACTACCGCAAGGGCATCTCCAAGGGCCTGCTGAAGATCCTGTCGAAGATGGGTATCTCCACCATCGCTTCATACCGTGGCGCGCAGCTGTTCGAAGCGGTCGGTCTGGCGGACGAAGTGGTTGATGTCTGCTTCAAGGGTGTTGCCAGCCGTATTCAGGGTGCCCGTTTCGAGGACCTGCAGTCCGAGCAGGCGCTGCTGGCCAAGGAAGCCTGGAATCCGCGCAAGTCCATTCAGCAGGGTGGTCTGCTCAAGTTCGTGTTTGGCGGCGAGTACCATGCCTACAACCCGGACGTTGTGCGCGCTTTGCAAGACGCGGTTCAGGGCGACAGCTACGACAAGTATCAGGAGTACGCGGCGCTGGTAAACAGCCGTCCCGTTGCTGCTCTGCGTGACCTACTCAAGGTCCGTGATGATCAGCTGGCAATTGCGCTGGATGACGTCGAGCCGCTGGAGTCGATCTTCAAGCGCTTTGACTCTGCCGGTATTTCCTTGGGCGCGCTGTCCCCAGAGGCGCACGAGGCCATCGCCGAGGCGATGAACCGTCTGGGTGCGCGCTCCAACTCCGGTGAGGGTGGCGAAGATCCGTCCCGTTACGGTACCGAGCGCACCTCCAAGATCAAACAGATTGCTTCCGGCCGCTTCGGTGTGACCCCGGAGTACCTGGTCAATGCCGAAGTTCTGCAGATCAAGGTTGCCCAGGGCGCCAAGCCGGGCGAGGGTGGCCAGCTGCCGGGTGGCAAGGTTAACGAGCTGATCGCTCGTCTGCGCTACGCGGTACCGGGTGTAACCCTGATTTCACCGCCGCCGCACCACGATATCTACTCGATTGAAGACCTGTCGCAGCTGATCTTTGACCTCAAGCAGGTCAACCCGCAGGCGTTGGTATCGGTCAAGCTGGTGTCCGAGCCGGGCGTGGGCACTATCGCTGCTGGTGTGGCCAAGGCTTACGCTGACCTGATCACCATCTCCGGTTACGACGGTGGTACCGGCGCATCGCCGCTGACCTCTATCCGTTACGCTGGTTCGCCCTGGGAACTGGGCCTGTCCGAAGCCCATCAGACCCTGCGCGGCAACGACCTGCGTGGCAAGGTTCGGGTACAGACTGACGGTGGCCTGAAGACCGGTCTGGACGTGATCAAGGCAGCCATCCTTGGCGCCGAGAGCTTCGGCTTCGGTACCGCGCCGATGATTGCGCTGGGCTGCAAATACCTGCGTATCTGCCATCTGAACAACTGCGCGACCGGTGTTGCGACTCAGAACCAGCACCTGCGTGACAACCACTACATCGGCACCGTGCAGATGGTGATGAACTTCTTCACCTACGTAGCGATGGAAACTCGTGAGTGGCTGGCCAAGCTCGGTGTGCGTAGTCTGGAGGAGCTGATTGGTCGTACCGATCTGCTGGAAATCCTGCCGGGCAACACCGCCAAACAGCAAAACCTCGACCTTGAACCGCTGCTGTTCAGCAAGGACGTTCCGGCCGACAAGCCGCAGTTCTGCGAGTCGCCGCGTAACGAGCCGTTCGACAAGGGCCTGACTGCCGAGAAGATGGTTGAAATGGCGCGTCCCGCCATCGACGGTCGCACCGGCGGTGAGTTTGAGCTGTCGCTGACCAACTGTGACCGTTCCATCGGGGCCCGCGTATCCGGTGAAATCGCCAAGGTGCACGGTAACCAGGGTATGGTTACCGCTCCGATCACTTTCCGCATGACCGGTACCGCTGGCCAGAGCTTCGGCGTCTGGAACGCCGGTGGTCTGCACATGTATCTGGAAGGCGACGCCAACGACTACGTTGGTAAGGGTATGACCGGTGGCAAGCTGACCATCGTGCCGCCGAAGGGCAGCCCGTTCCGTTCCGAGCAGACCTCGATCATCGGTAACACCTGTCTGTACGGTGCGACCGGCGGCAAGCTGTTTGCAGCGGGTGTCGCAGGTGAGCGCTTCGCAGTGCGTAACTCCGGTGCGCACGCGGTCATCGAAGGCGCTGGCGACCACTGCTGTGAGTACATGACTGGCGGTATGGTTTGCGTGCTGGGTAGCACCGGTCATAACTTCGGTGCCGGTATGACTGGCGGTTTCGCCTACGTGCTGGATATGGACAACACCTTCTTTGACAAGCTGAACCACGAGCTGGTCGAGATGCACCGCATCAGCAACGAGTCGATGGAAATGTACCGCAGTCACCTGACCCAGGTGCTGACCGAGTATGTTGCCGAGACCGGCAGTGCATGGGGTGCCGAGGTGCTGGACAACCTGGACGACTACATCCGCCGCTTCTGGCTGGTCAAGCCGAAGGCCGCAAGCCTGCGCGCCCTGCTGACCACCACGCGTGCGAACCCACAATAAAGCCGCCGCAGGCGGGCTGCCGCGCCGCTGAGCGCCCCAGCCTGCCGCTGGCCCTGATGAGTCTTGCAGTGGCGTGATCAAGCCGCCGCTGCAGTTTAGAGGTTGAGATATGGCAGACCGTTTGAACAACGACTTCCAGTTTATCGATGTAGGTCGTGAAGATCCCAAGAAGCGCCCGCTGCGCGCGCGCAAGACCCAGTTCGTCGAGATTCACGAGCAGTTCAAGCCGGAAGCGGCGTCCGAGCAGGCGCATCGCTGCCTCGGTTGTGGCAACCCCTACTGCGAGTGGAAGTGCCCCGTGCACAACTTCATTCCGAACTGGCTGAAACTGGTTTCCGAGGGCAACATCCTCGAAGCCGCCGAGCTGTCGCACCAGACCAACACCCTGCCGGAAGTGTGCGGCCGCGTGTGCCCGCAGGACCGTCTGTGTGAAGGTGCCTGTACCCTGAACGACGGTTTTGGTGCAGTTACCATCGGCTCGGTCGAGAAGTACATCACCGACACCGCCTTCGCCATGGGCTGGCGCCCGGACATGTCCGGTGTTGTGCCGACCGGCAAGCGCGTTGCCATCATCGGTGCCGGCCCGGCCGGTCTGGGGTGTGCTGACGTGCTGGCCCGCGCCGGCGTCAGCCCGGTGGTGTTCGACCGCTACCCGGAAATCGGTGGCCTGCTGACCTTCGGTATTCCGGAGTTCAAGCTGGAGAAGAGCGTACTGTCCCGTCGCCGTGAAGTATTCGAAGGCATGGGCATCGAGTTCCGCCTGAACACCGAGATCGGCAAAGACGTCATGATCGACGACCTGCTGGCCGAGTACGACGCCGTGTTCATGGGCATGGGTACCTACACCTACATGAAGGGCGGCTTCCCGGGTGAAGATCTGCCTGGTGTTTACGACGCGCTGGACTTCCTGATCGCCAACGTCAATCGCAACCTCGGGTTCGAGAAGTCGGCTGACGACTTTATCGACATGAAGGGCAAGAAGGTGGTTGTGCTGGGTGGTGGTGACACCGCGATGGACTGTAACCGTACCTCCATCCGTCAGGGCGCGACTGCCGTGACGTGCGCCTACCGTCGTGACGAAGCCAACATGCCGGGCTCGCGCAAGGAAGTGAAGAACGCCAAGGACGAGGGCGTGAAGTTCCTGTTCAACCGTCAGCCGATCGCCATCGTCGGTGAAGACAAGGTTGAAGGCGTCAAGGTGGTTGAAACCCGCCTGGGTGAGCCGGATGCCCGTGGCCGTCGCAGCCCGGAGCCGATTCCGGGTTCCGAAGAAGTGTTGCCGGCTGATGCCGTTGTTATTGCCTTCGGTTTCCGCCCAAGCCCGGCAGACTGGTTCGCTGACAAGAACATTGATACCGACAGTCAGGGCCGCGTGATTGCGCCCGAGCAAGGTCAGTACAAGTTCCAGACCAGCAACCCGAAGATCTTTGCCGGTGGCGACATGGTGCGCGGCTCCGATCTGGTGGTGACGGCGATCTTCGAAGGTCGTCAGGCTGCCGAGGGTATCCTCGACTTCCTCGAGGTGTGACAACCCGTCACACATACAGGGGCGCCTTCGGGCGCCCTTGTTGTTTCTGGCCCTGATCTTTCCCGCCAATTGCCGCTACAATGGCCGCTGACTTTTTCGACTGGATGTGCCCCCATGACCGAACTCAAGAATGATCGTTTCCTGCGCGCGCTGATGCGTCAGCCGGTAGATGTCACCCCTGTGTGGATGATGCGCCAGGCTGGCCGCTATCTGCCGGAGTATCGCGCCTCGCGTGCAAGAGCCGGTGATTTCATGGGGCTGTGCATGAATCCGGAGATGGCCTGCGAAGTGACCCTGCAGCCGCTGGATCGCTACCCGCTCGACGCGGCCATTCTGTTCTCCGACATCCTGACCATCCCTGATGCCATGGGCCAGGGCCTGTACTTTGAGACCGGCGAGGGCCCGCGCTTTCGCAAGGTGATCAACAGCTTGGCCGATATCGAGGCGCTGCCGATTCCCGATCCGGAGAAAGACCTGGGCTATGTGATGGATGCGGTGCGCACCATTCGCCGCGAGCTGAACGGCCGTGTTCCGCTGATCGGCTTCTCCGGCAGCCCCTGGACGCTGGCGACCTACATGGTTGAGGGTGGCTCCTCCAAGGACTTCCGCAAGACCAAGGCAATGCTTTACGACCAGCCCGAGGCCATGCACCTGTTGCTCGACAAGCTGGCCCAGTCAGTGACCAGCTACCTGAACGGCCAGATTCTGGCCGGTGCCCAGGCGGTGCAGATTTTCGATACCTGGGGTGGCAACCTGTCGGCCGATGCCTACCAGAAGTTCTCGCTGGCTTACATGCGCAAGATCGTTTCCGGTCTGATTCGCGAGCATGACGGTCGCAAGATTCCGGTCATTCTGTTCACCAAGAACGGCGGTCTGTGGCTGGAAAGCATTGCTGACGCTGGTGCCGACGCACTCGGTCTGGACTGGACCATGGACATTGGTGTGGCCCGCTCGCGGGTTGGTGCAAAGGTTGCATTGCAGGGGAATATGGACCCGACTGTACTGTACGCCAAGCCGGCGGCGATTCGTGCTGAAGTGGCGCGTATCCTGGCCAGCTACGGCAAGGGCAGCGGTCATGTGTTCAACCTGGGCCACGGCATTACGCCGGAGGTCGACCCGGCTCACGCGGGCGCATTTATCGAGGCGGTACACGAATTGTCAGCGATCTATCACGATCCGAATGCTATCGTGGTCTGACGATTCCTGCGCCAAGATGGCGCACGACGGAAGCGACTGAACAAGGAGAAGGCGTATGCGCAGGGTAGTGTTCAACCAGAAGGGTGGGGTCGGTAAATCCAGCATCGCCTGTAACCTTGCCGCGGTCAGCGCCGCGGCCGGTTACAAGACCTTGGTGATTGATCTGGATCCGCAGGCCAACTCCAGCCATTACCTGCTGGGTGAGCGGATGTCGGACGTTGATGTCACCATCGCCGACTTCTTTGCCCAGACCCTGTCCAGCGGCCTGTTCAGCAAGAAGGCCGAGAACTTTGTTACCGAAACACCGTTCGAAAACCTTTGGCTGATGCCAGCCAGCCCCGAGCTGGCTGAGCTTCAGCACAAACTCGAATCGCGTTACAAGATCCAGAAGCTGCGCAAGCTGCTGAACGATCTGAAGGATAACTACGAGCGGATCTACATCGACACCGCTCCGGCGTTCAATTTCTACACCATGTCGGCGCTGATTGCCTCGGACCGGGTGCTGATCCCGTTCGACTGTGACAGCTTCTCCCGGCAGGCGCTGTATGGCCTGCTCAGCGAGCTGGAAGATGTGCGCGACGAGCACAACGAGGATCTGGCGGTCGAGGGCATCGTCGTTAACCAGTTCCAGCCGCGCGCAGCATTGCCACAGAAAATGCTCGACGAACTGATTGCCGAGGGTCTGCCGGTGCTGCCGGTACATTTGAACAGCTCGGTGCGCATGCGCGAATCTCATGAGGCGGCAACGCCGCTCATCTTCCTCGACGGTCGGCACAAGTTGACCCAGCAGTTCATGGCGCTGCACGACCACATCGAGAGTCAATAGGTCGCGCCCGGTTAGATTGACCGACCGGGTTTCCTTCTGCATGCTCGGCGCTGGACTTCAATAACAAGGACAGCGCCATGAAGCTCGAAACGCTTGCCATTCACGCCGGTTACACCCCCGACCCGACGACGCACGCGGTTGCCGTGCCGATCTACCAGACCACCTCCTACGCCTTTGACAACACTCAGCATGGGGCTGACCTTTTCGACCTGAAGGTGCCGGGCAACATCTACAGCCGCATCATGAACCCGACTAACGATGTGCTGGAGCAGCGGGTCGCTGCGCTGGAAGGCGGTGTCGGTGCGCTCGCCGTGGCCTCCGGCATGGCGGCCATCACCTACGCAATTCAGACCCTGGCCGAGGCCGGAGACAACATCGTCTCTGTCGCCAAACTCTATGGCGGCACCTACAACCTGTTTGCCCACACCCTGCCGCGTCAGGGCATCGAGACGCGCTTCGCCGCGCATGACGACATCGCCGCGCTGGAAAGCCTGATTGATGCGCGTACCAAGGCGGTGTTTTGCGAATCGATCGGCAACCCCTCTGGTAACGTTATCGACATTCAGGCGCTGGCTGAAGCGGCCCATCGCCACGGCGTGCCGCTGATCGTCGACAACACGGTCGCAACCCCGGCGTTATGCCGTCCGTTTGAGCACGGCGCGGATATCGTCGTGCACTCGCTGACCAAGTACATGGGCGGTCATGGCACCACTCTGGGCGGTATCGTGGTCGATGGCGGCTGCTTCCCCTGGGCCGAGAACGCGGAACGTTTCCCGCTGCTCAACACCGCCGATCCGTCCTACCACGGCGTGGTCTACACCGAGGCCTTTGGCCCGGCGGCCTTTATCGGTCGCTGCCGCGTGGTGCCGCTGCGCAACATGGGCGCGGCGCTGTCACCGTTTAACGCTTTCATGATCCTGCAGGGGCTGGAAACCCTGGCGCTGCGCATGGAGCGCCATTGCGACAACGCGATGGCGGTGGCGGCGTTCCTGCAGAATCATCCGCAGGTCGCCTGGGTGCAGTACGCCGGGCTGGAAGACCATCCCGAGCACGCACTCGCCAAACGCTACATGGGCGGCAAGCCGGCGTCGGTACTGTCGTTCGGGATCAAGGGCGGGCAGGAGGCCGGCGCGCGCTTTATCGATGCGCTGAACCTGGTGGTGCGGCTGGTCAACATTGGCGACGCCAAGTCACTGGCCTGTCACCCGGCCTCGACCACTCACCGTCAGCTCAATGACGAAGAGCTGGCCAAGGCTGGCGTGCCGCGCGACATGGTGCGGCTGTCGATTGGTATCGAACATATCGACGACATTCTGGCTGACCTGTCGCAGGCGCTGGAGGCCTCGCGCTAAGGCTCGCCTGGAATGAAAAAGGCACCCCGCGGGGTGCCTTTTTTGTGCTCAGGGGAACAGTGGCCAAATCAGCGGAATGATCAGCGAACCGGCCGCCCACATGATCAGGTTTAGCGGCACGCCGATACGCATGAAGTCCGAGAAGCGGTAGCCACCGGCGCTGTAGACGAAGGTGTTGGTCTGATAGCCAATCGGGGTGGCGAAACTGGCGCTGGCGGCAAACATCACCGCGACCACAAACGGACGCGGATCGGCGCCGAGCTGATGGGCGACGCCAATCGCAATCGGGGTGACCAGCACCGCCACAGCGTTATTGCTGACGACCTCGGTGAGGATCGAGGTCAGCAGGTAGATGAACGACAGCATGAACAGCGGCCCGAGCAGTGGCGACAGGGTCATCACGTGGCTGACTACGGTATCGACCAGCCCGACCTTGTTCATCGCGATGCTGATCGCGAGCATGCCGAAGATCAGCGTCAGGATGCGCCAGTCGATCGCCTTGTAGGCGTCTTCGGTATCTAGGCAGCCGGTCGCCACCACCAGCGCGGCAGCGATCATCGCCAGCCCTTCGATGGGCATGACCTTGAGCGCCGCCAGCACCATTACGGCCAGTACGGCAGCGATGGCAATCGGCGCCTTGTCACGGCGGTAGGCGCGTTCCTGAACCGAGTTGAGGCTGATCAGCTCGCCGTTGTCGGCGAACTTCTTGATCTGCGCCGGCGTGCCTTCCACCAGCATGACGTCGCCGAACTGCAGTTCGAAGTCGTCCAGGTTGTCCTGGATGTTCTCGTTGTGGCGATGCACCGCCAGCACGTGGATTCCGTAGCGCGCGGTCAGGTTGAGGTCGCGCATGGGGCGGTGGCTGTAGCGCGAGTTGCGGCCGACGATGGCCTCGGCCAACATCACGTCACGGGTCGAAATGGTCTCGAAACTGTCAGGACGATTGATCGCCAGCAGGCCGTTGTGGCGCAGTTCGACGAAGTCGCGCATGCCAGCGTGCAGGACCAATCGATCACCGGCCAGCAGCCGGGTATCGTTGAGCGGCGTCGACAGTTCATCGTCGCCACGGAAGATTTTCAGCACGCGGATGCCGCTGTTGCCGTTGAGGTTGGCCTGGCTGATAGTCTGACCGATCACCGGCGAGTCGTGCGGCACCAGCAGTTCGGTCATGAAGGTGCGGGACTGATCCGGGCGCAACTGACGCGACAGGCTCTCGCGCTCGGGCAGCAGACGGTGACCAATCAGCAGCACGAAGGCCATGCCGATGCCCGCGAGGATCAGGCCGGGCAGGGTGATCTCGAACATGCCGAACGGCTCCATACCCATCTGCCGGGCCACGCCGTCGACCAGAATGTTGGTCGAGGTGCCGATCATGGTCATGGTACCGCCGAAGATGGTCGCGTAGGACAGCGGGATCAGCATCTTCGAGGGTTTGCTGCCGACGCTTGTAGCCAGCGCGATGGCGACCGGCGTGAGGATGGCGACCACCGGAGTATTGTTGATGAAGGTGGACAGCAGCAGGGCGGTCATCATCAGGCTGAACAGGGTGCGCCACTGGCTGCCGCCGCCCATGTGTGACAGCCAGTTGCCCAGCGTCTCTACACAACCGGTGCGTTCCAGCGCGGCAGACAGGATGAACATGCAGGCGATGGTGATGGGGGCACTGTTGGACAGCACGCCAAGCACCTCGGTGGGCGTCAGCAATTGGCTGACCAGCAGTACTGCAACGGCGATACCGACGACCACATCAGGGCTGAACTTTTCCCGCGCAAAGGCGTAGAAAACCCAGCACAGCAGAAGTGCCACGCCAATCAGTGGCAGCGAATCCCAGCTCATCGGTTACCGAACTCTCTCGTGAGGTATCGAGTCCACACACGGACCCAGGCTGGGCGTCACATTAAGAGGCGGCGCTATATTTGTCCAAGTACAAAAACTGATTTTTATATGCTTGTGAGGAATAAGCGATGTCGACCTGAGATTCAGGAGGAACAGCTGATTTCCAGATGTCTGCCCCAGTCCGGAGGCATCGCGGCGTACCCATCGGCTCCGGGCTGCACGTCGAATGGTCGGCGCAGTATGTGGTGCAGGCGGCGGACCTCGTCGAACTCACCCTGTTCTGCTGCAGCGATGGCGTTCTGCGCGAGATAGTTACGCAGCACATATAGCGGGTTGGCGGCCTGGCGCTCGGTCGAGCTGGCCTGGCAGCGCTGCTGGTGCTCACGTTGCCAGCGGTCGAAGGCGTCGCGGTCGATGAAGTGATCGCGAACCAGCGGGTTGTTCTCTGCCAGCTTACGCAGGGTCAGGTGATAGTCAGCGCCGCTGGCCTGCATCAGCTGCAGCAGGGCGTCCAGTTGCTCGGCGTCCTCCGGGCGGGCGTCGCCCCAGCCCAGGCGGCGGCGCATCAAAGCAAGATAATGCTGCTCGAAGGTCGGCATGAACTGCGCCAGCGCTTCCTTGAGCGTATCGACGGCGATAAAGGGGGTCAGCGCTTGCGCCAGACAGGCGACATTCCACTGGGCGATCACTGGCTGGCGGTGGAAGGCGTAACGCCCCTCGTGGTCGGAGTGATTGCAGACGTGGTGGGCGTCGAAGGCGTCGAGGAAAGCGTAGGGGCCGAAGTCGAAGGTAATGCCGAGGATCGACATATTGTCGGTGTTCATCACCCCGTGACAGAAGCCCGAAGCCTGCCAGTGAGCGACCATCTTGGCGGTACGCTGCAGCACGCTGCGAAACATGGCCAATTCTGGTTGCGGCTGGTTGCGGCAGTCAGGGAAACAGGTGTCGAGGGTGAAATCCAGCAACTGGCGCAGCTCATCGTGCCTGCGGGTGTAATAGAAGTACTCGAAGTGGCCGAAGCGAATGTGCGAGCGCGCCAGGCGCAGTAGCATGGCGCCGCGTTCCTCGCGTTCGCGGTAGACCGGATTGTCGCCGACGGTCACGCACAGGGCGCGGCTGGTCGGGATGCCAAGCGCATGCAGCGCCTCGCTGGCGAGGAACTCGCGGATCGACGAGCGCAGGACGGCGCGGCCGTCGCCCATGCGTGAGTAGGGCGTGCTGCCGGCGCCCTTGAGGTGCAGGTCCCAGTGCTCGCCGGCCTGGTTGACCACTTCTCCGAGCAGCAGGCCGCGGCCATCGCCAAGCTGCGGGTTGTAGGCACCGAACTGATGACCGGAGTAAACCATTGCCCGTGGTGCGGCAGTGCTCCACAGTTTGTGGCCGGAAAACAGCTCGGTGAACAACGGGTCGGCGGCCTCGCCCGGGTCAAGGTCGAGCAGTTGCAGCGCATCCTCGCTGCACACGACCAGTCGCGGATTGTGCAGCGGGTCGGGCAGCACCTTGCTGGAGAAGGTGTCTCCCAGTGCGGCGAAACGGTTGTCGAACTGCAGATTAGCCAGAGTGGACACGGCGGGTTCCCGGATCAATGAGTGCAGTCGCTATGCTACAGCAGGATGCCGCTGGTGTTATGGCTCTCCATCAGGCGGGGTAATGGACGGGCCAAAACCTTGACCACAGAGGCGCGCGTCCCTAGTGTTCAAACACCTGTATGAAACCATGCTGCCAGGTGTGCCTGGCTGCCCTTTGGAGAGTCAACATGCCTGAATATAACGCCCCCTTGCGCGATATGCGCTTCGTCATGGACGAGCTGCTGGACATGACCGGCAGCTATGCTGCGTACGGTCTGGAAGACGCCACCCCGGATCTGGTCAGCGCCATTCTCGAAGAGGGTGCCAAGTTCACCAACCAGGTGCTGTCGCCGCTGAACCGCACCGGTGATGAAGAAGGCTGTCACATCGAAAACGGTGTGGTCACCACGCCAAAGGGCTTCAAGGAAGCCTACCAGGCCTACTGCGAAAACGGCTGGGGCTCCATGACGTCCTCGCCGGAGTACGGCGGACAGGGCCTGCCGTCCTCGCTGGGTCTGATCATTGCCGAGATGGTCGCTTCCGCAAACTACTCGTTCAGCATGTACCCGGGCCTGTCCCACGGCTGCGCCGCTGCGATCGCTGCACACGGCACCAAGGAACAGAAAGATCTGTACCTGAGCAAGCTGACCCCCGGCACCTGGACCGGCACCATGTGTCTGACCGAACCGCATTGCGGCACCGACCTGGGTCTGATCAAGACCCGCGCCGTACCGCAGGCTGACGGTAGCTACAAGGTCACCGGTACCAAGATCTTCATTTCCTGCGGCGAGCACGACATGGCCGAGAACATCGTCCATCTGGTGCTGGCCAAGCTGCCCGATGCACCTGCCGGTACCAAGGGCATTTCGCTGTTCATCGTGCCGAAGTTCCTGCCGGACGCAAGCGGTGAAGTCGGTGAGCGCAACAGCCTGATCTGTGGCTCCCTGGAGCACAAGATGGGTATTAAGGCGTCCGCCACCTGTGTGATGAACTTTGACGATGCAACCGGCTTCCTGATCGGCGACATCAACAAGGGCCTGAACTGCATGTTCACCATGATGAACCACGCGCGCCTGGGTACCGGCATGCAGGGTCTGTGTCACGGTGAAGCGTCCTACCAGTCCGCTTTGGCTTACGCTAAAGACCGCCTGCAGATGCGTTCGCTGAAAGGTCCGGCTGCTCCTGAGAAGGCGGCTGACCCGATCATCGTTCATCCGGACGTACGTCGCATGCTGCTGACCATGAAGGCGTTCAACGAAGGTAACCGCGCGCTGGCCTACCACACTGCCAGCCTGCTGGATCAGGCACACTACGCCGCCGATGAAGAAGCCCGCGCTGACGCTGAAGCCCAGCTGGCGTTCCTGACGCCGATCTGCAAGGCCTTCATGACCGACACCGGCCTGGAAGCCACGCTGCTGGGTCAGCAGGTATTCGGTGGTCACGGCTTCATCCGTGAGTGGGGGCAGGAGCAGCAGGTTCGTGACTGCCGTATCGCTCCGATTTACGAAGGTACTAACGGTATCCAGGCCCTCGACCTGCTGGGTCGCAAGGTTCTAGGTAGCCAGGGCAAGCTGCTGAAGACCTTCACCAAGCAGGTTCACCTGCTGTGCAAGGAAGTGGAAGGCGATGCGACCTTCGGTGAGTACGCCAAGAAGCTGGCCCAGCTGAACGCTCAGTGGGGCGAGCTGACTACCTCCGTTGGTATGAAAGCCATGCAGAACCCGGAAGAAGTGGGTGCCGCTGCCGTCGATTACCTGGCGTTCTCCGGCTATGTCGTTCACGCCTATTTCTGGCTGAAGATGGCGCGCGTTGCTCAGGCGAAGCTGGAAGCTGGCAGTACTGAAGTCGACTTCTATAAGGGCAAGCTGGCAACTCAGGCGTTCTTCTATCAGCGTCTGCTGCCGCGCGCTCAGGCTCACGCCGAAGCGCTGACTGCCGGTGCATCCAGCCTGATGGACATCGCTGTCGAGCAGTTCTGATCGTCTTGGTGGTCTGACGAAAAAGCCCCGGCCATGCCGGGGTTTTTTATTGCCTGCGAGACGGTGTAGAGTCTGACCCTGTTGCAAGTAATGTTGTTTATGGTGACCAATCAATAATAAAAAGTCATAAAAAGACGCTATAGGTTTTTTTGTTGCCGATATACAATCTCCCGCCTGCGCCGGTCTTAACCGGCACCGAACCACGAGGAGATATCCATGGCTGACTATAAAGCTCCCCTGCGCGACATGCGCTTCGTTCTCAATGAAGTTTTTGAGGTTTCCAAGCTCTGGGCACAACTGCCGGGCCTGGCTGAAGTGGTGGACGAAGAGACCGCTGTAGCCATCCTGGAAGAAGCCGGCAAGGTAACCGGTGGTGTGGTTGCACCGCTGAACCGCTCTGGCGACGAAGAAGGTTGCTCCTGGAATGACGGCGTCGTGACCACTCCGGCCGGTTTCCCGGAAGCCTATCGCACCTACGCCGAAGGCGGCTGGGTTGGCGTGGGTGGTGCTCCCGAGTTCGGTGGCATGGGCATGCCGAAGGTGATTGGTGCGCAGGTTGAAGAAATGGTCAACTCCGCCAACCTGTCTTTCGGCCTGTATCCGATGCTGACCTCCGGCGCCTGCCTGTCGATCCTCAACCACGCCAGCGAAGAGCTGAAAGAAAAGTACCTGCCGAACATGTACTCCGGTACCTGGGCCGGCTCCATGTGTCTGACCGAGCCGCATGCCGGTACCGACCTTGGCATCATTCGCACCAAGGCCGAGCCGCAAGCCGACGGCAGTTACAAGATCAGCGGTACCAAGATCTTCATCACTGGCGGTGAGCACGATCTGACCGAGAACATCATTCACCTGGTACTGGCCAAGCTGCCCGATGCACCGGCCGGCCCGAAGGGTATCTCCCTGTTCCTGGTGCCCAAGGTCATGGTCAATGACGACGGCTCGCTGGGCGAGAAGAACTCCCTGTCCTGCGGCTCCATCGAACACAAGATGGGCATCAAGGCGTCTGCTACCTGCGTCATGAACTTCGACGGCGCTACCGGCTGGATCGTTGACCAGCCGAACAAGGGCCTCAACGCGATGTTCACCATGATGAACTACGAGCGTCTGGGCGTAGGTATTCAGGGTCTGTCGCTGGGTGAGCGTTCCTACCAGAATGCGATCGAGTACGCCCGCGATCGTATCCAGAGCCGCGCGCCGACCGGCCCGGTCAACAAGGACAAGGCTGCTGACCCGATCATCGTTCACCCCGACGTACGTCGCATGCTGCTGACCATGAAGGCGCTGAACGAAGGTGGTCGTGCGTTCTCCAGCTATGTTGCCATGCAGCTGGATACCGCCAAGTACAGCGAAGACAAGGAAACCCGCGCCCGTGCCCAGGAGCTAGTTGCTCTGCTGACGCCGGTAGCCAAGGCGTTCCTGACCGATATGGGTCTGGAAACGACCGTTCACGGTCAGCAAATCTTTGGTGGCCACGGCTTTATCCGTGAGTGGGGCCAAGAGCAGCTGATTCGTGACTGCCGCATCACCCAGATCTACGAAGGCACCAACGGTATCCAGTCTCTGGACCTGATGGGCCGTAAGATCGTTGGTAGCGGTGGCGCGTTCTACAAGCACTTCAGCGACGAAGTCAAAGCCTTCATCGCCAGCGCTGATGCCTCTTTGGGCGAGTTCACCGGCCCGCTGGAGGCTGCCATCGGCAACCTCGACGAGCTGACTGCCTGGGTTATCGAGCACTCGAAGAACAACCCGAACGAAATCGGCGCTGCCTCGGTCGAGTACCTGCAGGCTTTCGGTTACACCGCCTATGCCTACATGTGGGCACTGATGGCACGTACCGCGCTGGCCAAGCAGGCTGAAGACGAGTTCTACGTGAGCAAGCTGGGCACCGCGCGTTTCTACTTCGCGCGCCTGCTGCCGCGTATCCACTCGCTGACTGCGTCGGTCAAGGCTGGTAGCGAGTCGCTGTACCTGCTCGACGAAGCGCAGTTCTGAGTCTGACGGTGCAGTAAAAAGCCCCGCTTCGGCGGGGCTTTTTTGTGTCTGCGCGCCATTGTTGCCGCCGCTCGGGAGTATTCAGGAGGCGAAGCGCTCCCGGAGCGGGTAAACTGTGCGCGATTTTACTTTTCTCTCCGGAGCTTGCTCATGTCCCGTGTATCTCTCAGCCGCTACCTGATCGAACAGACGCGCAGTCACAACACCCCCGCCGACCTGCGTTTCCTCATCGAGGTGGTGGCGCGCGCCTGTAAGGAAATCAGCCATGCCGTGTCCAAGGGCGCCCTTGGTGGTGTGCTGGGCAGCATGGGCACCGAGAACGTGCAGGGTGAGGTGCAGAAGAAGCTGGACGTGATCTCCAATGAGATCCTGCTCGAAGCCAACGAGTGGGGCGGCCACCTGGCCGGCATGGCGTCCG
>NZ_JAYPMU010000035.1:0-18038 GCF_038130085.1 Halopseudomonas sp. | reverse complement strand
TTCCCGGAGCAGAAGGTGCTCTACCGTTCGGACACCAAGGCCCCGCTGTCGGTGGTCTCGCAGCGCTACAAGGTGGTTCAGCCGTTCGACGTGCTGGAGTTCTACCGAGATCTGACCGAGTACGCGGGCTTTGAGTTGGAGACCGCGGGCGTACTCAAGGGTGGCCGCAAGTTCTGGGCATTGGCGCGTACAGGCCAAGCCTCAGCACTCAAGGGTAACGACCTGGTCAACGGCTACCTGCTGCTGGCTACGTCCTGCGATGGCACCCTGTCGACCGTCGCCACACCGACGACGGTACGGGTGGTCTGCAACAACACCCTAGCCATTGCAGTGAACGGTGCTTCCGAGTCGATCAAGGTGCCGCACAACACCGAGTTCAACGCCAAGGCGGTCAAACGCCAGCTCGGAATCTCGGTCGCCCAGTGGGATGACTTCATGTACCGGATGAAGCATCTGTCTCAGCGCAAGGTGAACACCGGGGAAGCACTCGGCTACTTCCTGCGGGTGATCTGTGACACCGAGCAGGACGTGGAGGATCGCCGCGAGCTGACCCAGCACCGCGCCCTGCAGAAAGTGCAGGATCTGTACGCGGGTAAAGGCCGCGGCTCTCAACTCGCATCAGCACAGGACACCGCATGGGGCCTGCTCAATGCAGTCACCGAGTACGTCGACCACGAGAAGCGTGCGCGCAGTGCTGATCACCGTTTGGACTCGGCCTGGTTTGGCCAAGGCGCCACCTTGAAGCAAAAAGCGCTGGATCATGCCCTGGAGCTGATCGCCTGATTTTCCCGTACGGGTTTTCCGTTTCCCTCAATTCCCCTTTCTACTTACTCGCCTGAGCCCGATCAGTGTCTGCTGGTCGGGCTTTTGTGCGTCTGGAGTTTGCTTATGAATACGCATCAAACCACACCTACCAATGGCACGAACAAAGCTAACCGTGGCCTCCTGCGCTTGGTCAGCACCAAAGACCTGACTCGCAACGACTGGCTAGACGTGCGAAAACGCGGTATCGGCAGCTCGGATGCGGCAACCGCTATCGGCCTCAACCCCTACAAATCCCAGCTGGAGCTCTGGCTGGAGAAAACCAACCGTGACGTGGGACTCGCTAAACCCAACCCCGAAGACGACACCACCCCGGTGTTCTGGGGCGTGGTGCTGGAGCCGGTGGTGGCTTCCCAATATCAGCGCCGCACCGGCAACAAGGTGCGCAAGGTGAATGCCGTGCTGCGGCACCCTGACGTGCCCTGGATGCTGGCCAATATCGACCGGGAAGTGGTTGGCAGTAGTGAGGTGCAGATCCTTGAATGCAAAACGGCGGGTCTGAACGGTGCCCGCCTCTGGCGTGATGGCGTCCCCAAGTACGTCGAGGTTCAGGTCATGCATCAGTTGGCTGTCACCGGTAAGCAAGCGGCGGATGTGGCTGTGCTGCTCGGTGGGCAGCAGCTGGAGGTTTACCGCATCGAGCGTGACGAGGCGTTGATCGAGCAATTGATCGCCCTGGAGCGTCAGTTCTGGCACTACGTTGAGACCGACACTCCACCACCAGCAGATGGATCGGACTCGGCAGAAGCGGCACTGCGCCTGCTCTACCCCGCTGACGATGGTGAGCAGCTGGATCTTTCAGCAAATACAGCCCTGTCGGAGGCGTTCGATGAGCTCAAGCAGGTGCGCTCTTCCCTGAGTGATCTGGGCAAGCGCGAAGCCGAGCTCAAGCAGTCGCTGCAGCAGGCCATGGGCGAAGCCAGTAAAGCGCTCTTCGCCAGCGGCAGCATCAGTTGGAAGAAATCCAAGGACGGCACCGGTCTCGACCTGGATGCGCTGTTCAAGGACCACCCCGCGCTCAAGACGCAGTACCAGATCAGCAAACCCGGCAGCCGGCGCTTTCTGGTCAGTTGAGTCGCTTTATCTCCCATCACTCCCCTTCAGGCCGACTGCCGTTATGGCGTCGGCCTTTTTGTTTCCTCTAGGAGCATTCCCATGATCAAAGGCTTGGCAATCACCCCGCCCGTGCTCGGGCGTATCTCCATCGGTAAAGTAGTCGAGAAGAACGGCAAGCGCCTGCCGGAGAAAGACGACCAGTTCACCATCACCTCTCAGGTCCAGACCCGCGATGGCTGGCTGGTTCACCCGCTTGATGAGCTGCTGCGTAAGGAGCAAGGCGGCAAGATCCGCAGCATTCCCGTGCGCCTGCTGTTCAACGACCCGGAGCTCAACTTTCGCGCCGAATACAGTCTGTTTGACCGCACCAGTGGTAGACCGCTCTGTGTCGGTAACGGGGAGTCGTGCAAACGCTCAACGGCGGAAGGTATTCAGGCACTGCCCTGCCCCTCACCGGATGGCTGCCCCTTGGCACCCGGCGGCAACTGTAAGCCGTATGGCCGCTTGAACGTCGCCATCGGTGATGATGATCCGCTGGGTAGCTTTGTGTTTCGCACCACTGGCTACAACAGCATCCGCACCCTATCGGCCCGGTTGAGCTATCTGCAGGCCTTGTCCGGAGATCGGCTGGCGTGTCTGCCGCTGGAACTGCGCCTGCGTGGCAAGTCGACCCGCCAGAGTCACGGTGCACCGATCTACTACGTGGATCTGACCCTGCGTAGTGGCCTGAGCCTGGAAGAAGCCCTCTCTCAGGCGCATCACTTGGATCAATCGCGGCGTGATGCCGGCTTTGATCAACAAGCACTGGATGCTGCCGCACGTATGGGTCTGGTCAATGGGGCCTTTGAGGACAGTGAAGAAGACTCGCATCTGGTACTGGAGGAGTTCTATCCAGAGCAATCGGTCGTTGAGTCAGCGCCAGCAGCTACGTCTCAGAAGCCCGCGCCGCAGTACAGCAGCCGTCGAAGCCGCAACGGTAAGCCGACCCTGCACGACCTGATTCTTGAACGCACCCACAACCTGCAACAAGCCAATCCACCCGCCAGCGCCTGAGCGGGTGGTTTTTTCTATATCCGGAGATCACCATGAGCAAGCAAAAGTCGTCGTCGGCGCTGATGCCGACAGCGGGCATTGAGCTGTCCGAAACCGAAGTCCTGAGCTGGGCCCAGTCGATTCTGGAAGCCCGCTTTCATCGCAGCAACTACCTGACTAGCCCGAACCTGGTCCGTGACTACCTTGTGTCCCAACTGGCCCACGAGGAGCGAGAGGTGTTCGGCATCATCCTGCTGGATAGCCAGCATGGAGTGCTGCGCTTTGAACGGCTGTTCTACGGCACCATCGACAGTGCCAGCGTCTATCCCCGCGAAGTAATCAAAGCCGTGCTCAATGCCAACGCGGCTGCCGTGATCCTCGCTCACAACCATCCGAGCGGTGTACCAGAACCCAGCCAAGCTGACCGCACCCTGACCACCCGCCTGCACACGGCACTGCAAACCATCGATGTGCGCCTGCTCGATCACCTGGTGATTGGCGGAGCCACAGCGGTGAGCTTTGCCGAGCGTGGGTTGATCTGAGCGAAGCCGAAAAGGAGATCCAGCAATGATGAAGACCTGCAACATCTGCACCATCTGCAACAGCGCCACACTGATTCATCGGCAGAACCTGCGCACCCTGGTCGTGATGGCCGGGGTGCTGGATGTGCTGCTGCGTACTCATGTTGAGCGCCAGCAGGACGCGCCGACCAACCACGCACCGTGGGAGCAACTAGGAAAGCTGGTGGCATTACTGGCAGAGCCAACGCCCTTGCTGGAAGTAGGCGCAACTCAGGGAACTGCTCTGGCAGATAACGTGGCAAAGCACTGGCTGGGCACCTTCGACAGCCTGTGCCTGAACTGCGGCTTTTTGCTGATGGATGAGTCCGACGACCCAGCGCCGGAGTGATGCTCGGTTATTTGGTTTTCAGGCGCGCTGTCAGCTGCGCCACCAGACGCAAGACCAGCTCCCGGTCAGCGGTGTCCAGCGGCTCCAGCATGCTGCGTAGGTTACGCACCTGATCGTCGACATGCGGGCTCCCCTCCGTCAGCAGATCCACCGCTTCACAGCCAAATAGCGCAGCCAACTCATAAAGGCGGGCAACCGATGGCATGGCAATGCCCCGCTCCATCCGCGAGACCGCCTCAATGCCGATACCCAACTTGCCGGCAACACCGTCCTGCGTCATCCCCGCATCACTGCGCTTTTGCGCAATCGCCCGACCGATGCTCGCGGTCAGGGCGTTTTTTGGTTTGGCCATACCCCCTCCTATCCGACCTGAATGGTTGGGCATCGACCGATTGACATGAAGGACTTGAAACGATGAGAATCAACTCCACAGGTAGATTTGACGCCAATTTCTACGCTTTGACTCCACTAATTAGAAAAGGAAAGGACGCCATGAAGCACTCTCTCCGCGCCAGCGCGCTGCTCAGCGTACTGGCTTTCACCAGTATTCCCGCCACGGCAGCCGAGTGGACCAGCGGCTACGGCATGGGCACGACCGAGTACACGGTCACCGATGAATCCGGGAACGAGCTGTACATCGCCTGCCCTGGCAGCGACGGTGAATATGTCCATGCCTACGCCAAGATCCACGGGCAGTCCTACAGCTCGAAGAACGATCCCGGTTTCAACGTCATCCTCGATGGCACCGAGTACGGCAACCCGTTCGACACCATGTGCCGCATCTGCGGCCAGGCTTTCCCGAGCTTCTGGGAGCACCTGCGAACAGCCCAAACCCTGCAGATCAGCCAGGACGGGCAAACCGTCACGCTGCCCACGACCGGCATCGACGTACTCAAGCCGCTCAACCACCCGGGAAACACCTGCCAGTCAGCCTGGTGATCAGGTGCACCTATTCCAATAACGCTCACAAGGAGCCCGCTGTATGGAACAGAACAACCTCGACCGACGAGATCCCCAGGACGACGAGGACGATTACATCGACGACACCTTGCCGGTCCCCGTCAAAGTGCTCGGCTGGGCGCTGGCAGCCTTTGCCTTCGCCATCTTCGCTGTAACGTTCAACAACTCTGGCATGGTGCTGCGTGCTGGCTTTTTCGCCAAAGCCTTCGCGGTATTGGTGGGTACCTTGCTCGGCTGGGGCGGTGCCCTGCTGGGTGATGCCATCTGCCGCTTTGCGCGGCCGTCTGCCGTATTCACCACCGGCGGATTCTTCAGCCTGGTATTCACCAAGCTGTTTTGGATCGCGGGTCCTCAGCTGATCGGCATGGGTATTGGCGTGATGCTGGGCATGTCCCAGGTACAGTCCCGCATATAAGGAGTAAGGATGTGAAAAATAAACTATTGGCGGTATTGGCGCTGAGCGTACTGGCAGCGGGCTGTTCTAGCCCTGAAGACAAGATGCGTGGTGATTTCTTGTCAGGCTGCGCTCAAGGTGGTGCAGATAAAGAGGTATGCGGCTGCGTATTTGATAAGGTGATCGAGGAATATGACCTGTCCTACCTAGAACGCGTAAAACGCACTGGCGCTCCGAGCGAGGAGTTCATAAGGTTCAACGTGCAAGCCACGCTGCAGTGCAGCGGGGTCTACTGAGCAAAAGCACCTCAGTGGCCTTCGGGCCTGGCTGAGGTGCTTTTCTTTTTTGCAACGAGTGGCACAAACCATCCTAGTGGCCACGGCCTGAGACGCTGGTTATCAGTAGAACGTTCCCGGCTACCATCGGATGCAGCAGTTTCAACCGGCAGAAATCGGTAAAGTGCGGTCATCGCCAACCCTTCAGAACTGCACATTGGAGGTAGGCCCGCAACTGACTCGAAGCGGCAGACAGCCCCACTTGTAGCCACTCCCAAGATCTAAACCTCTGTGTACTCTGCGATCTCAAACGCCTCGAATAGTGCTACCACAAGCTCGCGTAAAGGCCGCGTCAGGTGTTCAATCCGGCCCAACCGTGCCAACCGACGTAAATACCCACGCCAATAATCAGCAAACTTGAGAGATAGGGTGCGCGGCGCGCCACAGCGCCCATCCACGGCCAGCGATTGGACGCATGGCGTGTTCCGATTGCCGCCGCAACGCCAACCGTGACCAGCGTCAACGCCAAACCGATGCTGAAACTGAGGACCAAGACAGCGCCTAACGTGACTTCCTTAACCTGCAGGCAGAGCAGCAGCACCGTGATTGCCGCGGGGCAGGGAATAAGCCCACCGGTCAGGCCGAACAAGATGACCTGGCCGGTGGTTACGTTACGGCTGGCGAAGCGCTGGCGAATGTCGTTTGCGTGCGCCCGCTCATGGGCATCCTGATAGCCCTCCAGCGATAACTCCAGACCTTCCAACTCGTCATGAGTGTGATCATGCCCATGCTCGTGAAACGACAGATCGTAGTCATGAGAGTGCCCGGCGTGCCCGAGACTGAGCCGCACGTCAAAGGCATGGGGTTCAGGAATAGCGTTTACCGATTCTAGGTAGCCATCGCGTTCAACAAAGGTGAAGACCCCGGCAGCGCCGCTCTCGCGAGTGGTCTGCAGTCGCACATCTGCCGACTTCCACGAATGTCCGCTGAGCGTTCGCAGACGCCATCGTGGCGGCGCATCATCTTCAAAAATGGACAGTTCAATACGTCCATGCCCGGTGTCGATGTGACGGGTTTCGGTGTGCGGCTGGTCATGTAAGTGGTGATGATCGTCGCCCTGTTCGAAGCGCCACATCTGCTCGCCGCGCCAAGTACGCCAGAGCATCCAAAGCGCAATGATGATGATCAGTGCTGCCGAGGCAAGCTGGAAATAGGGTTCAGAGGTTTCAGCGTCAAGGTTCTGCCCCAGATACATGCCGCCAATGGCGACCAGCCAGACCACCACTGTATGCGAAGCCGTCGCCGCCAACCCGAGCAATATGGCCTGACCAACCGTGCCCCGAATCGCCACGATGAACGCCGCCATCATGGTCTTCGAGTGTCCCGGCTCAAGACCGTGTAACGCACCCAGCACGATAGCTGTCGGGACATACAGCCAAGCCTGCGAAGCGCCCTGCTGCAAAAGGTCAGCGAAAGAAGACATGGCTCAGCTCTCAGAGGTACTTGGTAATTTGCTTGAACTCTTCCAGCGGTGCCCGCTCACCATTGGTGAGCGCCCCGACGGTGTGCTCCAGGCAATGGTCAATATGATCCTGAATCAGCGTGCGCTTGGCCTGGCATACAGCCTTTTCAACGGCGTGCAACTGCTGGGCAATATCCACGCAGGCTCGCCGGTCTTCGATCATGCCGACAATGCTGCGCAGGTGACCCTCAGCACGCTTCAACCTTTTGATGATTTCCGTATGACTTTGGTGCTGATGTTCGCCTTGGTGCTTGCTCATCGCGGAGTCTCATGCAACGATATTTAGATCGGCATCCTATCCCCCTGGGGGGGATGCAGCAACACAAACTTTTCTCATGCTGAGTCTGAGTATCGTCGTCAATGCTGATACATCTCGCCGCTTCCCGCTCACTGCCCATTCTGGCGCTTCTGTCGATGCTGCTATGGGCCGGGCATGCGCTGGCGGGATATAAAGACGGTAACGGGCAAGGTGCTCAAGCAACATACGATAACCATCCGCACAACCACGACGACTTGAACAGCCAAAGCCTGCAACCGGGCGGGGACCACCAGCACTCATCGCTGGTCGCAGACCATCTGCATGAAACCCCTCATCTGACAGCGTGGCCGCGAGCGCCCCGCGCGCAGGCAGAGGCACCCGCTTTCGGCTATGCCAAGAGGCTGGCCATCAGCCCACCCACCCGCATTGAGCGACCACCACGCACCTGATCTGCAGTCTGACATCGGCCTACGGGCCCAGACCTTCACAACTCAGGATTTTTTATGCAATCACTATCTCTACGCGGATATGGTGCGGCGCGTCGACCGCTCCTATTGCTGCTGGCATTAGCGTTAATGCTGGTCGGCATGCCCGAGGCACTCGCTCATGGCGTGCCGGAAGGCGACAAAGGCTTCATTCAGGAAAGCACCGGCGTGCTGTTTGTTCCATTCATGTACATGGGCGCAAAACACATGATTACCGGCTATGACCATTTGCTGTTCCTGTTCGGAGTGATCTTCTTTCTGTATCGCCTGAAAGATGTTGGCCTCTATGTCACGCTGTTTGCGGTGGGGCATTCGATCACACTGCTTTTCGGGGTACTGAGCAGCATAAGCATCAGCCCTTACGTGATCGACGCCATCATCGGTTTTTCGGTGGTGTACAAAGCACTCGACAACCTTGGTGCCTTTCAACGCTGGTTTGGAGTCCAGCCTGATACACGTGCCGCCACACTGATCTTCGGCTTGCTGCATGGCTTCGGTCTGGCAACCAAGATTCAGGAGTTTGAGATTTCGCCGGATGGCCTGATCGTCAATCTGATCGCCTTCAACGTCGGCGTTGAAATCGGCCAACTGCTAGCCCTTGGCGCGATTCTCATTCTGATGGGGTACTGGCGACGCACAGCCAGCTTCTGGCGTCATGCCTACACAGCCAACGTCGCCATGATGAGCGCCGGTTTCCTGTTGATGGGTTACCAGCTCACCGGCCTGATCGTTTCTCAGTAAGGAATTTTCATATGTTCAATAGCAAAGCTCCAACCCTTAATGAGCTGCCGAGCAGTCTTCAGCTCCTGCGCTCGACTGTCATCGCTCTGCTGGTGGCCATCGCGCTGCTGGTCACGGTGGTCATGCCATCTGAATACGCGATTGACCCAACTGGCGCAGGCCGCCTGCTGGGCCTTACCCAGATGGGTGAGATCAAACAACAGCTTGCTGAGGAAGCCGCCGGAGAAGTTACCGCGCCCGTTGCCCAAGTAGCGGTAGCCGCACCTCCAGTGGTTCAGCCAGCACCTGAACCTGCAGCAGCTGAGCCGGTCATGGCGCAAACGCCTGTTGTTGACGAAGTAGCAGCAGAGCCAGAAGTAGCCAGCCTGCAACACGAAATGAGCATATCCCTTGCCCCTGGTCAGGGCGCAGAGATCAAACTGGAAATGCTCAAAGGCACCAAAGTGAATTACTTCTGGACGGCCAACGGTGGTCAGGTGAACTACGACACCCATGGCGACCCCTACGGAGCGCCGCGTGACTTTTACCACGGCTATGGCAAGGGCCGCTTTATACCGGAGGACAGCGGCGTACTGGAGGCCGCGTTCGACGGCATGCACGGCTGGTTCTGGCGTAACCGGACTGACAAGCCAGTTACGTTGACGCTGCGCACTGAGGGTGAGTACATCGCCATCAAGCGCGTTATCTAAAAATGAGGAGGGCTGCGCCAGAGATGCGCAGCTCTTTTCAATGCGCGGGCATTTTTTCCGCCCCCTCGACCAGCAGCCTCTAACCTAAGCAAGAGAGCGCCGCCAGAGAGTTTTACTACGGCATGATAGCCTTTAGCCATTATGCAAGGAGCTCAATCACATTTCAGCTCTCCGACGAAGACGCTAAGACCCTGATTTACCGAGTCAATCAACCCATATCAGGCAAAAAAATCAACTGCCGTGCCCAAAGCAACGACTCATCTGGCGTGCTCCAGCACCGTTTGACCTGATCAATAGTCCGCTCCAGATCAGGGGAGTAGCGACGTTCTCGAAGCTGGGCTGTATCACTGGCGCAGTAGTGACAGAACCTCGAACCTGGAGGACTGACCAATCTGCAGCCTGAGCACTCAGCACCCAACCCGTCCCACTCGCGCACTGCCTGAAACATCGTTGAGACAATGAGCGCCTCTCGCTGTGTCCGAGTATGTTCGATACCCTCACCACCACGCCCGGTGGCCCTGGCTAGCGCACGCTGTGCCTCATGGTGCAAAACCAGCGCTTCTATGCGCTCCCGTTGCTGCTCGCTTGGTCTGGCAGCCGCTAAAGCTGCAGTTTCAATTCGCTCGGTTTCTGCCTGCTGCCACTCTGCATTAAGCCGCGCGGCCTCCGGTTCTAGCTCGACATAAGCCCGAGCAACCAGAGCCTCGCCTTTAAGCGAACGAATCCAGGTGCGGTTGAGGGGGTTATCCAGCACCGCATGCTGAAATACCGTTTCATCGTTGATATCCGCATCTGAAAGTCGATGCAGATCAATTTCGATACTTGAAACGTCCATAGCCTGCAGCCGGCGCTTGCGCTCATGCTCCTGACGCGACGAGCATTTGATGCGAACAATCAGGTTGTGCCCTTGCAGAGAAAGCCTGGCGTGAGCTCGCAGATCATCGAGGTCTACGAACCGTTCAACCTTGTCAGGGACAATCGACACAGCGTCAAAGCCAGCATCCCTGATAACGCTTCTGCCGCTCTTCAGGAAAATACTGACTCGCTCAGCGAATGAGGGCAGCTGCAGCCGCTGGTGCTGAGCGATCAGTTGCACTGCGGCCCGTCGGATACCCTCTGACCGACCACCGCTACAGCCCTCCAGCTCAGCATGCCGAAAGTACGGAAGGCGCTTCTCACCCTGATTGGCAGCAACTAGGGGTCGACGGCACGCAGGGCAAATACAGCCGCAACGCAGGCCGTTCTCAACCTCATAAGCACGAAGCATGATCCCGTCGCGCTCGCCCAACGGTATAGCCAAACCTGTCATTGTGCCGTCCTTGGCTTCACCATCCGCGTCAGATATCGAGCGCGGGCAGGTTGTTGACGATTTTCTGGGTTTCAAGACTCACGGTGACTACGCGCTGGAACAGCTCCAGTGGGTATTTGGGGTTACCCATGGTCTCGATGGCCCAGTCGTTGGCGTCGTTGACGATGCCGCTGGCTTTGTCAGTGCGGACCGCTTGGCGTTCCATCACCCAGTCCAGCGCAGCCTTGCCATTGACCACGTAGTCCCACGCTGCCTCTGGGATGTCTTTCAGCGTGATTTTGCCGTTGTAGATCACGGTGCTGCGGTCGCTCACGCTTTTGCCGGTTTCCGGGTCTTTTTTCTTGGCGAACTTCATCTTCTCGACGCGATAATCCGCGTCAGTCAGCTTGCCCTTGGCCTCGATGGTCAGCGGGTATGGCTCAACGGTTTCGTAGTTCAGGTGAAGCTCAGCCAGGGCCCGACCCGCCTTGCTGAAAGCCCAGAAGTCGGCGGCCTTCTTCACGGCAGGAATGCGCGGCAGCTCCTTGCTTAGGTTATCGGCAAAGCGTTCGCGGTAGTCCGATGAATGGAGGATGCCATAGACGTAGTAGAACAGGTCTTCTTTGCAGATCTGCTCGCTAGGGTAGGCCATCTGGAAGTGCGCCAGTGCTTCATCGGTAATGGCATCACGTCTTTGACGTTCTGCGTCTACCTCCGAGGCAAAAAGATCATCCTCATCCGCTTGCCGCGCCGCTTCGTCGTAGAGGTACAACGGGAAGCATTGAGCACCTGCTTCCATAGAGTTGAGGTCAGGGATAGCTGAACTGATTGTGAAGCTGAACTCTTTTGCCCCTTTTGCCGTCGTCATAATTACCAGATTCTCCGCCCCCGTTTTCGGGAATAGACGCGGCATCTGATACACCATCGCATTCATAGTACGGTCAAAGTACAAATACTGTTTGGTGAAAGGCCTGTACAAGCTTTTGCAGATTGCTCCGTTTGAGAAGCAATGTTTTGTTCCTTTCACCAAGTCTTGTAAAAGATTTCTGTTCCAGCTGATTTTCTGGGGATTAGCATCAATGAACTTATCAGCACGTGATTTCCGCTCTTTACTACTGGCCTCTCCACAGGCGAAATCAAAACTCCCCGACTGCTCGTTGTAAAAATCGATCATGCGCCCAATGTTGGCTTCTAGCTTGGTTCGGCTACTGTTGTATGCCCATGCATCACGACCTGTGGCCACCCCAAGAGAGAAATTGCCGAATATCTTGGGGCAATCTCCCTTCTTGTCACCCAACACGATGAATTGGCCAAAGCTTTGATCGCGCTGCCTCAACCAGTCACCATGAATGTCTGGCGTAATTTTCTGCCAGTTCTCTATACCTGCTACGCATGCATAGTTTGAAACTTTCTCCAGCTTTTCCTCACGACTGAGATAGTCCCCAATGTCGTGGAAATAAATCTCTCCATGGGTGCTCGCATCGGGATTCTTGACCAGCAGTGAAATAGCAATGGGGGCACGGCTGCCGCTGCCGAAAATCTTGCCACCTTCCTTACGTGAAGTTTCACCACTCGTGCGTTGGTTGCCGCGTAAATGGAACACATAAAGACAAGAGAACTCATCCGCCAAACACTTGCGCATACCATCTGCTGAGCCTGCCTCTAGGAAGCCGCCATTTGTAACAAAACCAATTATTCCCGCATCACCAACACGATCACTTGCCCAGCGGAGCGCACGGATATAGCTGTCATACAGACTTTTCACCGAGGTCATCTCTGAAAGAGCAGCGTAGGTTTCTTCGATACGGCGATCTAAATACGGATAGCTGATATTGGCATTATTATCGTTAGCACTGTCTTGGCCGATGGAGTAAGGCGGATTCCCCACAATCACCCGAATATCCAGCTCTTTCTGCCTTTTGCGGCGAGCACTGTTGTCTTCCAGCAGCTCATCGACCAAATCGTCCTTCTCGTACATCTGGAAGGTATCAGTTAGGCAGATGCCTTCAAACGGCGTGTACTCATCAATCACTTGCCCGTGGTACGCAGCCTCAATGTTAATCGCTGCGATGTAGTAGGCCAGCAGCACCAACTCGTTGGCGTGAATTTCGTGTCGGTACTTATGCGGCAGCTCTTCCGGCTTGATCAGGCCCGATTGAATAAGCCTGGTAATAAAGGTGCCGGTGCCGGTGAACGGGTCGATGATGTGAACACCCTTGCTCCCCAAGGTCTGACCAAACTCTTTCTGCAGCAGGTGATTGACACTGTGCAGGATAAAGTCGACCACCTCGACCGGGGTGTAGACGATGCCCAGCCGTTCAGTCATACGCGGGAAGGCGTTGCGGAAAAACTTGTCGTACAGCTCGACGATGATTCGCTGCTTGCCCTGAGCACTGTCGATGCCGGATGCACGCTGGCGGACGCTCTGATAGAACTTCTCCAGGGTATCCGCTTCTTTGGCCAACTGATGCTCATTCAACGCATCTAGCACCCCCTGCATGGCTTTCGACATGGGGTTGTGGCTGGCAAAGCTGTACTCATCGAACAGCGCATCAAACACCGGTTTGGTTACCAGATGCTGAGCGAGCATCTCGACGATCTCTGCATCGGTGATGCTGTCATTCAGGTCATCGCGCAGTTCGGCAGCGAAGGCGTTGAAGGTAGCCCGCTCGCTTTCGTAGTCGGGGTTTTCCAGAATGCCCTGGATGCGGTCGATATGGGTGCGGGCAATCTTGGCAATGTCGTTGGCCCAGTCTTCCCAGTGGTGGCGGTTGCCACACTTGTCGACGATCTTGGCGTAAATGGCCTTTTCGATCTCACCTACCTCGTAGGTCAGCTCGGCTTGCTGGGTCATCTGGCCTTCGGCTTCAAACTTGGGGCGCTTCTCGCCTATACCGTACTGGCCTTTGCCAACTTGCGCCTTGCTCGCGCTCTTCGACTTTTTCTCAGCCTTGTCGGTGATGGCGATCACTTCCATCTTGCGCGGGTCAGAGCCGATCAGATCCAGCTTATTGACCATGGCGTCAAAGCTATCGTCGTGCGAGCGCAGCGCCTGCAGGACCTGCCAGACCACCTTGTAGGTCTGGTTGTCGTTTAGCGCCTCGTGGGGCTCCATGCCAGCCGGGATGACAACCGGCAGGACGACATAGCCGCGCTTTTTGCCCGGCGCGTTGCGCATCACCCGGCCTACCGACTGAACCACATCTACCTGAGAGTTACGCGGCGTAAGGAAAAGCACAGCATCCAGCGCCGGCACGTCCACACCTTCTGACAAACAGCGCACATTGCTGAGGATGCGACACGTGTTTGCCGGGGGCTCTTCCTTCAACCAGTTCAGCTTGGCTTCCTTGGCGCTGGCGTTCATGCCGCCGTCGACGTGCTCGGCTTCGCAGATCAGCCGAGCTGCTTCTTCTATTTCTTCCGACTCCTGGTACGCCTCGACCACCGACTGGAACATGTTGGCGATGTTGACCGAGCTGACCTTGTGCTTGCTGCCCTTGTAGTTAGGCGAGATCACCTGGCAGAACGCGACCGCGCGCTTCATCGGCTCATTGTCACCAATCAGTTGCTCATGCAGCCCCTGCTTGGCCAGTGCCTTCCAGCACCCCACAATCTTGGCTGCATCGTCGACCTTCAGCTGATTATCCTCGTCTTTCAGCAGCTCCTGCAGGCGCCTGCTGATGACGCTCTCTTCAACCGTGAGCACCAGTACCTTGTAGTCTGTGAGCAGGCCACGCTGGACCGCTTCAGAGAAGTTGATGACGAACAGTTCTTTGCCGTAGAGCGCCTCGTCATCCATTGAGCACAAGGTGACTTCACCCGACTCTGCCTTGATCTTGGCGGTATCACCGTAGATTCGTGGCGTTGCCGTCATGTAGAGACGCTTGGCTGAGCGGATGTAATCGGCGTCATGAACACGCACGAAGGCGCTTTCGTCATCGTCGTCGAAGGTCGCGCCGGTGGTACGGTGCGCCTCGTCACAGATCACCAGGTCAAAGGCATCCAAACCGTGATCATGCTGAGCGCGACTGATGACATCGATGGAGTGATAGGTAGAGAACACAACGCTCATGTGGTCGGCATCATGGCGCTTGAGCATTTCAGCGGCCAAGCGATCAGCATGGGTGGTTGCCGGGTAACGCAGTTCATGGGTGAAGGTCTGAACGGCATCGTCCTCTGCCTTGCGCTTCTTACCCACGTCACTGTCCGAGCAGACGGCAAAGCTGTGCAGCGGTGTGTCGCTTTCCTGGGTCCACTCGGTCAGGGTCTGTGACAGCAACGACAGGCTCGGCACCAGGAACAGTACCCGCTTGCCTTTGCCGGCCAGACGCTCGGCGATCTTCAAGCTGGTGAAGGTTTTTCCGGTACCGCAGGCCATGATCAACTTGCCCCGCTCGGCTTGCTTCAGGCCAGCGGTGACGGCATTGAGGGCCGTTTGCTGATGCTCTCGGAGTTGCTTGCGCGCCTTTAGGGCAACAGGCTGACTCGGTTGATACCGTGCCCAGTCGATCTGGCTGTCTTCCAGCGCTTGCAGGTCAATCTTGCTGACCGGCGGCCGCTGGCCTTGCAGCGCATCCTCAGCGTGCTCGCTCCAGTTGTTGGTGGTGGTCACGATGATGCGGTGCGAAAACGGCGCTTTGCCTGAAGCGGTGAAGAAGCTGTCAATGTCCTTCTTCTGTACCCGGTAGTCCTCGGCGTACAGCTTGCACTGGATGGCGTGATACTCACCGGTGCCCTGAGTGCGTGCGACCAGATCGATACCCGTGTCCTTCCCGCTCAAATCGCGCTCTTTGGCCCACTCCGCATAGGTCCAGACTTTTTCGTAAAGGTCACGGTAGGTGGCTTCGTTACGCAGATAGACGCAGACGAGCTCTTCGAAGTAGGTGCCTTTCTCACGTTCAGTGACTGCAGCAGCGCGGAATGAATCAAGCAGAGATGACAGGGCTGACATCAGAAGTCCTTTTTTCTAGCCGTAGTGCCAGATGGCGATCTGGGCGAGTTTACCACCCTCCTACGTCTAGACCGAGACTCAAGACGCTAGCAGGAAGCCAACCTTGGCGTTGAAACAAATTAGCGCTTGAGCAGAGAGCCAAAACCGCAATACTGTATTTACATCCAGTCTTTTGGTTCTCTGTATGTCAAACGCCACGTTCATCGCCACGCTCACACCATCAACCCACCTGATCAGTCGGTTCGACGCTTCGGTGCCGGCCGGCTTTCCCAGCCCTGCACTCGATCACATGGAGCAAAAGCTGTCTCTCGACACGCTGCTGGATGTGCACGCGCCACACACGTACCTGGTCAGGGTGTCAGGCAACAGCATGACGGGAGTGGGTATTCATGACGGCGATGTGCTGGTGGTGAGCCGCGCCCTTAATGCAGGTCATGGCGATATTGTGGTCGCAGCTGTGAATGGGGAGGTGTTCGTCAAACGCCTGCACCGCCAGCGCCATCAAATCATCCTGCTATCGGAAAACCCCGATTACGCCCCCCGCTACATTCTTGAGGGCGATGAACTGCTGATCTGGGGCGTGGTGCGCAACAGCATTCGCTGGTACGCCACCAGTGACAAGGCATGAGCAAGAGCTACGCACTGATCGACTGCAACTCCTTCTATGCCAGCTGTGAACGGGTATTTCGCCCGGATCTGGCACGAACGCCTATTGTGGTACTAAGCAATAACGATGGCTGCGTAATCGCTCGCAGCGCCGATGCCAAGCCCTACGTTGCCATGGGTGAGCCGTTTTTCAAAATAAAGGATACATTGCAGCAACACGGCATCCTGGCCTTCAGCAGCAACTACGCTCTCTATTAAGTTAAGTGGAATGCTTTTGAGCTAGTCTGATTCTGTTTACGCTCAGGGGGCGCCCATGACCACTACCCCACCGCATGAGCAAGTGTTGAGCCGCTATCCCAGTGTTCAAGCGTGGCTGGAGCTACTGGGTAATCTGGGGCGTGCGTCGGCCACGCTTGATGCCTATGGCCGTGGCCTTGCGCATTACTTATTGCATTGCGAAGGGAGTGGGTTGAAACCCGAATCCGCGACATTCGAACAAGTCACGCTCTACATCCGTAAGCTGCTGCCTGGTGAAAAGAGTGCGGTAGCAAATTCAACGTTGCACCAACGGCTTACCGCCATCCGGTTGTGGTACGACCATCTAGTTTTTCAGGGTCTTTGCAAGCAAAACCCTGTACCTCGTGGACAACATGGTCGGCTGCTCCAGGTGCCTGGACATGAAGGCTTTGTCAGGGGCTTGGTCCCGCGGCTCATTAAGCTCCCAGACATTCTCACCGATGAGCAGTGGCGACACTTTCTCAGTATCGCGGCCAGGTCGTCTATCCGTGACCGGCTCATGCTGTCGTTGGCGTACTTCGGGGCTCTTCGCCGTGCCGAGTTGGTGGCCTTGCGGATAGAGGATTTAGACGTTGCACATCGGCTCATCTCGGTGCGAGCGGAAACGACCAAAGGCAAACGCAGCCGCGTCGTGTGCTATAGCCCAGAAATTGCCCCCGTATTAATCGAGCATCTACATGCTCTTCGCGGCGCAGGCTGGACGCGAGGTTCGTTGTTTCGATCAGAATCAGATCGTAATCGAGGCTCGTCACTGACCCGTTGGACGTGGAGTAAAACGGTCGAAGGGTGGGCCAAGGAAGCGAAACTATCGCACCTGAGCACTCACACCTTTCGCCACCTTCGACTTACGCATCTGGCCCGTGCTGGCTGGAAGCTCCATGAATTGACCACATATGCTGGCCATCGAGACCCCAAAACCACTTTAGTTTACCTGCACCTATCGGGCGCGGATCTCACTGCAAAGATGGCGCACTCCGTCGGCAGTCTCGATGCTCGGATGTTTAGTGAACTCTTTAGGTCTGAGGCATCGCAATGAGCGCTCCCTCCGTCACCCCTTATGTTCCGTTCGACGCGAGCCAGTACGCACGTCAGAGCGATCTATCGAATCTGGAGCTGACGATACTTTCGAATCGCCTTCACCGTTCAGACTGGCGCTACCTCCAATCAGAGATACCTGGGCTCATGAGGCCGCTGGCTGATATAGCGGCTCACAGCGGCGTTTCTCAGCGATTAGCAATTTGTTCAGTGGCTGCCATTCTCTGGAATGTCAGCAAGACTGGTAAACCCTACTGGTGTTGGTCTGAGTCGCAGTGGTTGACCTTGCTCAGTAGTCAAGCAGGATCACGACCTTACCTCGCTTCCGTTGCCTACCACCTCGGCGGTTTTCAAACCCCGCAGCGTATCGCCAAATTCCGACAGCCGGCGATATATGCTTCTTTTATCTTCGGCCATGAAGTGTTCAGGCATGAGCACGCTCGCTTGAGTCAAGCGTTGAGATCGCTGGGCTACGCTGCGCGCCATCTTGAGCAGTTCCTTTCCAGTGTGCTGGGCACCTTGATGCTGGAAAACGGAGATCCGCGGTTGGAGACGTTCACTGAGGAACTGCTGCTGAAGGGCCAGCAGCATCGAAGCGAAGGTGTCGCGAGATCGGTCGGAAAGGTGTCTCACGGCCTCGCTGCCATGGGGATTTTGGCGAAACTGAACCGCCCCGGGTTTCGCGGAGGCTTCAACTCCTGAGAAGATGAAGCCATG
>NZ_JAYPMU010000034.1:0-23023 GCF_038130085.1 Halopseudomonas sp. | reverse complement strand
GGAGCAGGAGCAGGAGCAGGAGCAGGAGCAGGAGCAGGAGCAGGAGCAGGAGCAGGAGCAGCCGAAGTATGGGCCAGAGTATGGGCCAGCAGACTCTGAAAACAACAAAGCCCCGTAAAACGGGGCTCTGAAGCACAACAATGGCGGAGAGTCAGGGATTCGAACCCTGGGTACGGTTGCCCGTACAACGGATTTCGAATCCGTCCCATTCGACCACTCTGGCAACTCTCCAAGTCGGCGCGCATCTTACCAGCATTCGCTGGCGCGACGAAAGCCGAAGTTACGGCAGCGGCACACCCAGGCGGTGAGCCACTTCTTCGTACGCTTCGATCACGCCGCCAAGGCCCTGACGGAAGCGATCCTTGTCCATCTTCTTGCGGGTTTCCTTGTCCCACAGGCGGCAACCGTCCGGGCTGAACTCGTCACCCAGGACAATCTCGCCCTTGAACAGACCGAACTCCAGCTTGAAGTCGACCAGCAGCAGGCCGGCAGCGTCGAACAGTTCCTTGAGGATGCCGTTAATCTGCAGCGTCAATTCCTGCATGCGTGCCAGCTGCTCAGCGGTAGCCCAGCCGAAGGTGACAACATGCGACTGGTTGATGAAGGGGTCGCCCTTGGCGTCGTCCTTGAGGAACAGCTCGAAGGTCGGCGGCGTCAACTCCATACCCTCTTCTACGCCCAGGCGCTTGACCAGGCTACCAGCGGCAAAATTGCGCACTACGCACTCGACCGGAATCATGTCGAGCTTCTTAACCAGACATTCGTTATCCGACAGCAGCGCATCGAACTGGGTCGGAATACCGGCTTCTTCAAGCTTCTGCATGATGAAGGCGTTGAAGCGGTTGTTGACCATGCCCTTGCGATCGAGCTGCTCGATCTTCTTCCCATCAAAGGCGGAGGTGTCGTTGCGGAACAGCAGGACCAGACGGTCCGGATCGTCAGTGGTGTACACCGACTTGGCTTTACCGCGATAGAGTTCGTTACGTTTTTCCATTATCGGCTCCCGCTGTCCGCAAAATGGTGATGGGTATTACTCGATGGCCTGCCAGGGCAGGCCTTGATTCTGATGCGCCATAAGCAGGTTGCCGGACCAGCCGGTCAGCGCATCCTGCATGGCAGCCAGAGCCAGCTCTGGCCGATTGTTCTTTTCACTGATATGCGCAACGGCAATGTGCTGCAGCCGCTCCCGACCGCCAGCAACCCGCAAAAAACCTGCCGCCTGCTGATTACTCAAATGACCAAGATCGCCACCGACACGCGCCTTGAGAAAGGCCGGATACGGGCCGATCGACAGCATGTGCGGATCATAGT
Organism: Halopseudomonas sp.; assembly: GCF_038130085.1. NCBI lineage: Bacteria > Pseudomonadati > Pseudomonadota > Gammaproteobacteria > Pseudomonadales > Pseudomonadaceae > Halopseudomonas > Halopseudomonas sp. The sequence goes on along the minus strand of NZ_JAYPMU010000034.1, from coordinate 21,712 downwards.
TGGCTTCGAGGAAAAGTGCATCCAGATCGGCGTAGTGCTCAACGATCCAGGGGGTAATTGTGCCGGTATCGGTCAGCACACCAAACCGCCGCTGACCATTGTCAAAAATGTACTGACAGGGTTCACGGGCATCGTGAGGTACCGCTACCGGAGTAATTTCCAGGTCGCCCACCTCGAAGCGTCCGTGCAAGTCAATCCAGCGCAGATCCAGGCCTTCCTCGCGCAGCTCGAACCCAGTACCCGGGGTCAGATAAACCGGCAGGCCATAGCGCCGAGCCAGTTTGCCAACACCCTGAATGTGATCACTGTGCTCATGGGTAACCAGGATGGCACTCAACTGATCGCCGCGCAGTCCGGCCTCAGCCAGGCGCTGCTCGGTGGAGCGCAGACTGAAGCCGCAATCCACCAAAACTCGCGTGGCACCCTGCTCAATCAGGGTGCCGTTACCACGACTGCCACTACCGAGGGAGCAATACCGCACCGCCGTTAGACCCCTCGTTCAAGCCGCGCTGAATACGCTCAAGCAATTCACGTGCGCGTGCCGGATCTGCTGCTTTCTCGAAGCCGGCGTCGACACTGACTTCTACCCGGTTCGTACCGGACGTCATGCGCACCTGCAACTGGTTTTCGTCAGGCGACTTGATCTCTTCTTCGTCATCACCGCCAAACCAGCGGGTGAAGAAGCCCGGCTCTTCCTGCTCAGATCGCGTCTGATCCAGATCGACGTAGTAAACGCCAGAACTGCGATTGTAGTCGGTTACCAGCACATCAGCACGCGCCAGCGCATCACCCACGTCAGCCCAGGCGCGATTGAAGTCGGCATTCATGTACAGCACGCTGTTACCCGCACCATCCTGCTCGAGGCTGGTTTCGACCGGACCGCTGTTGATGATGCTCGAGACCAGTGCACTACCGCCGGCGCTGACACTCTGGTTCAGATAGGTTTCCAACTCGGCCAGCAAACCGCGTTCAAAGCTGGCGTTGTCGGAGCGTGAGGGCCAGTCATTGTCGCTATCGCCAAGATCACGATTTTGGTGGATAACCTTGATTTCGCTGGTACCGGCATTAACACCCGGCTCCAGGCGCAAGCGGAAGCGCTGCTCCTCGCCGTCAACCCGGCGTCCCTGCTCCAGCAACGGCATCATGCGACGCACCAGAGGGTTACCGGCCGCCTCACTGAAATCAACCCAGTCGGTGGCAAACTCACTCAGGGCTTTATCCTGCCGGGCCATCGGCACACGGTAGTCGGACCAGAAGCGCTGCAGCAACGGCCAAACCTCGTTGGCCGGCAATTGCGCCAGCAGCCAGCGCGAACTGCCCTGTTGCTGCAGGGAGAATACCGAACTGTCGGCACTCGCCAGCATCGGGCGCGGGCGTGGCGTTTCAAAGCCGTCTTCGCCTGCTGGTGCGGCGACAACCTGACCCGGCACCGGCAGCAGATCGCCGATCGAGCGGGTTTGCAGATCGGCCGGGACAGTCATCCGCGGCGCTACCTCGGCCTGCTGATAGTCACTGCCACGATCACGGAAATACCCGTTATCGCCCATCAGATACCCACAGCCACTCAGGCTGGCCAATACCCCCAGAGTCAGTGCACTCAGCACAGGCTTCATAAACGTTTCCTTGGTCAACAGGTCTTCCCGGTTCGATTACAACATCCCACATTGGCGCAGCGCGCCGTGTACAGCGTCATGGCAACGGGGACTGAGCGGCGTCAGCGGCAAGCGAATGCCATCAGCGATCAGCCCCATTTCCATCAACGCCCATTTGACCGGAATCGGATTGGACTCGATAAACAGCGCCTTGTGCAGCGGCATCAAGGCTTCATTGAGACGACGAGCGGTCTGCTCGTCGCCGCGCAGCGCGGCAGCACACATTTCGTGCATTTGTTGCGGTGCGACGTTGGCGGTGACAGAGATGTTGCCTTTGCCACCAAGCAGAATCAGTTCCACAGCTGTCGCGTCGTCGCCGGAGTAGACCGCCATCCGGCCGTCAACACGCTCGATCACCTCACGCGCGCGCTGCAGGTCACCGGTGGCTTCCTTGATACCGACAATGTTGCTGATCGCAGCAAGGCGCTCAACCGTTTCCGGCAACATGTCGCAAGCGGTGCGGCCCGGTACGTTGTAGAGAATTTGCGGAATAGCAACCGTTTCAGCGATGTGCTTGTGGTGCAGATACAAGCCTTCCTGGGTCGGCTTGTTGTAATACGGGGTCACCAGCAGGGCAGCATCGGCGCCGACGCTGCGTGCGGCTTCGGTCAGTTCGACCGCTTCGCGAGTGGAGTTGGCGCCGGTACCAGCGATCACCGGAATGCGGCCAGCAACCTGCTGAACAACCCGACGGATGGCTTCCTTGTGTTCAGCCATGTCGAGGGTCGCAGACTCACCCGAGGTACCGACCGCCACGATGCCGTCGGTGCCTTTTTCCAAATGGAAGTCGATGAGACGCTCCAGTGCCTGCCAATCCAGGCCCCCGCTAGAATCCATGGGTGTTACCAGCGCCACCAGACTACCCGAGATCATGCAACTCTCCACTTGGAACAATAAACGGCAATGGTACTTTCGCGCTGCGGCCAGTACAAGGGAAGCGCAGATTAATTCCGCAGCCTGGCACGGTTCGGCAGCCCCCTGCAGACAAGGCATAGACGCATGCCCTCTGCGACAGTTGAACCGCTTCCAACAGGCTGTGACAATAGCCGCTTGCATCCCGTCCGCCAGGCGGACGATCCCGCTTCAATTTGAGGAACCCAATGTCCAGCACCCCGAGTCACCGCGAGCAATATCTGGTCGTTCATGTCATGGGCCAGGAGACCACATCGCTTGCCAGTCTGCTGACTCGCCTGTGCACCGAACACCGCTGCCAGATCGTAACCAGCCGCATGAGCCGTCACGGATCCTGCGCAGTGCTGTTGCTTCAAGTCAGCGGCAACTGGGACGCCCTTGCACGCCTGGAGGCGCTGCTGCCAGCACTGGCCAAGCGCGAGCACTTCCAGCTGTCGATGAGCCGCAGCCACAGTATTGACGAGCGGCCACAAGCCCTGCCCTACAACGTATTCGTGACGGCAGCCCAGCGCCCAGAACTGGTCGGCGAGTTGTGCAACTTCTTCCAACACCTGACTATCGACATCGAAGAGCTGCACAGCTTCACCTACTTGGCGCAGCACACCGGCACGCCGATGCTCAATCTGACGCTGACCATCGCCATTCCGGTGCAGACGCAGCTAAGCTGGCTGCGTGAACAGTTCCTCGATTTTTGTGACGAACTCAACCTGGATGCCGTGATCGAGCCCTGGCGTCCCCTTCACTGACCATCTGACGAGGTATCCATGCAAGTCGAACTGAACAAGCCTGTACCCGATTTCAGCGCTCAGGCAACCGGCGATCAGACCGTCACCCCTGCTAGCCTGGCTGGCAAAAATGTCGTGATCTACTTCTACCCCAAGGACAACACGCCCGGGTGCACAACCGAGGGCCAGGATTTCCGTGACGCACACGCCGACTTTGCCGCGGCAAACACCGTGATCCTCGGCGTTTCCAAAGACAGTCTGCGCACCCACGCCAACTTTAAGGCCAAGCACGAGTTTCCGTTCGAACTGATCAGCGACCCGGACGAGACGTTCTGCCGCCTGTTCGACGTGATCAAGCTGAAAAAGCTGTACGGCAAGGAATACGAGGGCATCGAGCGCAGCACCTTCCTGATCGACGCCAAGGGCGTACTGCGTCAGGAATGGCGCAAGGTGAAAGTACCCGGGCATGTCGCCGAGGTGCTGGCTGCCACCCGCAACCTCGACTGACCGCCCAGCTCAGATGCCTCAGGCTTGCTCGGTCTGAGGCTCTGCTGACTGGCTATCGTGCGCAGCCTCAATGCCGCGAGGCCAAGCGTAGAGCACGGCCTTGAACAAGGTCGCCAGCGGAATGGCAAAGAACACACCCCAGAATCCCCAGAGCCCCCCGAAGATCAGCACCGCAGCAATAATCGCCACCGGATGCAAATTGACCGCCTCGGAAAACAGGATGGGAACCAGTACGTTGCCGTCCAGCGCTTGAATCACGCCGTAGACGATCATCAGCATCATGAACTCGTTACCAAGCCCCCACTGGAACATGCCGATAATCGCCACCGGAATGGTGACAACCGTTGCACCGATGTACGGCACCAGTACTGACAGGCCAACCAGCACGGCCAGCAGCGCCGCGTAGTTGACCCCGAGTATGGCGAAGGAAACATAGGTGACCGCACCAACGATCAGGATCTCCACCGCCTTGCCACGAATGTAGTTGGCTATCTGCTGATTCATCTCGGTCCAGACGACCCGCATCAGACGGCGCTCACGCGGCAGGTGGCTGACTGCCCAATTGGTAATGGTCTGGCTGTCCTTGAGGAAGAAGAACACCAGAATCGGCACCAGTACCAGGTAAACCAACACTGTCACCACCACGGGCAGGCTGGCCAGCGACTGCGACAACGCCCACTGACCGAACGAGCCAACCTCGCCGTTGATCGACGCCATCAAGCGCTCAATCTGCGCAGCGGAAACGAACGAAGGATACTCATCGGGCAGATGCAGTAACTGCGCGCGCCAGGACGCGATCATCCCCGGCAGCTCATTGAACAGGTTGAGCATCTGCTTCCAGACCAGCGGCACCAGCACACCAAACAGCGCCGCCAGAGCCCCGAGAAACAGCAGAAAGACAATCCACACAGCCAGACCGTGGGGCAGCCAGCGCTGCAGGCGCGACACCAGGCCCTGCAACAAATACGCGAGTACCACCCCGGTCAGTAACGGCGCCAGCTTGTCACCGAAGCTGATAACGATCGCAAACCCCAGCGCCAGCACAACCGCCAGCACGACCGCCTCTTCATCGGAAAAGTAGCGCTGAACCCAGCCTCGAAAAACTTTTAGCATCGGAACCTAATCTGCTTTACGCAACCAATAGTGAAAATCGCCGTCCAATTCCCGGGAATCGAGCAAGGCATGTCCGGACAGCTCCGCGAAGCGTTGAAAATCCCGCTGAGACCCCGCATCAGTGGCAACCACATGCAACGTCTGGCCTGCTACCATGCCGTTCAACGATTGCTTTGCCTTGAGTAACGGCAGCGGACAGGACAGCCCTCGCGCATCCAGTTCGACGTCAATGGGTAGATGGGTGTTTTCAACAGACATGCAGGGACTCCACAGCGAGTGGGCCACAGTATAGCCTTGACGGCTCTCACTCCGACAACTGCTAGACACGGGTGCGCAACAAAAATGATGCAAAAAAGGATGTCCGCCAGACCGCTAGCCCGGGCGCTGATGCTCGCGACGGCAATGACGTTGCCAAGAGCGGCGCTACCGGCCGGCGATGAGTTCAACCTGCCTTCACTCGGCGACACCAGCTCATCGATCATGTCCCGCGAGCAGGAATACCAGCTCGGCCGCACGTGGCTGAACATGCTGCGCGGTGCAGTTGCCACCCTTGAAGACCCGCAACTCAAAAGCTTTGTCGAAGACCTGACCCGCGGTCTGGCAGAAACCAGCCAGTTGACCGACCGCCGCCTTGCCTTTGTCCTGATCGACAGCCCACAACTGAATGCCTTTGCCGCACCCGGTGGCGTGGTAGGCGTCAACGGCGGCCTGTTCCTGCACGCCCGCAGCGAAGCCGAGTTTGCCTCGGTACTGGCCCACGAACTGGCGCACCTGTCCCAGCGCCACTTTGCCCGCGGCCTTGAGCAGCAGCAGCGCATGCAGATCCCGTTCATGACCGCCATGCTTGCCAGTATCGTGCTCGCCGCGGCCGGCGGTGGTGATGCCGGCTTCGCAGCCCTGGCAACCACCCAAGCGGCGGCGGTTCAGGAGCAGCGCCGCTTCTCGCGCCAGAACGAACAGGAAGCCGACCGGATCGGCATCCTCAATTTGGAAAAGGCGGGTTATGACCCTAAGGCCATGCCAGACATGTTCGAGCGCCTTGCCCAGCTCAGTCGCTACGACACGACCCCACCCGAGTTTCTGCTCACCCACCCGGTTAGCCAGTCGCGCATGGCCGACACCCGCAACCGTGCAGAGCAGATGAGCGGCGGACGCAAAGACTCCCTGAACTTCCAGATGATGCGCGCCCGGGTCCAGCTCAAGTACGAGCAAAGTCCGGGCTTGTCAGCAAAGCGTTTCCGCGCCCTGCTGGACGACAATGGCGGCGAACACCCCGCCGCTCGCTATGGTCTCGCGCTAGCATTGAGCCGAGGCGGCGAGCACGCCGAAGCGCGCACCACTCTCGCCCGGCTGCTGGAGGAAGCGCCGAACGACCTGACGGTCAACCTCGCCCAGATTGAGCTGGATACCAACGCAGGCCATCTTGAACAGGCTCTGGAACGCAATCGGCGCTTGCAACAGCGTTACCCGGGTAACTTCCCGCTGGAGTTTTCCGAAGCCGATCTGCTGATGAAACAGCAGCAGTACGCCGAGGCGGAAAAGGCCATCAATCGACTTGCCAACCAGCGCAAGAACGACCCGGATGTGTGGTATCTGGCAGCAGAGATTCGCGGCCTGGCCGGCAACATCTTGGGGGTACACCTGGCCCGAGCCGAGTACTTCGAGCAGACCGGCGACATGCAGCAGGCTGGCCAGCAGCTTGATCTGGCACTGCAACGGGCTGGCGGGAATTTCGTCATCAGCTCACGTATCAAGGAGCAGCAGAACGAACTGCAACGCCAACGGGAGTTGATCGAATCACTGTAAGAGAAGAATAAACCCGCCGCAGAACGCGGCGGGTATTGCTGCCTCAGGCATTACCCTTGGCGGCCAGGCTGGCCTGACGGGTAAAGTCCAGCATGCGATCCAGCGGGCGCACTGCCTTTGGAATCAACTCCGGATCAACCAGAATCTCGTCAGTGCCCTGCTCAAGACTCGCGAGCACACGCGGCAGCGTGTTCATCGCCATCCACGGACAGTGGGCGCAACTACGGCAGGTTGCCCCATTACCCGCGGTTGGTGCTTCGACCAACAGCCGATCCGGCGCAGCCTGCTGCATCTTGTAGAAGATGCCCCGATCAGTAGCAACAATGAAGGTCGGGTTGGGCAGATCGCGGGTCGCTTGAATCAGCTGACTGGTCGAGCCAACCACATCAGCCATCTCGACCACCGACTGCGGCGACTCCGGGTGCACCAGCACGGCAGCGTCAGGATAGACCTTGCGCAGGTCCTCCAGCGCCTTGGCCTTGAACTCCTCGTGAACGATGCAGGAGCCCTGCCACAGCAGCATGTCAGCGCCAGTCTCACGCTGAATGTAGTTCCCCAAGTGTTGATCAGGAGCCCATAGGATCTTTTCGCCCTTGTCCATCAGGTGCTCGACGATCGGCAGCGCACAACTGGAGGTTACCACCCAGTCAGCTCGCGCCTTCACCGCAGCAGAGGTATTGGCATAGACCACCACAGTGCGATCCGGGTGTTGATCACAAAAAGCGGAAAACTCATCAATCTGACAGCCCAGATCCAGCGAGCAGGTCGCTTCCAGCGTCGGCATAAGCACACGCTTTTCCGGACTGAGGATCTTGGCGGTTTCACCCATAAAGCGCACGCCAGCAACGATCAGCGTGGTCGCCGGGTGATCGCGACCGAAGCGCGCCATTTCCAGCGAGTCAGAAACACAGCCACCCGTTTCTTCGGCGAGTTCCTGCAGCAGCGGGTCGGTGTAATAGTGCGCAACCAGAACAGCATTCTGGGCTTTCAGCGCGGCAGCGATGCGGGCCTTGTAGTCAGCCTTCTCAGCATCACTGAGCGGAGCAGGCGCCTTGGCATCCAGGTGCGCCTGAACGAGCAGACGCTCGGGAATCTGGGACATGTTTGCATCCATCAGGAGAACAACGGAGGCCGGCATTGTAGCACGCTTGCTCAAGCTGCCCAGCGCAGCCAAATCGCGGACACAACAATGACTCGGACTATGCCAAGGTTGAAAACATCAAAAGAGGATCACTGCCAAGGAGGGATCCAGAGTGGTGGGTCGTGTAGGATTCGAACCTACGACCAATTGGTTAAAAGCCAACTGCTCTACCAACTGAGCTAACGACCCCCTGCTGGACGCGCGCTATATTACTGATTTATCAGAGGAACTCAAGCCTTTTTTCAAAATCGGCAAAAATTAATTACTGATACCGCGTCGGGTCCGTCACGCCGGCAGCCTTGAATCCTTCGGCTCGCAGCCGGCAACTGTCGCAACGGCCACACGCCCTGCCGTCCTCATCAGACTGATAGCAAGACACGGTCTGACTATAATCCACGCCAAGGGTAATACCAGCCTGCACAATCTCGGCCTTGCTCATGTGCTGCAACGGCGCACGAATACGAAAACCGTCACCTTCTACCCCCGCGCGGGTCGCGAGATTGGCAAGCCGCTCGAACGCCTCGACGAACTCCGGCCGGCAATCCGGGTAACCGGAGTAATCCACGGCGTTAACCCCGATAAAGATCTCACAAGCGCCGAGTACTTCCGCCCACCCCAACGCCAGCGAGAGAAACAGCGTATTACGCGCCGGCACATAGGTCACCGGGATGCCCTCCTGCGCCGCCTCGGGAACGGCAATACTCTCGTCGGTCAGGGCCGACCCGCCGATGCCATTGAGATTCATGCCAATCACCTTGTGCGCCACCACACCAGCGGCACGTGCAATACGTTCGGCAGCCTGCAATTCGGCACGGTGGCGCTGACCGTAGTCGAAACTCATGGTGTAACACCGCAACCCCTGCGCCTGAGCCATCGCCAACACTGTCGCCGAGTCCAGCCCTCCGGACAGCAGAACAACAGCTGCAGGTGAGTCCGACACAACGTTAGCACTGCTCATAAAACCTCCGGGGCATAAACACGAAAGCGCCCGGTGGGCGCTTTGCACAAAAGTCGAGGGCAGGCCCGGCGGGCCGCACCGTCAGTTCAGCGTATTGAGTTCGCGACTGGCCAGCTGAGCGGCCGATGAGTCTGGATACTTACTGATAACCTGCTGAAACAGGTCACGAGCCTTGTCGTTGTGACCCAGACGACGCTCTACATCACCCAACTTGTAAATCGCATCCGACTCCTTGCGGTGATTCGGGTAGCGACTGATGACCTGAGCAAACGCCTTTCCGGCGGACTCCAGATCAGATTGAACCAGATAAACCTCACCCAGCCAGTACTGCGCATTACCTGCATATTGACTGTCTGGATAACGTCTGAGGAAAGCATTGAAGGCCAGGGCAGCCTTTTCAAAATCTCGCGCCTTGACCAAATCAAAGGACGCATCGTAAAGCAACTTTTCCTGCTCGGGATCGGCTGGTGCGGCGCTGGCCGCAGGCGCCTGAACAGGCGCTGTCGCAGCATCACTGTCAGCAGATGCACTACCGCCGGCGGCGGGAGCCGGAGCGGAGGTCAAGCCGGACAGTCGACGATCAAGATCCTGATAACGATCAAGCTGGTCCTGCTCCATCTGCTTGATCTTGTAACTCTGCTCTTCGAGCATACCCCGCAGCATGGTGACTTCCTGCTGCAGTTGGTACATCTGTTGAAACAGCTGGCCTTCACTTGAAAGGCCAGCCGGGGCCTGCTGGGCCACAGAGGAACCCCCGTAACTGGCAGACGACGCATTGTTCGAACTGCCTTCCATTACCGGAACCTGAGCGACTGCCGCCAGCGGCGCCAGTGCCAAGGCCATTGCGATGCCTCTGTAACCCTTCATAAGACCTCTTTTATTACTTGCGCAGCTCTACGCGACGGTTCTGAGCCATGGCTTCTTCAGTAGAGCCCATCGCTGCCGGCTTCTCTTCGCCGTAGGATACCAGTTCCAGCTGAGCCGGAGACACGCCCTGCAGAACCAGGTAACGCTGTACGGAAGCAGCACGACGCTCGCCCAGAGCCATGTTGTACTCGCGGGTACCGCGCTCGTCAGTGTGGCCTTCCAGAACAACGCGGTTGCCAGCGGACTTCAGGTCTTTGGCGTGAACGTCCAGAGCGCGCATGGCTTCCGGCTTCAGCTCAGAGCTGTCGTACTCGAAGTAGAAAGTGGTGATGGCACGCAGAGCAGCTTCTTCGCTGTTCATGCCGTTGTCCATACCAGCACCGTTGCTGCCTGCACCGTAGCCAGCGTTCGGATCTACTGCACCAGAGGTGTCACCACCCTTGGAGGAACAGCCAACAACAACGCCAAAAGCAACGACCAGAGCAGCGGCTTTGCCAAACTTGATAACTTGCATCATGAACTCCTATTAACCCCATATGGTTTAGTGTTGGTGCGCCCTATGGCAGGTATGGGGACCATGATGGTACGCGCAGGTCGTTGAACTGAGTCGGTATCACCGACCGTGCACGCCCGTTTGTTGATACCAGCATGAGTACACCCCGCCCCTGTTGACGGGTAGCATAAATTAACATAACGCCGTTGGGTGAGACCGTTGGGGACTCATCCAGTGACGTTTCTGTTAAAACTCTCAGGTTGCCGCGCTGGAGATCCTGCGTGGCAATCTGAAAATTACGGTAGCCCTCCTGACGATGCACCATCACCATGGTGCGCCCATCAACGGACAGCTTGGCGTTGGCGTTGTAGTTGCCAACGAAGGTCAGACGCTCGGTATTGCCCGAACTCAAATTCTGCTTATAGATCTGCGGACGGCCGCCACGATCCGACGTAAACACCAGCGTATCGTTACCCATCCAGGTTGGCTCGGTATCGATTGCAAAATGATTGGTCACCCGACGCAGCTGCTTGCTGGCCAGATCCATCACATAAATTTCGGGGTTACCGTCACGCGACAGCACAAAGGCCAGTCGCGACCCATCCGGTGACCAGGCAGGCGCGCCATTCAGCCCTTCAAAGCTGCTGATACGCTCACGGCGGCCGGTGCGGATGTAGTGAATATAGATTTCCGGACGACGCGATTCGAACGACACATAGGCGATACGCTCACCATCGGGTGAGTAACTCGGACTCAAAATCGGCTCACGGGACTGCAGCAGCGTCACCGCACGGGCACCATCGTAGTCACTGCGCTGCAGGGTATAACGGGTGTTGTCGACCGAGAATCGCTCGGCCGCCACGTACAGCAACTTGGTGCTAAAGGCGCCCTGGATACCCGTCAGCTCCTTGAATACCTCATCACTCAGATGATGTGCGATATCACGCAGCTGCGTGCGGGTACCACTGATGCTACGCGACAACAGCACCTGCTCACGCACAACGCTGTAGAGGCTGTACGTCAGCGAAAACGCATCTGCACCAGTCGCCGAGACCTGCCCGACAAGAACGTAATCGGCTCCAATCATGCGCCAGTCGCGCGCATTGATCTCTGCGTCGCGAGTGGGATAGCTCAGCATATTGCCGCGCGGAATCGGCGCGAACATGCCGGAGTTGCGCAGATCGTTAGCGGTAATCTCCGCCATGTCTTCTGGCAAAGGTGTAGCGCCTTGCCAGCCAAACGGCACAACAGCAATCGGGGTAGCCTTGTCGGTACCACGGGTGATTTCGATGGCATCCTGCGCCAGCAGCATCTGGGCAAAGCACAGCGCAGCCAAGCCCGCCAAAATGTGTGTCAGTCTCTTCATCAAAACGCCAGATCCTCTGGTTTGAAGCGCAGCGTACGTTGACGATACATACGATCAAACGCTGCGGGATTTTCACGCGACAGTGTCTGCATTTCCGGGATGCGTCCCACATTTCTGACCGCCTGCACGGCGGACTGATCAAAACCGGCGTCCCCACTGGAACGCGTGACCACCACATCAGTGATCTGCCCTGTGGGCAACATGCTCAGCCGCACCTCGACTGTCATACCGTTACGCGCAGTCGGCGGGCGGCGCCATTGCTGGCTCACATAACGACGAATCACGTCGTCATAGCTGGCTGCAACCTGATCACCGCTGCGATCAGCCTGCGCCTGCTGGTACTGGGTCTCCGATGCCAGCAACTCACTCAACGCACGCGCTTTGGCCTCTTCCTGCGCCTTGCGTTCGTTCGCCAACCGCTCCTGCTCACGACGGCGCTGCTCGGCGGCCTCCGCAGCACGACGTTCAGCTTCAGCCTTGCGACGAGCTTCCTCTTGCGCCTTACGCCGGGCCTCTTCCTCGGCGCGCTTGCGCTCTGCCTCGGCACGCCGTGCCGCTTCTGCTTCAGCCGCCTTCTTGGCTTCTTCAACCTTACGTCGCTCGGCGGCAGCTGCTGCCTCGGCAGCCTTACGATCCGCCTCGGCTTGCGCCTGGCGTGCAGAAGCGGCGGCAGCCGCCTCAGCGTCCTGCCTGGCCTTCTCTGCTGCAGCAGCGCGGGCCGCTTCAGCAGCTTGCTGCTGTTGGCGCTGGGCCTCCATCGCCTCTTCTTCGTGACGCGGAGCAGCCGTTTTCTGCGCCTCGCCGGCAATTTTCTGGTCTGTCTGCGTCACCGCCGGACTCATCGAGTCCAACTGCACTAACGTCGCCTGTACGATCGGCTTGGCCGGCTCAAACTCGGGCGCACTGCTGAAAGAAGCGAACAACAGGATCGCCACTGCCAAGTGCAGACCTGCGGCCTTCAACAGCGGCGTCGAGTATCGCTCCGACGCCGTAGGCCGATATTGATATCGCGTGCTCACGGCGCCTCGGTAATCAGACCCACATTGGGCACGCCAGCCTGCTGCAGCGCCCCCATTGCCGTAACAACCACGCCATAGTTGGCTTGCTTGTCACCACGAATGTAGACCAGCGTGTCCGGCTTGGCGGCCATGATCTTGCTGACACCTTCGGTCATCTCAGCCAGCGATACAACGCTGTCGGTATGATTTTCGGTATCGACCCCATCGCCCAGGTTCCAGTAGTAGGTACCGTCAGCCAAAACAGACAGGGTCAGCACCTGCTGCGTGCTATCCGACGGCAAAACCTCGCTGGATACCTGCGGCAGGTCCACCTTGACGCCCTGGTTCAGCATCGGCGCGGTGACCATAAAAATGACCAGCAGTACCAGCATCACGTCGATGTATGGCACCACGTTCATTTCTGCGACTGGCTTGCGCTTCTGTCGCCGCCCTTGCATATGCATGCCCATAACGACTCCGCTTACTCCTCGCGAGCGTGAACGCGGCGGTGCAGAATGCTGGAGAACTCTTCTGCAAAGGTGTAGTAGCGGCCGATCAGCATTTCCGAACGGGCGGAGAAACGGTTATAAGCAACAACGGCCGGAATCGCCGCGAACAAGCCGATGGCGGTTGCCACCAGCGCTTCGGCAATACCCGGAGCAACAGTCGCCAGCGTCGCTTGCTGAACGGTTGCCAGACCACGGAACGAATTCATGATCCCCCAGACGGTACCGAACAGACCGATGTAGGGACTGGTCGAGCCGACGGTCGCCAGAAACGGCAGATGCAGCTCCAACTTTTCCTCTTCACGTGAAATCGCGACCCGCATCGAGCGCTGCACGGCATCCATCACCGCATCCGGATCAACGCCAGGCTGCTGACGCATGCGCGAGAACTCTTTGAAGCCCGCGCGGAAAATCTGCTCAAGGCCTGAGTTTTCATCCGGCGAGCCGGTTACCTGGCGATACAACTGAGACAGGTCGACGCCCGACCAGAAGCGATCCTCAAAATCATCCAGAGCGTTCTTGGCGGAGCGCATGACGCTGCCACGCTGAAAAATCATTACCCACGACGTCACCGACGCCGCCAGCAGGGTCAGCATTACCAGTTGCACCAGCACACTGGCGCCGGACACCAGGTGCCATATCGACATTTGGTCAGCCTGCACGCTCAGCTACTCCTCGCTTGTCCATCGAATTCTTGACTCATTACCCGTTAATCTCAGCCCATTTGCTGCTCTCGAACGCGGCACGCATGCCTTCGGGAATAGCTCTCGGGCGATAGCGGTCGGCGCTGACACAGGCGACCAATACCTCACCTTCACACAACAGCTCTCCCGCCCGAGTAACACTCTGGCGGAAGCGAATACTTGCTCGCTTGGTTTCCAAGACAGTCGCAGTTACGACAAGTTCATCATCCAATCGTGCAGGCGCGTGATAACGTGCCGTGACAGAGTGCACAACAAAAATGACGTTTTCTCTCTGCAGAGCGCTTTGATCAAAGCCGAGAGTACGGACTAGCTCCGTCCGCGCACGCTCCATAAACTTCAGGTAATTGACGTAGTAGACGATGCCGCCGGCATCGGTATCTTCAAAGTAGACGCGGGCTTTCAGCTCGAACGGCGGCCCAGAACGTTCAACGCGCATAATGTAGATCCAAGCAATGATTTTGCATAGTGGGTGTCCTCGCTAAATGCAAAATATTTTTTCAGGGTGAGTCCGGCGCAGCCGGGTCGTCGAATAGATCAGCTGACGGCGAGGCCATTCGGGCCGGCAATCTAAGCCCGAAATGCTGATACGCGTGGCGGGTAACCACCCGGCCGCGGGGCGTACGCATGATGAAGCCCTGCTGAATCAGGTAAGGCTCAAGCACGTCTTCAATGGTATGCCGCTCTTCTCCGATGGACGCTGACAGATTGTCCAGACCTACAGGGCCGCCATCGAACTTGTCGATCATGGTCAGCAACAACCGACGGTCCATGTGATCAAAACCCTGCTCGTCCACATCCAGCAGGTTCAGGGCTTTATCGGCCACTTCGGTGCTGATAACGCCCGCACCACGCACCTCTGCGAAATCCCTTACCCGACGCAGAAGCCGATTGGCGATACGCGGCGTACCTCGCGAGCGACGAGCAATTTCACGCGCACCGCCATCATCCATCTGCAGACCGAGAATCGCGGCAGAGCGCGCGACAATGGTTGCCAGGTCGGCAACCGAATAGAACTCCAGCCGCTGCACAATGCCGAAACGGTCTCGCAGCGGATTGGTCAACATCCCGGCGCGCGTCGTTGCACCCACAAGGGTAAAAGGCGGCAGATCCAGTTTGATCGAGCGGGCAGCGGGCCCCTCCCCGATCATGATGTCGAGTTGGTAATCCTCCATCGCCGGATACAGAATCTCCTCGACTACCGGCGAGAGGCGATGAATTTCATCAACAAACAGCACATCGCCAGCTTCAAGATTGGTCAGCAGCGCAGCAAGATCGCCGGCGCGTTCAAGCACCGGGCCGGAGGTGCTCTTGATCTTGGCCCCCATTTCCTGGGCAATAATGTTGGCGAGCGTGGTCTTGCCGAGACCGGGCGGCCCAAAGATAAGCACGTGATCCAGCGCCTCACCTCGGCCTTTCGCAGCCTTGATGAACAGCTCCATCTGCTCGCGTACCGTAGGCTGGCCGATATACTCCGCCAGCTTCAATGGGCGAATGGCCCGATCAATAACTTCTTCCTGCTGCCTGGGCGTTGCCGCGATCAGGCGATCTTCTTCCAGCATGTTTTATCCATCAAAAAGGGAGCAAGACTTGCGGGCAGCGATACGCTCTACACCATGCCCTTGAGTGCACGGCGAATCAACTCTTCACTGCTGAGCCCATCCTCATCGACCGCCGCGACCGCTTTGCTGGCCTCTTGCGGCTTGTAACCGAGGGCGATCAACGCGCTTACCGCATCCGCGCTCGGCTTGATCGGCGCACTGTTGATGCCTGACGGGACTGCCAGGGAAACCGCACCCGGCAACGCATCCCACGCCTTGAAGCGGTCGCGCAGCTCAATCAATAGCCGCTCCGCCGTCTTCTTGCCGACGCCCGGAATCTTCACCAGCGCACTGACATCCTGATGCTGTACGGCCATGACCAACTCATCGACTTCCATACCGGACATCAACGCCAGCGCCAACTTGGGGCCTACACCGTTGAGTCGAATCAACTCGCGAAACAGCTCACGACCGCGCTTATCAGCAAAGGCATAGAGTAGCTGCGCGTCTTCACGCACCACCATATGGGTATGCAGGGTCACTTTTTCGCCCAGCGAGGGCAGTTGATAAAAGGTACTCATGGGAGCATCCAGCTCGTACCCCACCCCCTGCACGTCCAGCAAAATATGTGGCGGCTGTTTTTCCAGCAAGATACCGCTCAAACGCCCTATCACCTGTGCTACTCCCTGAAATTCAGATCAACGGCGGCGGACCCGGCCGGCCCGCATCGCCAACGCTGCATTGCCAAGCTGCTGCTGCACGCCACTCATGTGCGCATGACATAGAGCGATCGCCAGTGCATCCGCGGCATCCGCCTGCGGCGTACCCCCCAGGCCCAGCAGCTGCGTTACCATATGCTGAACCTGCTTCTTGTCGGCCGCGCCAGTCCCGACCACCGCCTGCTTGACCTGACGCGCGCTGTATTCATGCACAGACAACCCCGCATTCACCGCCGCAACGATAGCCGCGCCGCGGGCCTGCCCCAGTTTAAGTGCCGAATCCGGATTTCGAGCCATAAACACCTGCTCGATACTGACCACATCCGGGCGATACTGTCCGATCAGCTCGGACAGGTAGTGGAAGATCTTTTGCAGTCGCTCGGGGAACGCGCCGTCGCCCACCCGAATACAACCCGAGGTGACATACTCTTGGCGGCCGGCCTCGTGGCGAACGATGCCGAACCCGGTAATTCTGGAGCCTGGGTCGATTCCCAGTATCAGCGCCATATCATCCCTATCAACACCCAGGTTATAGAAAAAAGGGAGGCCCGCGCCTCCCTTGTCTGCATTATCTACGGAAGATCAGCCAAGCTGCTCCATGATGTCATCGGAGATCGATGCATTGGAATAAACGTTTTGCACGTCATCCAGATCTTCCAGCATATCGATCAACCTGATGACCTTCTGCGCCGTATCCAGATCCAGCTCGGCCTGCGTCGACGGAACCATGGTGACCTCGGCAGACTCCGGCGTAAAACCCGCTGATTCCAGCGCGTCACGCACAGCACCAAACTCTTCGAAGCTGGTGAAGACGTCGAAAGACCCGTCGTCGTTGCCAACCACATCTTCAGCACCGGACTCCAACGCGGCTTCCATCAGGGCGTCTTCGTCAACGCCTGCTGCGAACGCGAGCTGCCCACGGCGGGTAAACAGATAAGCTACAGAGCCATCGGTTCCCAGATTACCGCCGCATTTGCCGAAAGCATGACGCACTTCACTGACCGTACGATTTCGGTTATCCGTCATCGCCTCGACCAATACCGCCACGCCACCGGCACCGTAACCTTCATAGGTCAGCTCTTCCATGTTGTCGGCATCATTACTGCCGGCACCACGAGCGATAGCGCGATCGATAGTGTCACGGGTCATGTTGGCGCCAAGCGCCTTGTCGACAGCCGCTCGCAGGCGCGGATTGTCAGCCGGGTTGCCGCCGCCCACCTTAGCAGAGACGGTCAACTCACGAATCAGCTTGGTAAAGATCTTGCCCCGCTTGGCATCCTGAGCCGCCTTGCGGTGCTTGATATTGGCCCATTTGGAATGACCGGCCATAAAACCAACTCCAGATAGCAAAATCCCCGCTGTGCCAGCAGCACCGCGGGGACGAATTACTTACTCAGCCTTGGGCTGTTCCCGCAGACGGATATGCAGCTCGCGCAACGACTTGTTATCCACCTCACCCGGCGCCTGAGTCATAACACAGGCCGCGCTCTGGGTTTTCGGGAAGGCAATCACTTCGCGAATCGACTGCGCGCCGGTCATCAGCATCACCAGACGATCCAGGCCAAAGGCCAGACCACCGTGCGGCGGCGCACCGTACTTCAGCGCATCCAGCAGGAAGCCGAACTTCTCCTGCTGCTCGTCTTCGCTGATACCCAGCACGCGGAAGACCGTCTGCTGCATGGTCTTGTCGTGAATACGAATTGAACCGCCGCCCAGCTCGGTACCGTTGAGCACCATGTCGTACGCACGGGACAGCGCACCCGCAGGGTTGGCTTCCAGTTCGGCCGGGGTGCACTTGGGCGCAGTGAACGGGTGGTGCATCGCGGTCAGGCTGCCGTCGTCGTTCTCTTCAAACATCGGGAAGTCGACGACCCACAAAGGCGCCCATTCACAGGTGAACAGGTTCAGGTCGTGACCGAGCTTGATACGCAGAGCGCCCAGCGCTTCGGATACGATGCGCGCCTTGTCTGCGCCGAAGAACACGATGTCACCATCTACCGCACCAACGCGGTCCAGAATGACATTGATATTGTCCAGCGGGATGTTCTTGACGATCGGCGACTGCAGACCTTCAACGCCCGCGGCGCGCTCGTTGACCTTGATGTACGCCAGACCCTTGGCACCATAGATGCCGACAAACTTGGTGTAGTCGTCGATCTGCTTGCGCGGCATGCTCGCACCACCCGGGACGCGCAGCGCAGTCACGCGGCACTTCGGATCATTCGCCGGACCGGCGAACACCTTGAAGTCGACTTCTTTCAGCTGATCTTCAACGTCAACCAGTTCCAGCGGAATACGCAGATCGGGCTTGTCGGAGCCGAAGCGGCGCATGGCTTCCGCCAGCGACATGTGCGGCAGTTCGCCGAACTCGACATCCAGCACTTCCTTGAACAGATTGCGCACCATGGTCTCGGTAATGTCCATGATGTCTTTTTCATCGAGGAAGCTGGTCTCGATGTCGATCTGGGTGAACTCCGGCTGACGGTCTGCACGCAGGTCTTCGTCACGGAAGCACTTGGCGATCTGGTAGTAACGGTCAAAACCGGCCACCATCAACAACTGCTTGAACAGCTGCGGTGACTGCGGCAAGGCAAAGAAGCTGCCTGCGTGGGTGCGGCTCGGCACCAGATAGTCACGTGCACCTTCCGGTGTGGCCCGGGTCAGGATCGGGGTTTCCACGTCGAGGAAGCCATTATCATCCAGGTAACGGCGAATGCTGGAGGTGATGCGCGAGCGCAGCTTCAGCTTCTCAGCCATTTCCGGACGACGCAGATCGATAAAGCGATACCGCAGGCGGGTTTCCTCGCCAACATCAGTGTATTCATTCAGCGGGAACGGCGGGGTGTCCGCTTCGTTCAGCACTTCCAGTTCGTAGCCCAGCACCTCAATAGCGCCGGATGCCATATTGGCGTTGCGCGCACCCTCAGGACGCAGACGGACCTTGCCGGTCACCTTTACTACGTATTCGCTGCGCACGCGGTCGGCCTTGGCAAAGGTTTCCGCACGATCAGGGTCAAACACGACCTGCGCCAGACCTTCACGATCACGAATATCAAGGAAGATGACCCCGCCATGGTCACGGCGGCGGTGAACCCAGCCGCAAAGAGTTACTTCCTGATCCGCCAGCGTTTCGTTCAGCTGGCCGCAATAGTGGCTACGCATCATGGTGTGGTGATTCCTGTAGTCGGCAAAGTCGGTGCGATGGGACGCGATGCGTTTGGTACACGCGGATGACGCCCAGATAAAACCCGACACTATACCGGAAACTTGATGCACAAGGGAGCCTGCCGCGGCCACCTTTAGCGACTGGGGAACCTAATGCAGCGAAAGTGCATCGGAGTAGAAGACAAGCCATGACGGCTGCAAATAAATCGCGGCCCAGCTGCCGCAAAAAGCCTCGAAACAAGCAAGGAGCTCTGATGAAAATCGATATCGGCATTACCGAAACGGATCGCGCTCAAATTGCGGAAGGCCTGTCTCGCCTGTTGGCCGACACCTACACGTTGTACCTCAAAACCCACAACTTTCACTGGAACGTGAAAGGCCCGATGTTTCAGACACTCCACCTCATGTTTGAAACCCACTACAACGAACTGGCGCTGGCCGTTGACGAGATTGCCGAGCGCATCCGCACCCTCGGCTTTCCTGCCCCCGGCACGTACCGCCAATTCGTTGAACTGAGCAGTATCAAGGAAGAAAGTGGCGTCCCGGAGGCTAAAGAGATGATCCGCCTGCTGGTTGAGGGCCATGAAGCCTGTGCGCGCACCGCTCGGAGCATATTCCCGACCTGCGATTCAGCGCACGACGAGCCGTCAGCCGACCTGCTGACCCAGCGCATGCAGACTCACGAAAAGACCGCCTGGATGCTGCGCAGCCTGCTGGAAAGCTGATCCGCATCCAGCCCCGGTTCACAGCACGCCCGCACTCCGTTTGGAGGGCGGGCGATTTCGGGTTAGAGTGCCCCGGCAGCTCACGACGTGAGCTGCACAATTTAGTACGACTACAACTCCAACACAGCACTCTATTTACGGTGAGCCTCTTGAAGACCCTTCGTTATCTGCACCTTTTCATAGGTGCTGCCGCCCTGCTGGTCGGCTTGTTCTCCAGCATGCCATTCCTTACCCAAGCCGCACCTATCAGCTATCCGGGCCTGCTCGCGATCCTGACCGGCCTGATCAATCTGCAGCAGTTCACTGCCCAGCGTACTGCTGAAAGTGGCATCGCTGGCGGCGCTGCTCTGCTGGGCTCAGCCCTGCTGGTCATCGCAGCCTGCATCCCGTTCAGCGCACTGCTGATCAACCCACTGTTCGCCGACTGGAACATCTGGGCTCTCAGCGCCGCAATCACAGGCACCTGCCTGCACACCCTGACCGCGCTTTGTCAGGAGCTGAAAACAATCCAGCGTGCCCCGCGCCCGGCCAAACCGGCAAAAGCCACCAAGAAAGCCGCAGCGTCTGCCAATGATTCGCGCGAAACCGGCACAGTGAAGTGGTTCAACACCAGCAAAGGGTTCGGCTTTATCACTCGGGACGACGGTGGTGACGTGTTCGTCCACTTCCGCTCAATCCAGGGCGAGGGGCATCGAGCCCTGCAGGAAGGCCAGCGCGTTTCCTATGTCGTGGCCAATCGCGACAAGGGCCTGCAGGCCGAGGATGTCGCGATCCTCAATAACCGCAAGCGCTAAAGCAATAGTCAGTAGTGGGGAGGAGGCGGCTCCTCCCCCGCCTCTCCCGGGACCTGTGCAGCCAAATCGGCCTGCCTTTTGGCAACCAGTTCAAGCGAGCGCCGCAGGCGATCCAGCTCAAACTGCTGAGCAGCCAGCACGTCGTTCAGCGCCTGAATAGTGTCGTCCTGAAAGGCAAGCCGCGACTCCAACTCATCTATCCGAGCAATCAACTGCTCCTGACTCATCTGTCGCCCTCCACAAAACCCTGCACGCCACTCAACAGACTACGCACCTTGGACAGCACTTGCGCTAGCGCATCTGCCTCATAGGGCACCGCCGGCATTTTGCCCCAGACGGGCGCCGGCCAGGCGGCATCCGTGCGATAGCGCACAATATGGTGGACGTGCAACTGCGGCACCATATTCCCCAATGCAGCCACATTCATCTTGTCGGCCGAAAACGCAGTGCACAGCAAGCTGGCCAAACAGTCCGACTCACGATGAAATTGCGCCCGATCCTCATCCGACAACTGAAAAACCTCGCGCATATCGGCACGACGCGGAACCAGCACAAACCACGGATACTGACAGTCGTTCAAAAGCAACACGCGACACAACTCAAAGTCACCGACAACGACGCAGTCTGCTTGCAGCTGCAAGTGCAGTTCAAACATTCAAATCAACCTCAGGCGTTATAAATCAAAAAATCGTCTCACCAGCCGCAAAATAAGATCTTATTTCCGGCATATCCGCACAATGCGTATAAAAAAATGCACAGCAGGTATCGCCATTTGCCGCGCAATATTCTATAAACATTCCCCGACAAAACGCTGTTTTTTAAGGCACTTGCTTTCGCCCCCAGCACATCAGTGCTTAAATATAGTGCGAAAACGAGAGACCAGGCCGCAGAGCCTACAGGTTTTCTTTATATCAAAGGAGCACACCAATGAAGAACGCAGTTAAATGGAGTTCGCTTGCACTGGCAGTTTGAATCGCACCGGGTTTCGTGGAGGCCTCAACTCTTGAGAGAATGAGGCATGAA
>NZ_JAYPMU010000033.1:0-28688 GCF_038130085.1 Halopseudomonas sp. | reverse complement strand
TCTTCCAGGTTGCCGATTACGGCCTGGTTGCCGACCTGTTCGAGGCGGTACCGGAGCTGGAAGGCAAGCTGTAAGCTTCAGCTTGATGTAAAAAACCCCGGACTCGAAAGAGCCGGGGTTTTTTATTGCCTTCAGCATATTTGCGTAGGGGCACAGCATGCTGTGCCCGTGCTGTCTGCGGGGGTGTTTCGTGGGCAGCTATCGTTCCGTGCAACCGTCACCCCGGGCACGGCGTGCCGTGCCCCTACCGGTCGGCGCTGACCTGGAAGGTATCCGACAGCTGATGCAAACGTGACGCCGTTTCCTTAACCTGCCCCGAGCTGGCCCGCAGCGCGGTAATCACCTGGCTCATCGAGTGAGTTGCCTCGGCCACATGACCGGCCTGGCGACCATGCTCCTTGCTGTTGGTATCCATCACCGAGATCACCTCAAACAGCTCCTCAACGGTCTGATACAATAGATCGTTATCATCCGATGCACTCGCCGCCTGCTGCAGCTGCAGATCCACGTCGGCGACGCCGCGCTCCATCACGACTACCGTCTCCCGTGTCGCATCCCGAATGCTGGTAATCCCCTGACTGATTTCTTCGGCTGCCTTGGCGGTGCGCGAGGCCAGGGCCCGCACCTCATCGGCGACGACCGCAAAACCACGGCCGTGCTCACCGGCACGCGCGGCCTCGATCGCAGCGTTGAGCGCCAGCAGATTGGTTTGACTGGTGATATCGGTAATCAACGACACCATGCCGACAATCTCGCCGGTACGATTGTCCAGCACCTGCACGCTGGCAGCCGAGCTCTCGACGATGTCGCGAATCTTGCGGGTGCCGCTGGTTACGGTATCCAGCCGGGCACGCGCTGCCTCGACCACCGACGCCATATTGGCTTTCATCTGCGCCGCGGTTTCTGACGCGGCGTTTACCGTCTGCAGCTGCGCTTCAATCATGCCCAGCATCTGCTGAATGTTGCTGGTCACTTCCTCAGCGGTGTCGCTGGCCTGCTGATTGCGGCCGAGCATCTGCTCGCTGTTCTGCAACGCGTGGCGGCTGGCCTGCTTGACCCGGCCAACAATGGTATCGAGGTTGTCGATAAAGCTGTTGATCCAGCGACCCAGTTCGCCCGTCTCATCCGGCACCAGTCGGCTGGTGTCCATCCGTTGACTGAGATTGCCCTCGCCCTCGGCGATGTTACGGATGATCTCGGTCATGCGCCCGAGGCGGCGCGCGAGCTTGCGTGTGGCGCTCTGCCAGAACCACAGGCCAGCCAGCCCCAGCACGCCGACGTGCGCCAGGTGCTCCACCCAGCCGGTAAGCCCGACCTTATCGAAGCCCAGCTGGGCGACAAACACCAGCGCAGCGAGCACCCAGAAGTCCTTCATCAGGCTGTAGCTGAGCGAGCGATAGCGGTAGACCTCTTCAAGGTCGGCCTCGCACATCATGCCCCAGCGGTCGGGTGAGCCCGGCAGACTGAAGGTCACACCCTTGCCGATCACCGGAATGTGGCGGTAGTCGGAGTAACCGGGATATTTGACGTAGGTGTTTTCGCCGTTACGAATGGTTTCGCGCACGCCCGGGTGCAACTCGCCCGTTGCCGGGTCAGTAAAGCGCACCTCGAATTCGGTGTGCTCACGCACGCTGACCGTGCCCCAGGCTGTCTTGATTCCACTCTTGAGGTTGTCGCCATGACTGAAGGTGCTGTCCTCAAAGCGCGAACGGGACAGCGCCCGACCCGGCTCAATCGACGGATTGAAGCGCGACTCAACCATAAAGATGTAGTTGTCACCGGACTCCTGATAGATGTGCCCGGCCTCACGCTGAATCAGGTCACCCACCACGTCGTTGGGTACGCGTGCGCAGACGCATCCCATGGCTTCACCGTTCGGACCGTGCAGCGGCTGATAGAACATCAGGGTTACGGCGTCATGAAAGCTGGAGGTCGAAGGCCCCAACTGGCGGGTGCGCTGATCAATATAGGGGCCATGCAAAAAACGATGTTGCAGACCCGCCCGCACCGCCTGGGCGTCCAGCTGCAGCCCACTGAGCTGCCCCGCGCTACTCGCCAGCGCAGTCCCGTCGGCGCCGAGCAGCAACAACTCGGAGGCATCCGGCAGCTTGCTGCGCAATTTAACCAACTGCGCCTCGCTGGCCTCAGCGGCGCTGTCGCTCAACTGCTGGCCGATACCTTGCAGGCCTGCCCATTGGTTTTCGCACCACTGCTGCAGCAGTCTCACCCGCGTTGCCGCGAGGCTATCGAAGATCGACTCCAGCTGCGCGTAGCGGTTGCTGTTGACCCGGCAGGCCCAGCCCATGGCCAGTTTGCCGGTCGGCCCGAACCACGGCAGCCAGCGGCGTTCGGACGCTGACAGATTCATTTGATCGCTTTTCAGGCTCACTGCAACAACCTCGCTATTTGGAACGAATTGAGCCTAAAGCAATATTCGCACCAGAAAGCATGGCGCAGCGCCATCACGCCACTGTCACACCATGGTCACAAATCACGCGCACATACATCGCACCAATACAATGCACCCCTCGCACAATATCGGCGCGCTCGCACCAAAATAGCGCCGCTCCTGTCCAAGTGGTCAGGTTTAAGGTCGCAAATTCAAATATGGATGTCGCTCGCCAGCACTAGACCAGTGCAACCGGCGACACCGGCGAGCCGACCGCTCCGGGCAAACGCAGCGGCGGCGCCGTCAGCATAAACCGATTGCGGCCACTGGCTCGCAGATGCTCCGCCAGTTCGGTGAGATACCAGAGCTCGCCCAGATGCACACCCAGCTTGAACAGGCAGTGCTCGTGCAGCGGCAGCGCGGCGCAGCAGCCGTGCCCGTCACGCGCCGGATAGGCTTCCACTGCGTAGTTATCGGCGATCAGCACACTCAGGCCGCTATCGGTAATCCATTGCAGTAGCGCCGGATCTCGGCCATCGAGGACCGCACAGCTGGATTCCAGCCGCGCCGCATCGGGCTGACGCTCCATTTCCAGAATCACATCGGCAAACCCGGTATACAGACACACCATGTCACCCGGCTCCACGACCACGCCGTCTGCCTGCATGATCTGCTGCAGTCGGGCGTAGTCAACCAGCACCCGCTGCCGACCGCAGTGGCGCTCAAGATCGATCAGCACAGCACGGCCACTCACCGCCGTCTCAGCCATCTTTTCAATGCCCAGTCGCGCCGCGTTCACACCCTCCAGCGCGTCCTCGTGGCCGGACGGCCCGCAGATATGCTCACCCGCCTTCCAGCCGTTGTAATAAAGCGCTTCGGCGACCCCATCACCGTCAGCATCGAACAGCCCACCCACATGCGAGAGCGCATCCCATTGGGTCGAGTACTGGGTAAACAGCAGCACCGCGTCGTCGCTGACCACATCGGTAAAACGCGGATTGAGTCGTTGCAGCTCAAAGTTGTAGTTGAGCTTGTCGGCGCGCCCGGCAGTAAAACGGCGCGGCGGATGACGCAGGCGATTGAGCGCGTTTCCACCGGGGTAGTCCAACGGCAGACTGAGGCAGAAACTGCGCCCGTCGCGCACTTCAGCAACCCCCTGCAGCACCTTCTCGGGGGTCAGCAGGTTGAGACGGCCCAACTCGTCATCCGGGCCAAAGTCGCCCCAGTTGGAGCCTTCGGGTCGATGTTGCCAGCGCATGGGATTCTCCTTGTTGTTATGCATTGCCCGACAATGACATGACATACCCATCGGAACCATTGCCCGCAGCGTGAATCAACCTCCGTGTTGGCCGCGCATAATCATCGGGAGGGTCGCGCCAACGGCCTCCGGCGTGCTTTACTTGCGCCTTTTCCAACAGCGGAGCACGGGCTGACGATGGATTGGCTGCAGGTTTTCATTCTTGCGATTGTTCAGGGCATTACCGAGTTTCTGCCGGTCTCCAGTTCAGCCCACCTGATTCTGGTGCCGGTGCTGACCGACTGGCCGGATCAGGGCCTGGCGTTCGACGTCGCCCTGCACCTGGGCAGCCTGTCTGCTGTACTGATTTACTTCCGCCGGGACATCTTCGGCATGACCGTCAGCTGGGGCCGCTCGCTGGCAACCCGCCAGCTGGACGACGACGCTCGGCTGGCATGGGCGGTAATTCTAGGCACCATCCCGGTCGGCCTGGCCGGTCTTTTGCTGAAGGACACCGTGGAGACCGTGCTGCGTTCGCCCATCTATCTGTCGATAGGGCTGATCGCCTTTGGCTTGCTGCTGGGCTGGGCTGACTGGCGTCACCGCGGCAGCCGCAGTGAACACCAGATGAACTGGAAGGACGTCCTCTTTATCGGCTGCGCGCAGGCGCTGGCACTGTTCCCGGGCACCTCGCGCTCGGGCATCACCATGACCGCTGCGCTCATGCTCGGCCTGAGCCGCGAGGCCTCGGCGCGCTTCTCGTTCCTGCTGTCGATTCCGGTGATCGTGCTGGCCTGCGGTCTGGAGACCCTCGAGCTGATCGAAAGCAAGATCGCTGTCGATTGGCTGCACATGGCAGCGGGCGTACTGCTGTCCGGTATCAGTGCCTACCTATGCATTCACTACTTCCTGGCGTTCATCAAGCGGATCGGCATGCAGCCGTTTGTGATCTACCGCATCCTGCTCGGCGTGCTGCTACTGTGGGTCTTCCTCTAGACCGCGCAACGCGCCGAGCTTGAGCAGTAGCTGGCTGGGCATAGTCGCGCTCAGCCCCAGCTCGGACAGGCGGGTGTCGCGCAACCAGCTGTGCGCAGCGTGAGAGCGCCCCGCTTCGTCCAGCTCGCCACTCACTACCAGCAGCTCTCCACCTGCAACACCTGGCCAGTGCAGCACGGCGCCCGCCTCGCAGTCCAGCAACCAGGTCTGCTCAGCCCCATAACAATGCAGCAAACGCCCGGTAACACCGGCGCAGAAGGGCTCGGCGGCGACGCTTGCTGGGGTCAGGCGCACCGTCGCCTGATCATCTGCCGCAAACTGGTTGAGTTTGACGAAAATCAGGCAGCCCGGTGCCGAAAACGGCGCATGTTCAGAGCCCGCGGGACTGCGCAGATAGCTGCCGGCCGGATAGTCGCCGGACTGGTCGCTGAACACCCCGTCGAGCACCAGAATCTCCTCACCCGCCGGGTGCCGATGCACCGGAAAATGCGCGCCCGGCAGATACTCGACCAGACTCGTCACCTGACCGCTCTCTGGCGCCTCCCGCTCCAACTGCCAGCGCCTGATCGGCGCCTGCGTGGCTGCCTGCCATTGCTGATCCTGTGGCCCCACGCGGCAGGGTTGGCTGCGATCCATGCGCAGCGGCTGGAACTCAGTCATGCACGGTTCCTCCCAACAGGGTCTCAATCTCGCCAGCCGGTAAAGGACGGTTGTAGAGGTAGCCCTGCCCCAGATCACAGCCAAGCTTGTGCAACATCGACTGCTGCTCCTCGCTTTCAACCCCTTCGGCAATCACCTTCAACTGCAAACTCTTGCCCAGTGCGATGATCGCCCGCGCCATGGCGCTGTCACTGTCACTGCCGGGCAGGTCCGTTACAAAGCCGCGATCGATCTTCAGCTTGTTGACTGGCATGCGCTTGAGCCGCAACAGCGAGGAGTAGCCGGTACCAAAGTCATCAATTGCCAGCCCGACACCCAGATCGGCCAACCGGTCCAGCAGCAGCACACCCTCGTCACCGAAGTGCATTACCTCGTCTTCAGTCACTTCCAGCTCCAGGCAGCCGGCATCCAGTCCATGCCGGCGCAGCACGGTTGAAACGCTGCCGAACACATCGCCACGCTCCATCCAGTAACCGGACATATTGACCGCCACCGACTGGAACGGATACCCCGCATCCAGCCACAGCCGCAGCTGACGACAGGCCTCGTTGAGCACGAACTCGTCGATATCACTCATCAGGCCAGCGTTACGCGCCACCGGCAGAAACTCGTTCGGTGCCACCAGCCCCTGGGTCGGGTGCTGCCAGCGAACCAGCGCCTCAAGACTGACAAAGTGGCCGGTAGTGAAATCCTTCTGCAACTGATAGTAGACCTGCAGCTGGTTGTGCCGGATGGCCTCGTGCAGATCGGTCTCCAGGCTCAGTCGGCGCTTGGCCTGCTCAGTCAGCTCCTGAGTGTAGAAGGCATAGCCGTTGCGGCCGCGCTGCTTGGCCAGCGACATCGCCGAATCGGCATTTTTCAACAGCTCGGCGCCATCGGTACCATCCTGGGGAAACAGCGCCAGACCGATGCTGCCGGTCATGTGCAGCAATTGACCAGACAGCTCGAAAGGCGACTGCAGCAGGTGCAGAATGCGCTCGGCCAGCTTGCCCATCTCCTCCACGCCAGCGCGCCGCTCCACCAGCAGCGCAAACTCGTCGCTACTGAGGCGCGCCAGCGTGTCGCCATCCTCGCAAACCTGCAGCACCCGCTGGGTCACCAGTTGCAACAGCTGGTCGCCGGCACTGTGGCCGAGGCTGTCGTTGACGCCCTTGAAGCGGTCGAGATCGATAAACAACAGCCCGATGCTGGCTTCCTGCCGCCGCGAACGGGCGATGGCCGTGCTGAGGCGCTCATTGAGCAGCAGGCGATTAGGCAACTTGGTCAGCGGGTCATGATGCGCGAGGTAGTCGATTTCCTGCTGGTTACGCTTGATCACGCTCATGTCGGCAAAGACGGCCACATAGTGACTCAACTCACCCCGGTGATCCTTGACGCTGATAATGTTCTGCCACTGTGGATAGATTTCGCCGTTCTTGCGGCGATTCCAGACCTCGCCGGACCAACGCCCGGTGGCAAGCAGCTGCTGCCACAGATGACGATAAAAGGTACGGTCGTGGCGGCCGGATGCGAGCATCCTCGGCTGCCGACCAATTACCTCGGCCGGCTCGTAGCCGGTGATCTTGCAGAACGCGTTGTTGACGTCGAGGATGGTCTGATCAACGTCGCAGATCAGCATGCCTTCGCTGGTGCAATCGAACATCACCCCGGCCTGCCGCAGTCTCTGTTCACGATCAACCTGATCGGTGACGTCTCGCAGCATGCCGACCACACGCGTCGCACGGCCCTGCGAGTCACGCACTGCACGGCCGCCAACCTCGATCCAGATATTTTCGCCACCGGGCTGACGCAGCCGGTAGCTTACCTCCAGCCGCTCCGACTCACCGCGCAGGTGGCGGATCAGCTCCTGACGAGCGGGTTCGCGATCCTCCGGATGCAACAGCTGCAGCCACTCATCAAGCATGGCACTCTGCTGCGACAGGCCGAGAATCTCGCGGCCTCGCTGCGACAGGTACATCTCGCCACTGACGACATCCCAGTCCCAGAGCCCATCATTACCGCCGATCAGCGCGAGATTGAAGCGCTCATCGCTGCGCCGCAAGGCCAGCTCCTGCTGTCGGCGCCGGCGCAGGTGGTAACGCACGGAAAAGAACAGCAAAACACCGGTCACCAAGACGAAAGCGACGCCCTTGGCACTCTGCAGGCGCTGCTGCAAATCGGCGTCGAACATCAGCAGCAGATTGTCACTGAACAGGATCCAGGCGGTCGCAACGACCACATACGACAGCGTGACAATCCAGGCCCCGGAGTCGTATTTCATGCAGGTTTACCGGTGTCGTTCGTCAACATTTGGAAACTATAGCAGCCGCAGCGGGGCGACCCACGGTCATGTTCATCACACATCGGTTGGTCCATAATCGGCCCGAAACGGGCTATTTGTCCGCGTATTCTAACGAGGTAAAGCAGATTTATGTGGTACAACGGCATACTCAATTTGTCTGGGTGGCAGCTGCTGGCAGTCACACTGGTACTGACCCATGTCACCATCGTCAGCGTCACCGTCTACCTGCATCGCTACTCCGCGCACCGCTCCCTTGAGCTTCACCCGGCACTCAAACACTTTTTCCGCTTCTGGCTGTGGCTGACAACCAGCATGAACACCCGCGAGTGGACTGCCATTCACCGCAAGCATCACGCCAAGTGCGAAACCCCGGACGACCCGCACAGCCCCGTTCACAAAGGCCTGCTCACCGTGCTGCGCAAGGGTGCAGAGCTGTACATGGAAGAAGCGAAGAACGAAGACACCCTGCGTATCTACGGCAAGAATTGCCCGGACGACTGGATCGAACGCAACCTCTATCAGCGCTTCCCGCTGGCTGGCGTTACCCTGATGGCCTTGATCGACCTGGCCCTGTTCGGCGTGCTCGGCATGACCGTCTGGGCGGTACAGATGCTGTGGATCCCGGTACTGGCTGCCGGTGTCATCAACGGCCTCGGCCACGCTGTCGGCTACCGCAACTTCGAGTGCCGCGACGCCGCTACCAATCTGCTGCCGTGGGGCATTCTCATCGGAGGCGAAGAGCTGCACAACAACCATCACACCTACCCCAACTCGGCCAAACTGTCGGTCAAGAAGTGGGAGTTTGATCTGGGCTGGATGTGGATTCGCCTGTTCAGCCTGCTGGGTTTGGCCGAAGTGCGCCGCACCGCACCGATCGCACACAAGATCGCCGGCAAGCAGACGCTGGACATGGATACGGCCATGGCGATCCTCAACAACCGCTTCCAGATCATGGCGCAGTACCGCAAGCACGTGATCAAGCCGCTGGTACGCAGCGAGATCGCGCGCCTCGATGTCTCGCTGCACCATCTGTTTCGCCGCGCCAAGCGCCTGCTCAGCCGCGAAACCAGCCTGCTCGACGAACAGCATCAGGCCCGCATCCAGACCATGCTGGATCACAGCCAGGCGCTCAAGGTGATCTACGAGAAGCGCCTGGCGCTGCAGCAGATCTGGGGTCGCACCAGCGCCAACAGCCACGAAATGCTGCAAGCCCTGAAAGACTGGTGCCATCAGGCTGAAGAAAGCGGCATCAAGGCACTACAGGATTTCGCCAGCCACCTGCGCAGCTACTCGCTACGGCCGAATCTGGCCTGAGTCACAGCCGCTCTTCGTGCGGGTCGCCATGACCCGCACAAGGCGCTAGACTCAGCCTCTGCCAGCACGAATAACACAGGTAGCAGCGGATGCGCGCCTTAATACCCCTGACCCTGCTGCTGGCCAGCCCTCTACTGCTGGCCGGCAACATCTACAAGTACACCGATGAAAACGGTGTAACCACCTATACCGACAGGAAAGTCGAAGGTGCCCAGGTCATCGTTTTTCGCGATGCCATGGTCGAAAATGTCGACCGTGAAGTCTATGTCACCAAACAGCGCCATGCCGGCGGCGAAACCCTGATCGTGCACAACGACCTGTTCGCCCCCGTCGAGATCCGCCTGAGCATCAACAACGCCCGTAATGTCAGCGGCGCCCCTGCAGCACCGATCGACTGGGTGCTACCGCCACGCCAGCAAATCCGCCTGGTCACGCTGCAGCCCACCGGCAACGGCGAGCCGCACTACGACTACCGGCTGGAGCATGCCCTCGGCGACCCGCGTGCCCAGCAAACCCTGACCCATTACCCGCTTCCCTGGCGCGGCGGCCCGTTCCGCATGACTCAAGGGCCGGGCGGCCGCTACAGCCACAGCGGCCCCAAGGGCCGTTACGCCTTCGACATCGCGATGCCGGTCGGCACGCCGATCGTCGCCGCCCGTGCAGGTCTGGTCGTGAAGATCGAGAACAACCAGACCGGCCGCGGCAGCAACCCGTCCGGCAACTTCGTACGCCTGCTGCACGATGACGGCACCATGGGCGTCTACCTGCACCTTAAACGCGGTTCGGTGCAGGTCAGCGAGGGCCAACGGGTCAACCCAGGCCAGTTGCTCGCGCTATCGGGCAACACCGGCAACAGCACCGGCCCGCACCTGCACTTCGTGGTGCAGAAGAACGTCGGCCTGCAGACCGTCTCCATCCCCTTCGAGTTTGCCCAGCCGGTCAACAGCCTGCCGAACTTTGCCATTGGTGGCGAGCCTTAAGGGTTGCTGACGTCTGGTTTACCCGGCGCTAAATCACAGGCAACAAAAAACCCGCTCAAGGCGGGTTTTTTGTCAGCAAGCGAAGATCTTATTTGATCTTGGCTTCCTTGTAAGTCACGTGCTTACGTACGACCGGATCGAACTTCTTGATTTCGATCTTGTCGGGAGTGGTGCGCTTGTTCTTGTCGGTAGTGTAGAAGTGACCAGTACCGGCAGAGGACACCAAACGAATCAATTCACGCATGATGATGCTCCTTAGACTTTTTCGCCGCGGGCGCGGATTTCAGCCAGAACCGCGTCGATACCGCGCTTGTCGATGATGCGCATGCCCTTGGCAGTAGTGCGCAGACGGACGAAACGCTTTTCCGACTCAACCCAGAAACGATGGTACTGCAGGTTAGGCAGAAAACGACGCTTGGTTTTGTTGTTAGCGTGGGAAACGTTGTTCCCAGTAACCGGACCCTTACCGGTCACCTGACATACTCGAGACATGGTTAACCCTCTCCAACCACTTGCCCAACCCGAACTGGTTGGAAGCCATAAAAGAATCTGTTGTCCAGCCGGGGCGAGTGGATTTAACCCGCCAGAAATACACATTTCCAGGCGCAGCCCCGAGAAGAGCGGAGCTTTATACCAAAATGCGTCCGGGCAAGCAACGATTTTTCAATTTGTCGTGCGATTATCCGTCGCCTCATATCAGCCCCCGCTCCGCCATCGACACCGGTTCGCCATCACCCACTACCAGGTGGTCCAGCACCCGTATATCAAGCATTGCCAGGCTATCGCGCAAACGGCGTGTCAGCTGCAGATCCGCCTGACTCGGCTCGGCAACACCCGACGGATGGTTATGCGTCAGGATCAACGCCGCGGCATTCAGCGCCAGCGCTCGCTTGAGCACCTCGCGCGGATACACACTCGCGCTGTCGATAGTGCCGCGAAACAGTTCTTCGAAGGCGATCACCCGGTGCTGACTGTCAAGAAACAGGCAAGCAAACACTTCGTGCGGCAACGCTGCCAGACGGCTGCGCAGAAACTGCCGCACCGCGCCGGGCGAGGTCAATGCATCACCGCGCTTGAGATCTTCAAACAGGTGACGCCGTCCCATCTCCAGCACCGCCTGCAGCTGGGCGTACTTTGCCGGCCCAAGCCCGGCATGGGCCGAGAACTCTGCCAGATCGGCCTGCATCAGCGCGCGCAGACTGCCGAAAGCGGCCAACAGCCGTCGAGCCAGATCCACAGCGCTGCAGCCGGGCAGCCCGGTACGCAGAAAAATAGCCAACAGCTCGGCGTCAGACAGCACCTCGGCCCCCTGCGCCAACAGTTTTTCCCGCGGCCGTTCAGCCGCGGGCCAATCGGTAATCGCCATGCACTCTCCCTGTGCTGTCAAACCGCTCACAAACACCCATCGGGCAGCTCGCCCGCAAGCGCGCGACCTCGGCCGCTGTGCTATCGTAGCGGGCATTTCGCAGGCCCTCTAAAGGCCGGCTCGCAGCATGAGGGGAAGTTCACAATGCAGTCGTTATCCAACAAGCAGGTGGTACTCGGCGTCAGCGGTGGTATTGCCGCCTATAAAAGCGCCGAACTGATCCGCCGCCTGCGCGACGCCGGTGCCGAGGTGCGCGTAGTCATGACCAACGCCGCCCGCGAGTTCATTACCCCGCTAACCCTGCAGGCATTGTCTGGTCATCCGGTACACGGCGACCTGCTCGACCCCGCTGCCGAAGCGGCCATGGGCCACATCGAGCTCGCACGCTGGGCCGATCTAGTGTTGATCGCCCCGGCCACCGCGGACCTGATGGCGCGACTCGCGCAGGGCCGCGGCGATGACCTGCTGACCACTTTGGTGCTGGCCACCGATGCGCCAATTGCCATTGCCCCAGCGATGAATCAGGCGATGTGGCGCGACGCCGCTACCCAACACAACCTGAGCCTGCTGCTGCAGCGCGGTGTGCACGTCTTTGGCCCCGGTGACGGCGGGCAGGCCTGCGGCGACGTTGGCCCCGGGCGCATGCTTGAGCCGACCGACATTGCCGCCCGCGCCGCCGACTGCTTCCAGCGCGGCCTGCTCAGTGGCCGTCACGTGCTGATTAACGCCGGCCCGACCCGCGAGGCAATCGACCCGGTGCGCTACATCTCCAATCACAGCTCCGGCAAGATGGGCTTCGCTCTGGCCGAAGCTGCCGCCGAGGCCGGTGCACGGGTCACGCTGGTCACAGGTCCGGTCAATCTGCCCACCCCAGCCCGTGTGCAGCGGGTTGACGTGGTCAGCGCGCAGGACATGCTCGACGCCTGTCAGGCCGCCCTGCCCGCGGACCTGTTCATTGCCTCGGCGGCGGTTGCCGACTACCGACCCGATACCTGTGCCGATCAGAAGCTGAAAAAGACCCCGGGCAGTGACGACGGCATGACTCTGACTCTGGTCCGCAACCCTGACATTCTGGCCACCCTCGCAACCAGCGCGCAGCGCCCTGGCTGCTGCGTCGGCTTTGCTGCCGAGACCCAGGACGTGCTGGGCTATGCCCGCGACAAGCTGCAACGCAAGAATCTCGACCTGATCATTGCCAATGATGTCAGCCAGAGTGGGATCGGGTTTAATAGTGATGACAACGCGGTGACGCTGATCGATCGACAGCTCACCAGCACCAGCCTGCCGCAGGCCAGCAAGCAGAAGCTCGCCCGCGACATCATTAGCCGTCTGGCAGCCCTGCTGGACCAGCAGGACAGCAACTGAGGAGCCCTGATGCACGCGCTGCAAGCCAAAGTAATGGATCCCCGCCTCGGCACCGAGTGGCCGCTGCCAACCTATGCCACTGGTGGTTCGGCCGGCCTCGACCTGCGAGCCATGCTCGACGCGCCACTGACCCTGGAGCCAGGACAGACCGAGTTGCTGCCAACCGGCCTGGCCATTCATATCGCCGACCCCGGCCTGGCGGCGATGATCCTGCCGCGCTCGGGCATGGGCCACAAGCACGGCATCGTACTCGGCAATCTGGTCGGCCTGATCGACTCCGATTACCAGGGCCAACTGATGGTCTCCTGCTGGAACCGTAGCAGCAGCGCCTTTACCATCAACCCTGGAGAGCGCATCGCCCAGCTGGTGCTAGTCCCGGTCTTGCAGGCGGAACTGCAGATCGTTGACAGCTTTGATGACAGTCAGCGCGGCGCTGGCGGATTTGGTCACACAGGAACCCACTGACCGCGCACAGCGTCAGTGCAGGGAGGCTTACGAACAATAATGAAACTGACCAGAAAAACTAGCAGCAACGCCCCCGGGCTACCAGCCACGGGCCTGCCTATCGCCCTGTCGCTAACCGGCATCGCCGCCGCCGCAGCGGTACTCTGGATTACCCTTGGCGACTACGCAACCCAGCGCACGAATGAGCTGGTGGCCAGCTACGCCCAGCAGCAGGTCAGCGCCATCAACCTCAGCCTGGCCCAACTGGACCGCGATCTTGAGCGGGTCGCTGCCAACCCGCAGCTGCAGGTCACGCTCGAGCGCAACGACAGCACGCCGCTGCAGCGCCTGCTGCGCTACCACGGCGCAGACACGCTGGCGATCTACACCAATGCAATCAACCGGGCCGAGCGCGTCGAGAACGAGCAGGCACCGTTGAACTTCGCAGCGCTGGACATGATCCGTCGAGCCGAACACGATCTGCCGGTACCGGTTGAAGCGCACAAGGTCGGCAACCGTTGGCTAATGTATGGCGTCAAGCCCCTGCGTGCCTCCAGCAACGCACCCATCGGCGGCACGCTGGCTGCCGTGCTGCAGGTTTCACGCGTCACCGCCACCCTTCCGGAACTGCCCCCGCAAGCAGGGCAGGTACGCCTGATCCAGCAATTCCCGAACGCGCCTGAGCAAGTTCTGTTCCAGCGCGGCGAAGGCAGCGGCGCCCCGGTCACCCTACAAACTGCTAATCCGGCCTGGCGCCTGGAGTTTCGCCCCGGCCCGGCAGTGTCCAGCGTGCAGCCGAACATGCTGATGCTCGGCATCGCCGCGTTGGTTGCCCTGGTTGGCCTGATGTTGGGTCTATCGCTCCTGCACCGCAGCTGGACCCGCGCCCTGCGCGCCGACGCTAACACCCTGACCCAGCTGACCCTGGGCAACAAGGCTGGCAGCATCCAGCTCGGCCCCCTCGAGCCGCTGCCACAGAACATCCAACAACTGCTCAAGCGCGCGCCCGAGAGCAACGGCGCTGACACCCGAGCACCGCAAGGCACAGCGGCCGAACAGCCGGTCGCAGCCCAGCAAGACGGCGATGTGCTCGACATTGACATCCTCGACGACGACCCCTTCAACATGCAGAACCCCGACGATACCGCCGGCAACGGCCACACCACTATCCCCGAGCTGCCAGCGGAGATCTTCCGCGCCTACGACATCCGTGGCGTGGTGGGCAAAAGCCTGACCGAAGAAGCTGTCTACTGGCTCGGCCGCGCTATCGGCAGCGCCTCGCTCGACGCTGGTGAGCCCAGAGTTGTGGTTGGCCGCGACGGCCGCCTGTCCGGCCCGGCTCTTAGCGAGCAGTTGATCCAGGGCCTGGTCGACAGCGGCTGTCAGGTCGCCGACCTCGGCATGGTACCGACCCCCGTGGTCTACTTCGCCACCAATACCACCGACGCCACCTCCGGCGTGATGATTACCGGCAGCCATAACCCGCCGGCCTATAACGGTCTGAAAATTGTCATCGCCGGACAGACCCTGTCCGGTGAGCAGATCACCGCCCTGCACCAGCGCCTGCTGCAGAACCAACTGCGCACCGGCAACGGCACCCGTGAGCGCCTCGAGATCCTCGACAACTACCTCAACCACATCGTCGAAGACGTCTTAATCGCTCGCCCGCTGAAGGTCGTGGTCGACTGCGGAAACGGCGTCGGCGGCGTGATTGCCGAACGCCTGATTGAAGGTATCGGCTGCGAGGTAATTCCGCTGTTTTGTGATGTGGACGGCCTGTTCCCCAACCACCACCCGGATCCGGGCAAGCCGGAAAATCTGGCCACGTTGATCGAGACAGTCCAACGCGAAGGTGCCGATCTGGGCGTGGCCTTTGATGGCGACGCAGATCGTTTGGGCTTTGTTACCAACAGCGGCGAAATGATCTACCCCGACCGCTTGATGATGCTGTTTGCCGAAGACATCGTTACCCGCAACCCCGGCGCCGACATCGTCTTTGACGTCAAATGCTCACGGCAGCTGCCGCAAGTCATCAGCCGTGCCGGTGGCCGGCCGATCATGTGGAAGTCCGGGCACTCGCTGGTCAAGGCCAAGATGAAGGAAACCGGCGCCCTGCTCGGCGGCGAGATGAGCGGCCACCTGTTCTTCAAGGAGCGCTGGTTCGGCTTCGACGATGGCCTCTACAGCGCCTGCCGGCTGCTGGAGCTGCTGTCGCTGCAGCCTGAAACAGCCGACGAGGTTATGGCCCGTTACCCGGCGAGCATCAGCACTCCCGAGATCAACATCACCGTCGGCGAAGAACGCAAGTTCCAGATCATCGACGCATTGACCGCGGGCGGCGACTGGGGCGACGGCGAAGTCACCAGTATTGACGGCATCCGTGTAGACTTTGCCAACGGCTGGGGCCTGATCCGCGCCTCCAACACCACCCCGGTGCTGGTGCTGCGCTTCGAGGCTGACAGCGATGCCGAACTGACCCGCGTGCAGGACCTGTTCCGCCAGCAGTTGCAGACCATCGCACCCGACCTGCAGCCCACTTTCTGAATCACCACAGGAGACACCAGACCACCATGTTGAGTCGCGACGCCGCCGCCCAGGTTTCACGCGTTCTTACCGAAGCCCTGCCCTACATCCAGCGCTTCACCGGCAAGACCATCGTCATCAAGTACGGCGGAAACGCCATGGAAAACGATGAGCTGAAGAACAGCTTTGCCCGCGACATCGTGCTGATGAAAACCGTCGGCATCAACCCGGTAGTTGTTCACGGCGGTGGTCCGCAGATCGGCGATCTGCTCAAGCGCCTGAATATCGAAAGCCAGTTCATCGAAGGCATGCGGGTGACCGACAGCCAGACCATGGACGTGGTCGAAATGGTCCTCGGCGGCCAGGTCAACAAGGACATCGTCAACCTGATCAATCAGCATGGCGGCAGCGCCATCGGCCTGACCGGCAAGGACGCAGGGCTGATCAAGGCGCGCAAGCTGAAGGTCAGCCGCCAGACGCCCGGCATGGATAAGCCCGAGATCATCGACATCGGCCACGTCGGCGAAGTCTCCAGCGTCAACGCCAACCTGATCAACCGCCTGGTCTCCGATGACTACATCCCGGTCATCGCACCGATCGGCGTGGGCAGCGACGGCGCCTCCTACAACATCAACGCCGACCTGGTTGCCGGCAAAGTTGCCGAGGCGCTGGGCGCCGAGAAGCTGATGCTGCTGACCAACATCGCCGGGCTGATGGACAAGGAAGGCAATGTACTGACCGGCCTGAGTACCGCGCAGGTCGACGCACTGATCGCCGATGGCACCATCTACGGCGGCATGCTGCCGAAGATTCGCTGCGCGCTGGATGCAGTTCAGGGCGGTGTCGGCAGCGCCATCATCGTTGACGGCCGGGTACCGAACGCGGTCCTGCTGGAACTGTTCACCGACACCGGCGTCGGCACCCTGATCACCAATCAGGTGCGGGGCGAGTAATGGACAAGGCCGACTTCCGCTTCAGCACGCCGCTGCGCGTGCGCTGGTCCGAGGCCGACCCGCAGGGCATCGTCTTCAACGGCCACTATCTGAACTACGCGGACGTCGGCGTGACCGAGTACTACCGGGCACTGCGCGCCGCTGCTGGCGTGCAACCCGGTGAAGGCCTTGATGGCAGCGAGTTCTTTGCGGTCAGAACGCTGCTCGACTACAAGGCGTCAGCGCTGTTCGACGACCTGCTGGACATTCATCTGCGGGTTTCCCGCTTCGGCAACTCCAGCATGAGCTTTGTGGTGGGGATCTATCGGGAAGATACGCTGCTGGTCAGCGGCGAGATCGTTTACGTGCATGCCGATCAGCAAACCCGCCGACCGACGCCAATCCCGGACGCCTTCAAAGCAGCGGTACGTAGTTTCGAGTCTTGCGCACCGCAGGAAACGGCAGGCGCTGCTCAGGGCTGAGCAGGAAGCTCCACGCCGAGCAGAAAGGCCAGCCGCTCGCGCTGAGCGGCATAATCTGCCCGCACGGCAGCAATTTCGGCCTGCTTGCGTTCTATTCGCTGCTCCTGGCGACGGGTTTCCGCATCAACCGTCGCCAACTGATCCAAAATGGCCTGATCTACCGCACGACCAGCACGCTCGTGGTTGGCAGCCTGTGAGCGCAGGGTCTCTCGCTCCTGCTGCAGCTCGGCAATGCTGGCGCGCGCCGACGCAATCTGGTTTTCAAATTGCTGAACTTGCCGACCCTGTGCCCGATCCAGATCCGCCAGACTGCTGTAGAGCCGCAGCAATGTGGCGTCCTCTGCGTCCTGCTTCTTCTGCGCTTCCAGCGCCAGCCGCCGCGCCTCGCGCTCCTCCGGGGTAGGCGCCGCCGGAATCACCTGCTTGACCCGCCCGTTGCTATCCAGCACCTCATAACCGTTGCCGACAAACTGCGGCGGCACCTGACGGTCCAGGACGACAACGCCGTTATTGTCGACGTAGCGGTAGAGCTCTTCGGCGACACTCAGCGGCGACAGCAACACCAAGGCAAGTGCGGTACAGCTCAAGATTCGGTTCATCGCAGGCGGTTCCTCGTTCGTTCCTGCCTTCCTCAGCATTAGCTTCAGGCCAGATTGCTGGCCAGTTGGCAGTATATCGACCGAGGCCGCCAACACGTTAGTCAATGATCAGTATCCTGCAAACTCTGTGATCAGATACCGAATTCCGAACGGTAGGCTTGCACCGCCGGCAGGTGTTTCTGCAGCTCAGGGTCATCCTGAATGAACTGCATGACTTGGTTCAGACTGACGATGCTGATGACGGGAATACCGAAATCACGCTCAACCTCCTGAATGGCCGACAGCTCGCCCTGCCCACGCTCCTGACGATCCAGCGCAATCATCACCGCGGCCGGGGTAGCGCCAGCCTGCTGAATGATCTGCATCACCTCGCGCACAGCGGTACCGGCGGTGATCACATCGTCGATGATCAGCACGCGGCCTTCCAGCGGCGCACCCACCAACGAGCCACCTTCGCCGTGATCCTTGGCTTCCTTACGGTTGAAGCAGTAAGGCAGATTACGGTCAAAGCTGTCGGCCAGCGCCACTGCCGTGACGGCCGCCAGCGAGATGCCTTTGTAGGCCGGACCAAAGATCACGTCGACGTCCGGCAAACCGCTATGCACTAGCGCCTGGGCATAGAAGCGACCCAGTCGGCTCAATGATGTACCGTCGTTGAACAGCCCGGCATTGAAGAAATACGGACTCTTGCGCCCTGACTTGAGAGTGAACTCGCCAAATCGCAAGACATTGCGATCCAGCGCAAAACGAATGAACTCCCGCTGATATTCGTGCATCTACACCCTCATCATTAACAAAAGTCGACAAAGCTCGGGTATCATACACGCTGGTTTTTTGGGGGGCCATGCATGCGAATCATCAGTCTTAACGTCAATGGAGTGAAGGCCGCCGCCGAGCGTGGCCTGTTTGACTGGCTGCGCACCCAGGATGCCGATGTCATCTGCCTGCAGGATATCCGCGTTACCGCCCCCGAACTCGAGCAAGACCCGTACTGGCTGGACGGCTACTGGCAGTACTGTTTTGAAGCCGAAAACCCTGCCGAAGGCGGTGTTGCCATCTATACCCGCGTCGCCCCCAAGGCAATCATCATGGGCCTAGGCTTCGAGTCCGCTGACCGCTACGGTCGCTTCATGCAGGCCGACTTCGACAAACTCAGCATCGGCTCACTGCTGCTGCCCTCCGGCCGCGACGGCGACGCGGACCTGAACCAGAAGTTCAAGTTCATGGAAGACTTCGCCAACTACCTGAACAAGCAGCGCCGCAAGCGCCGCGAGTTCATCTACTGCGGCTCGCTGTACGTTGCCCACCTCAAGCTGGACGTGAAGAACTGGCGCGACTGCCAGAACGAGCCCGGCTTCATGGCGCCCGAGCGCGCCTGGATGGACGAAATCTTCGGCAACATGGGCTACGTTGACGCACTGCGCGAAGTCACCCGCGAGTCAGAGCTGTACAGCTGGTGGCCGAACAGCGAGCAGGCAGAAAATCTCAACCTTGGTCTGCGCTTCGACTATCAGTTCCTGACTCCCGGCCTGCGCCGCTTCGTCAAACAGGCCAAGATCCCGCGCAACGCCCGCTTCTCGCAGCACGCGCCGGTGATCATCGATTACGATTGGACCCTGAGTATCTGATCCGGTCGATGCCAGCGACACAAAAAACCCCGAAGCCAGCGACTGACTTCGGGGTTTTTCGTTGCTGCAGCGACTACTTGATCAGGCGCCAGCAGAACGGATAGCGGTAGGCCTGACCTTCATTGGCCTTGATCGCAGCGATGATGGTCAGCACCAGCGCGCCTACTCCCACTACCCACATCAGCAGCAAGCCAATCAGCACCAGTGCCAACAGCAGGCAAACCAGCATCAGCAGGGCAACGGTGATCTGAAAATTGAGCGCCTCTTTGCCCTGATCATCGATGAAGGGATCCATGTCCTTCTTCAGTTGCCAGATGATCAGTGGGCCGACCAGATTGCCGAACGGAAAAATGAATCCCAGCAGGGCTGAAAGATGCACAAACAACGCCCATTGGCGTGCTTCCGGTCCGGGCATTCCGGGAGGGCTTGGCGGCGTGTTGTCGGGCTGGGTTACGGGATCAGTCATTGAAAGCACTCCTTGGCGTAAACGGTATTGGCCGAGTTTTAGCAGAGATTCCACCCCCTGCCTATGCCGGCAAACAGGCCAGCACGACCGCTGCACAAAAAAGGCCGCCCAACGGCGGCCCCTTCACAACGCGCGCTCGCGTTAGTCTTCCAGCGCAGCACGCTGCAGCACGAACAGCTCGTCGGTACCCTTGCGCGCCAGCGCCAGCATGGCGTTGAGGTCATCGGCACTGAACGGCGCCGCCTCGGCGGTACCCTGTACTTCGATAAAGCCGCCCTTGTCGGTCATCACCACGTTCAGGTCGGTATCGGCAGCGGAGTCTTCCGGGTAATCCAGATCCAGTACCGGAACGCCCTGATAGATGCCGACAGAAATTGCCGCAATCATCTGCACCTCAGGCACCTTCTTGATCGCACCGCGTTGCTTCATTGCCCGCAGTGCATCAACCAGTGCCACACAGGCACCGGTGATCGACGCAGTCCGAGTCCCGCCGTCGGCCTGAATCACATCGCAGTCGATGTACAGGGTATTTTCACCCAGCGTCTTCAGATCAACTGCTGCGCGCAGTGAACGGCCGATCAGGCGCTGAATCTCCAGCGTGCGGCCGCCCTGCTTGCCTTTGCTCGACTCACGCTGCATGCGCGAGCCGGTAGAGCGCGGCAGCATGCCATATTCGGCGGTGATCCAGCCCTGACCACTGCCACGCAGGAAGCGCGGCACCCCGGCCTCAACGCTGACGGTGCAAATCACCTTGGTATCGCCAAACTCAACCAGCACAGAGCCTTCGGCATGCTTGGTGTAGTGACGGGTCAGGGTAACCTGGCGCATCTGGTCGGCGGCGCGTTCGCTGGGGCGTTTCATCATCTGGAATCCTTGTACTGCAGGTGGGGAGACGGCGGAGTATAGCACCCCGGCGATACCCCCGGACCGCAGCAAGGCGCTACAATGCCCATCCGCTCACCAACCAGACAGAGGATCAGCATGGTTTACAGCATGACCGCCTTCGCCCGCAGCGAACTCAGCACCGATCAGGGCAACCTGGCCTGGGAACTGCGGTCGGTGAACCACCGCTATCTGGAAGTCACCCTGCGCCTGCCCGAGGCCTTTCGCGAACTGGAAGGGCCACTGCGCGAACTGCTGCGCAAGCAGCTTGCTCGCGGCAAGGTCGAGTGCACGCTGCGCTTCAACCCGGCCGAGCAGCAATCCAGCGAACTGAGCCTGAACCAGCCGCTGCTTGATCAACTGATCCGTACCACCGAGCAGCTCAGCGCCCGCCTGCAAAACGCCGGCCCGGTCAACCCGCTGGAGCTGCTGGCCTGGCCGGGCGTGGTAATCGGCGAAAAGACGGATCAGGGCGATCTGGTCAAACAAGCTCGTCAGCTGTTCGATCAGGCCCTCACGGAGCTGAAAGAGCACCGTGCTCGCGAAGGCGCCGAGCTGAAGCAGCTGATCATCGAGCGCCTGAGCAGCATCAGCGAGCGCACCGCGGTGATCCGCGACATGATGCCGACGCTGCTGACCGCCCACCGGCAGAAGCTGATCGACCGCTTCAATGACGCCAAGCTGGAACTGGACAGCACCCGCGTCGAACAGGAAATCGTGCTGCTGGCGCAGAAGATCGACGTCGCCGAAGAGCTCGACCGGCTCGACACCCACGTCGCCGAAACCCGCCGGGTGCTGGACAGCAAAGACGCCATCGGCCGCCGTCTGGACTTTCTGATGCAGGAGTTCAACCGCGAAGCCAACACCCTTGGCTCCAAAGCCATCGACACCCGCAGCACCCAGGCCGCGGTGGACCTGAAAGTGTTTATCGAGCAGATGCGCGAGCAGATCCAGAATATCGAGTAAGCCGATACCGCTCCGTTGCGGAGCGGTGCGCCCCTCAATTCAAGGTCGCTACAGGGTGACCCTGATGGCGACGGCGTACTCATCGCAGTTGTGCCCTGCGCCACCGCGATCCACCACCAGAAACTCCCCTTCACGATCCAGCACCGACTGAATCGCATGCCAGGTGCCGATGCGGTAATTGACGCCCTGCCGGCCGTCGGTGATGAAGGCGCGCACCTCGGTCGGATCAATCTCATCGCCCGGCGGCGCCACCACAATCAGAAACTGCTCCTCGTGCAGCGGCATGAACGCCTGACTGCCGAGCGGGTGACGTTCCAGAAAGGTCAGCTCCAGCGGTACGGTGGCTGGCTGACTGACAAAGATGCTGATCAGCACCCGCGCCGATTCGCCTGCCACCTCGACCTTCGCCAGATCATGATGGCGACGGGTACGGCCCGCGTTGATCATGAAGTGCTCTGAGGCGCGTGAATCAATCACCTCACCGAAGGCCGCGAAGGCCTCCGATGTCAGGGGCTGGGCCGTCAGCTGCAATACGTCAGCGCTCATCCCCAGCTCCTCAACGACCAAAGGTCGGCAGTTTCATGTGGCGGTTGACGTCCTTGTACAGCAGGTAGCGGAACGGGCCCGGGCCACCGGCGTAGCAAGCCTGCGGGCAGAAGGCGCGCAGCCACATGTAGTCACCGGCCTCTACCTCCACCCAGTCCTTGTTCAGCAGGTAGACCGCCTTGCCTTCCAGCACATAGAGGCCGTGCTCCATGACATGGGTTTCGGCAAACGGAATCGCGCCACCCGGCTGGAAGTTGACGATATTGACGTGCATATCGTGGCGCATGTCGCTCATATCGACAAAGCGAGTGGTGCTCCAGGCGCCATTGGTGCCGGGCATTTCCAGCGGGGTGATGTCGTTCTCGTTGGTGACGAAGGCCTCCGGCACATCAACCCCTTCAACTCTTTCATAGGCCTTGCGCACCCAGTGAAAGCGCACCACGGCGCCACTGTTGTTGTGCAGCTGCCAGTCGCTGCTCGGCGGAATGAAGGCATAACCGCCCTCTTTCATCTGGTGCTGCCGACCGTTCAGGGTCAGCGTCATTTCGCCTTCCACCACAAACAGCACGCCCTCGGCGATCGGATCGGTTTCCGGCTTGTCACTGCCGCCGCCCGGCTGTACCTCCATGATGTACTGCGAAAAGGTCTCGGCGAAACCGCTCAGCGGGCGCGACAGCACCCACAGGCGGGTGCCGGTCCAGAACGGCAGGTGGCTGGTCACGATGTCACGCATCACGCCCTTGGGGATCACCGCGTACGCCTCGGTAAACACCGCGCGGTCAGTGGTCAGCTGGGTCTGCGGCGGATGACCGCCGGTCGGTGCGTAGTAACTGCGGCGATCAGTCGATTGCTTGCTCATACTGCTTGCTCCTGAGAGGTAATCGGGTGGTGCTCAGCCCAATGGCGGGCGATATCAACACGGCGTGTCACCCAGACCCGATCATGGGATTCGATATAGTCGAGAAAACGCTGCAACGCGCGGAAGCGGCCGGGGCGACCGATCAACCGGCAGT
Organism: Halopseudomonas sp.; assembly: GCF_038130085.1. Taxonomy (NCBI): domain Bacteria; kingdom Pseudomonadati; phylum Pseudomonadota; class Gammaproteobacteria; order Pseudomonadales; family Pseudomonadaceae; genus Halopseudomonas; species Halopseudomonas sp. The sequence goes on along the minus strand of NZ_JAYPMU010000033.1, from coordinate 5,619 downwards.
GCAGGCCGATCGACAACATCTTTGGCAGGTCTTCACCTTCGGCGTAGAGCACGTCAAACGCGTCCTTCAGATACTGAAAAAAGTGGTCGCCGGTGTTGAAACCCTGCGGCGATGCAAAGCGCATGTCGTTGGTGTCCAGCGTGTAGGGCACGATCAGGTGATTGTGCAGCGCACCGGTGCTGTCCGCCTCACGGGTCCAGAACGGCAGATCGTCGCCGTAGTAGTCGCTGTCATAGAGGAAGCCGCCCTGATCCAGCAGCAGACGCCGGGTGTTCGGGCTGTCGCGACCGGTATACCAGCCCTCGGGCTGCGCACCGTAGAGTCGCTGGAAGATCTCCAGCGCGCGCTGCAGGTGCTCACGCTCCACCGCTTCCGGGATGTTCTGATAGTGAATCCAGCGCCAGCCGTGACAGGCGATCTCGTGGCCCAGTTCATGGAATGCCTGCGCGACCTCCGGATGGCGCTCCAACGCCATCGCCACACCGAATACGGTCAACGGCATGCCGCGCCGTTCAAATTCGTTGAGCAGTCGCCAGACGCCAACCCGCGAGCCGTACTCGTAGATCGACTCCATGCTCATATGACGGTCAGCAAACGCTGCCGCCCCGACGATTTCCGACAGAAACTGCTCCGAGTGGCTGTCGCCGTGCAGCACGCAGTTCTCGCCACCCTCCTCGTAATTGAGGACAAATTGCACGGCAATCCGGGCTCGGCCGGGCCAACGGGCCTCCGGCGGCGTGCGGCCGTAGCCAACCAGATCGCGTGGATACACAGCGCTATCGCTCATGAAAACACCTTTTTCGCTGAAGAAAGCCTGCAGTTCGGGTGAGCAGCGTTTATCACGCCCAATAACCACAAGGCATTTTGATTTTTTGACTCAGGAGATTGTATACAATTAATCTATTATTTTGTGTACATACATGAGCAGGTCAGATTCATGCATATTCGCGTCATCAACCCGAACACCACCCACGCCATGACCGAGACTATCGGTGCAGCGGCACAAGCCGTTGCCGCGCCCGGCACGCGGATCACTGCCAGTCAGCCGGACAGCGGGCCGGTATCGATCGAAAGCCATTTCGACGAAGCGGTCAGCGCCATGGGTGTCATCGAAGAAGTGCGTGCCGGCGAACGCGAGGGTACTGACGCCTACATCATTGCCTGCTTTGGCGACCCCGGCCTGTATGCCGCCCGTGAGCTGACCCGCGCACCGGTGATCGGCATTGCCGAAGCCGCGTTCCACGTCGCCAGCCTGATCAGCACCCGCTTCTCCGTCGTTACCACCCTGCCACGCACCCTGATCATCGCCGAACACCTGCTCGACAATTACGGTTTCCGCCACAGCTGCCGCCGCCTGCGTGCCGCCGACATCCCGGTGCTGGACCTCGAGGAGAACCCGGACATCGCGCTGGAACGCATCATCGACGAATGTTTGAAGGCCAAGCGCGAAGACAACATCGGCGCGATTGTGCTCGGCTGCGGCGGCATGGCAGACCTGACGCCGCAAATCAGCGACGCGGTCGGCCTGCCGGTGGTGGAAGGGGTAACCGCAGCAGTGAAGCTGGCCGAGGCCGTGGTTGGGCTGGGGCTGGGCACCAGCAAATTTGGCGATCTGGCGTTTCCGGGCAGCAAGCGCTTCACCGGACGCTTTGCCGAGTATTCTGATCTGGCCCACGGCTGATCAGGTGACAGCGCGCCCCGCGGGGCAAACATAAGAAAACCGCAGGATCGAATGATCCGGGGAGACAACAATGCATAACACAGCCCACGGGGGAGTCTCATGAACACTGACGCCAGCACGGTCGCCGCCGGCAGCCAGCCGAGCATCGAAACCAAAGCCGCCGGCGAGGAATCCCTAGCGCCGCAAAAGGTTCGCATCATGGGACGCCTGTCCTATCTGCTGGCCTGGTTCGGTGGTTGCGTTTCCATCGGCACCTTCACCATGGGTTCCAGCGTGGTCGGCAGCCTTAACCTGATTCAGGCCACACTCGCCATTGCCATCGGCTGCTTTGTTATCGGTATCGCACTGGTGCTCAACGGCGCCGCCGGTTACAAGTACGGCATCCCCTTCATGGTGCAGGCGCGCAGTGCGTTCGGCTTTGCCGGCACCCGCTTGCCCGGCCTGGTACGTGCGGTACCCGCCATCGTCTGGTACGGCTTCCAGAGCTGGATCGGCGCCGGCGCGCTGAACATGGTGTCTGCCACCCTGTTCGGCTTCGACAATCTGGTGTTTTTCTTTATCGCCTTCCAGTTCCTGCAGATCGGCCTGTCAGTCATGGGCTTTCAGGGCATCAAGTGGCTGGAGAATGTCGGCAGCGCCTTTATCCTCGCCTCGCTGGTCTACATGTTCTACAGCACCGTCCAGCGCTACGGCGATGGAGCTCTCCACCAGCCTGCTGACCATGCAAGGCTCATGGGGCTTGCCGTTCTGGAGCGCCACCATGCTGTTCCTCGGCATCTACAGCACCATGATTCTCAACGTCAGTGACTATGCGCGTGAGCACAAGCACGGCACCGGCCCGGGCCTGCTGACGACCATCTACTCGATGTCAATCCTGCCCTGCACCCTGTTCATGGGCCTGATCGGGTATATGGTGTCGGAAGCGACCGGTGTCGCGGACCCGATCCAGGTGTTTGCCAACGCGGTCGACAACACCCCGCTGCTGATGACCACCCTGCTGTTCATCGCCTTCGCCCAGGTCACCACCAACGTCTTGAACAACGTGGTGCCGCCGACCTACGTCCTGATGGATGTGTTCAAGCTGAAGTTTCGTCCGGCCACGGTGATTGTCGGCCTGCTGGCCTTCGCTACCTTCCCGTGGAAGCTGGTCAGCGCGGATTCAGCCGCCGGTCTGCAGGTGTTCGTACAGACCTACTCGGCGTTCCTTGGCCCGATCTTCGCGATTCTGGTGGTGGACTACTATCTGATCCGCAAGCGCACACTGAACCTGGAACACCTGTACGACACAAACGGGCCGTATCAGGGTGTTAACTATGCAGCGCTGATCGCCACCGCCATTGGTGCGGTGGTCGCCCTCAACGTATCAAGCATTTCCTGGTATGCCAGTCTGATCCCGGCGGGCCTGACCTACTACCTGCTGATGCAGTACTGGGGGCCTTGCCAGCGCTTCCGCCGCTGAGCCCCAAATCGCCGACGGTGCCTGCGCCGTCGGCGTGATCAGCTGCGATACGCGGCGAAGATATCCTGCAGATCAGGGACGGTCTGCGGCGAGTCGGCAATCGCCAGCGACCCCTCGATCGCATCCAGATGCTGCGCCATGAACGCAGCAGCAGCGTCACCATCCCTGCCTTCCAGCAATGTGATCAAGCGATTGTGATCTGTGCAATCGCAGCCCAGATTACCGGCATTACCGTACACCGCCAGAATCAGCGATGAGCGCGAGCACAGCTGCACGACAAAGCTCGCCAGCGTCTGATTACCCGCCAGCCCCGCCAGACGGCTGTGAAACTCCGCCGAGCACTTGATCGCGGCGCTCTGATCCCGCGCCGCTAACGCCCGCTGCTCCTGCTCGGCCAATGCGCGCAGCTCGACCAGCGCCGCATCATCGATCTGCAGCGCCAGTTGCCGCATCAGGCCGCACTCAACCATCCGCCGGGCATCAAAAACTTCGCGCGCTTCCTCGGCGGACGGCCGGGTCACGCTGGCGCCCTTGCCCGGCGTCAGCGTAATTAACTGATCCATGGCGAGGCGCTGCAGTACCTTGCGAATCCCGGTTCGGCTGACGCCGAACACCTCGGCCAGCGCATCCTCGCGCAGGCGCGCGCCCGGTTGCAGGCGGTGTTCGATGATGGCGTCGCTGATCGCCTGATAGATCCGATCCTGACGCAGCGCACCGGCACCGGATACCGGCGCAGTGGCAGCAGATCTGTTGTCAGCAGCACGCAACGCTGATGAAAGCCGACGTGCGGTCATCAGGGAGATTCCTCGACAGAGTGAAAAGGCAAAGCGGGCGCTATTGTAGCGGTTTCGGCACGGACGATGTGCGCCGACCAGGCCCGCACCTGATGATCAGGCGCGGGCGAACACCCATCAGGCAACGACTTGGCTGATGGTGACGACCGGGGTGATATCCGTGTAGTTGGCCATGTCCTCATTCAACGCCTTGCCACCTGCAGCGAAGGCCGCCTGAAACTGCGCCATATCGGCAAAGAACAGGTGAGCAGACGCAACAAACTGCGGCGCCTGACCCGCACCATCGGCCAGACACTGATCCACTTCCAGCTTCAACAGACCATGCGCATCCAACTGCTGATGAATCAGCTGGGCATGTTGCTGCTGGTAATAGCTGTGATCAAAGCGGGCATTTTCCTGGGCGGGGTAGGACACGGTGATTCGAATCATGTTGCAGAACTCCATTATTGTTCGAAAGGTCCAGCAGCCAATCGCACCATCCAACTTCAGCAGAAGGCAGGCTGCTCGATGCACCACCATAGCACCGCTTCAGGTGCCTCAGACGCTACCCCGGCGCGTCAAATGCCGCGTTATAAGCAGCGCCACAGGCGGCCACGGCGTTACAGCGCCAGCAGCCGCATAACCTCGGCCTCCACCCGCTGTCGATCAACAGCCAAGGACAACTGGTCTTCCGTCAGCGCGTGCGCCTGCCGCGCCAAACGTTGGGCGGGAGCCACCAGTCTCGAATCCCTCGCCGCCAGCGCCTGCAACGATTTGAGCAGGCGCAGCTGCACGTCGATACGCCCGGCACCGTCACGCACGATCGGGCCGAACAGGTCATCGAACAGGTCATCCAAGGCCAGCGCCACCAGCCAGACCCGCGGATAGCGCACCTCATCGCCCTGCGGGTCACGGTAGTGCACCCAGGCAGACAGCAAGCGCACCCCGCGGCCGAGAATATCAATGGCCGTGCCCGGGTCATTGACCGCCGGCGACAGCGCGCGCGAGGCGATCTCCGACAGCACCGACAACCCAAAGCGCGGGTCCTGATCAAACGAGCGCATGTCACCCAAAGTGAAACACGCACGCAAATGCGCCTGCACATCCTCATCAGCGGCGCCGTCGAACCGCAGTAATGGCGCCGCCGGGTGCACAAAGCAGCCGGGCTGAACCACGACATACAAACGCAGATCATGCGCCTGCGCACAGTCCTGCAGCGCGCCCACGTCCAGATGCTGAAGGTACTGCGTGTCTTGCGGGTAAAGCGCTTGCGCCTGCGCCGGCAGCGCATCCAGGTCCAGTCGGCGGGCGCCCAGACACGGATTGGCGATCCGATCCTCAAGCGCACACGCCGTCACCTGCTCGACCCGGGCCGTGGTATCGCCAACCCGGCCAAAGCGCGACAGATGCTCGATCCAGCGCAGAATGGTCACGACGATCAGCACGATGACCACCAGCGTTACCGCGAACAACAGGACGCGGCCATTCTCGTCATAGGCGTCAGTACTCAGTGCCACCAGTCCGACCAGACTGAACAGGAAAGCACCGATAAAGGTCCCCAACACGTTCTGCGTCGTCGTGTCCTGCATCAGCAGTCGGGTAGCGCGGGGGGTCACGTTGGCCGTCGCCGCACCGTATGCCGCGACCATGACACTAAGGAAACGCTGATCAAATCAGATTTGCGCATCACCCGCGCCGATCAACTG
>NZ_JAYPMU010000032.1:0-30178 GCF_038130085.1 Halopseudomonas sp. | reverse complement strand
CCGTGAGGCCACTAGCACCTGAAGCTAGCGTGTCTACCAATTTCACCACCTGGGCATGTCACATGAAGCTGCTATGCTGAACCGAGGTTCGTTGCTTTAGCTGTTTCGTGTTGACGGCGCGAATCTTAGATAGTCCCGGCGCACTTGTAAACCCCTGAAGCGGAAAAATTATTTTTTTAAACAGGTGCATGCAGGCTTCATTTTCGGTTCAATAGGGCCCTATGACGAAAAAGACGAAATCCCCCGGTTCGACCTCCCGGTCGGCCACCTCAAACGCTTCCCCCGATCTCGATTTGACCAAGGACTGGAGTCACCTCGACCCGGAAGCTCGGCGCGAAGCCGAAAAGTACGACAACCCCATTCCAAGTCGCGAATTGATCCTGCATCTGCTTGAGTCGCGCGGTGCGCCAGCTACCCGCGCCCAGTTGCAGCAGGAGTTTGGTCTCTCTGACGAGGAGAGCATCGAGGCGTTACGCCGACGTTTGCGCGCGATGGAGCGCGACGGTCAGGTCATCTATACCCGCCGTGGTGCCTATGCTCCGGTTGACAAGTTGGACCTCATTCCAGGGCGCATCCAGGGTCACCGTGATGGCTTCGGCTTCCTTATTCCAGACGACAACAGCGGTGATATCTTCCTTGGCCCATCGCAGATGCGCTTGGTGTTCGATGGTGATCGTGCGCTGGCTCGGATCACCGGTGTGGATCGCCGTGGTCGTAATGAAGGTGCGGTTGTCGAGGTAATTTCCCGTGCGCACGATATTTTGGTCGGCCGTTACTACGAAGAAAACGGTATTGGCTACGTGGTTGCCGACAACGCGCGTATCAATCAGGACGTCTTGATTGCGCCGTCAGCCAAGGGCGGCGTCAAGCACGGCCAGTACGCCGAGGTGCGCATCACCCAGTGGCCGACCATGAGCCGTCAGGCTCAGGGTGAGGTTATTGAGGTCGTTGGTGACTACATGGCCCCGGGGATGGAGATTGAGGTTGCGCTGCGCAGCTACGATATCCCCAGTGAATGGCCTGAAGCGGTACTGAAGGAAGCCGCCCGCCTCAAAGATCATGTAGTCGAAAAGGACAAGCAAAAGCGCGTTGATCTGCGTCATCTGCCGCTGGTTACGATCGACGGCGAAGATGCACGCGACTTTGACGATGCTATTTACTGTGAGCCGCACAAGGCGAGCGGTTGGCGCTTGTTTTCGGGTGGTTGGAAGCTCTACGTCGCCATTGCCGATGTGTCTCACTACGTGCCCCTGGGCTCGGCACTGGATGAGGAGGCAGAGCTGCGCGGCACCTCGGTCTACTTCCCCAGTCAGGTAATTCCGATGCTGCCGGAGGAGTTGTCCAACGGCCTGTGCTCGCTGAATCCGCACGTGGATCGTTTGGCGATGGTCTGCGAAATGACCGTATCCAAGAGCGGCGAACTGACCGACTTCGAATTTTATGAGGCGGTCATTCACTCCCATGCGCGGCTGACTTACAACAAGGTGTCGAGCATGCTCGAGCACCCGCGTAGTCGCGAAGGCAAGGCGCTGCGCGACGAATATTCCGCCGTGCTGCCGCACATCGAAAACCTGTATGAGCTTTATAAGGCGCTGGCCAAGGCGCGTCAGGGTCGCGGTGCGATTGATTTCGAAACTACCGAGACGCGGATGGTGTTTGGTGATGATCGCAAGATTGTCGAAATCAAGCCGACGACGCGTAATGATGCGCACAAGATCGTCGAAGAGTGCATGTTGTGCGCCAACGTGGCTACAGCGCGCTTCCTGCAAGAGCTTGAGTTGCCGGGTCTTTATCGTGTGCACGATAGTCCTCAGGCGGAAAAGATCGAGCGTCTGCGCGAGTTTCTCAACTCGCTGGGCCTGAGTCTCACCCGCAAAAAGGGCGACCCGACGCCGGAAGACTATGCCGCAGTGCTGGCCCGAGTCCAGGGGCGGCCCGATGCTCAGCTGATTCAGACGGTGATGCTGCGGTCACTCAGTCAGGCGGTCTACAGTCCGGACAATGCGGGCCACTTCGGTTTGAACTATGAGGCGTATACCCATTTCACCTCGCCGATTCGCCGTTATCCGGATCTGCTGGTGCATCGCGCCATCCGCAGCGTGATTCGTTCGCGTCGCAACACTGATCGTGTGCGTCGCGCGGGTGCCGGTGTTATGCCCAAGGCCAAAATCTATCCTTATGATCATCAGCGGCTTACCGAACTGGGCGAGCAGTGCTCGCAGAATGAGCGCCGCGCCGATGAGGCAACGCGTGATGTAGTTAGTTGGCTAAAGTGCGAGTTCATGCAGGACCGTGTGGGTGAAAGCTTCGATGGCCTGGTTACGGCGGTTACCGGGTTTGGGTTGTTTATCGAGCTGACCGATATTTATGTGGAAGGTCTGCTGCACATTACTGCGTTGCCGGCTGACTACTACGAGTTTGATGCGGTGCATCATTCGTTGATTGGCGAGCGCTCTGGCCGCCGGTTCCGCTTGGGTGATTCGGTTCGAGTTCAGGTGGCGCGGGTTGATCTGGATGATCGCAAGATCGACTTTGAAATGGCTCAGGACAAGCCCCAGGCTCAGCCTGCGGCTGATCGTCAGGTATCGGCGAGTCGTGCCATGCGTGAAAAGCTGCTGGCGGATGCCCGTCGTGCGGCTGGTGAGACTGGCTCCAGCGGCAAGTCCAATCGCAAGGGGCGCTCTGAAGGAGCTGCAGGCAAGCCTTCTTCAGCATCTCGAGACAAGACGTCCAGATCAGGCAAGCCCTCTGGCGGCGGCAAGAGTGGTGGGAAAAAAGCGGCACCAGCGGACGCCAATGCGAACCGTGGTCCGCGCAAGCGCAAGGCGCGATAGGTTGAGTGCAGCACATGAGTGATCTGGAGCGGGTATTTGGTGTTCATGCGGTACAGGCGTTGATCGAGCGTCATCCCAAGCGCGTAAAGCGCTTGTTGGTGCAGAGCGGGCGGTTGAATGAACGCCAGCAGGCGTTGTTGGGGCAGGCTGAGCAGGCCGGGCTCGTTGTCGTGCGGGTGGCGGGTGATGAGCTTGATGCGCAGACCGACGGCGTTCATCAGGGTGTGGTTGCTGAGGTGGTCGCTAGTCAGCTCTGGTCGGAGGAGATGCTGGGGCATCTGCTTGATCGCCTGGATACGCCACCGCTGCTGCTGGTGCTCGATGGTGTCACTGATCCTCATAACTTAGGTGCCTGTCTGCGCAGTGCTGATGCGGCTGGCGCGCACGCGGTCATTGTTCCGCGTGATCGTTCTGCCAGTCTGAATCCAACGGTGCGCAAGGTTGCCTGTGGCGCAGCCGAAACCGTCCCGCTGGTCGCTGTGACCAATCTGAGTCGCACTCTCAAGCAGTTGCAGCAGCGTGGTCTTTGGGTTGTGGGGACCGCTGGCGAGTCTGAGCAGTTGATTTACGATGTCGATTTCAAGGTGCCCTCGGTAATCGTCATGGGTGCGGAAGGTGCAGGCATGCGTCGTCTCACCCGTGAGCACTGCGATTATCTCGTCAAGCTGCCCATGGCGGGCAGCGTCAGCAGTCTCAACGTGTCCGTTGCTGCAGGTGTCTGCCTGTTTGAGGCGGTGCGGCAGCGCGCTACCAGCGTACGCTGAGCTCGTTCTTTCCCTTTCCCGGCATTTTCCTTGCAAGCGGGGCGGTCGTTCACTAGAATGGCCGCCCCAAACCTATGTTCCACTCCTTGCCAGACTGTTTTGGGCGGCTGGCTATAACCCGTAAGGAGCTTATATGCGTCATTACGAAATCGTATTTCTGGTTCACCCGGACCAGAGCGAGCAGGTTAACGCGATGGTTGAGCGTTACACCAAGCTGATCGAAGAAGACGGCGGTAAAGTACATCGCCTGGAAGATTGGGGTCGCCGTCAACTGGCTTACCCGATCGACAAGGTTCACAAAGCGCACTACATCATGATCAATGTTGAGTGCAGCGCCAAAGCACTGGAAGAGCTGACTGAAAACTTCCGTTACAACGATGCCGTTATCCGTAACATGGTCATCCGTCGTGACGAAGCCGTCACCGAACAGTCCGACATGCTCAAGGCTGAAGAGAGTGGTCGTGGTGAGCGTCGCGAGCGTCGCGAGCGCAGCGATGACAACGACTCCAGCGACAACGCTGACAGCAACGACACCGATGACAACGGTGACGACGAGTAAGTTTTTTCAGTTTACATTCCAGAATTAAGGAGACGCTGCCATGGCACGTTTTTTCCGTCGCAGAAAGTTCTGCCGTTTTACCGCTGAAGGCGTTAAAGAGATCGATTACAAAGATCTCAACACTCTGAAGGCCTACGTTACCGAGACCGGCAAGATTGTCCCGAGCCGTATTACCGGTACCAAGGCTAAGTACCAGCGTCAGCTGGCCGTTGCTATCAAGCGCGCCCGCTACCTGGCTCTGCTGCCTTACACCGACGGCCACGGTCGTTAATTGGTAGCCAAAAGTTATTGATCAGGAAGCCGAATAGGCATGCAGGGGCTGGCTGAGTTCATCATGCGCGGTCGCAGACAAGCCACTCTGGTAGTGGGTTTGTCGATCGCAGTACCCATGCTGTTCTGGTTCGGTGCGGTTGCAATGGCGCTTGTGCTGTTGCGCCGCGGGTGGTCGGAAGGCCTCCCGGTGCTGGTGTGGGCCTCTTTGCCTGCAGTCGCTTGGGCGCTGCTGGGTGATCCCACCCCGCTGATGGTGTTGTTGGGCTGTTCGGCGTTGGCGCTCTTGTTGCGTCAGCGCGGCGAGTGGTCGCTGGTGACGTTGGCGACTGCGCCGCTCGGACTGGTGTTTGCAGTGGTACTACTGGTTACCCTGCAAGGTCCCTTGCAAGATGTGGCAGAGCAGATCAAATCTGCGCTGCCGCAGATGCTGACCGAGTTGAGCGCGGACGTAGATGAGGCTGCAATGGCCCGCCTGCAGGCACTGATGGTGCCGCTGCTGGCAGGCTTGATGGGGGCGACCCATGCAGCCATGACGCTAGTGTGCCTGATTCTCGCACGTGCCTGGCAGGCCCGGCTGTACAACCCTGGCGGGTTTCGCAGCGAGTTTCACCGTCTGCGTTTGGCACCTTGGATGAGTATCGCGTTGGTGGTGCTGGTATTTTTTGGCCCCCAGTTTGACGCGCTGGCGATGTTGGCTCCGATTGCCACAGTGCCGCTGTTGTTTGCTGGTCTGGCGCTGGTTCATGGCGTCGTTGGCATCAAGCGGTTAGGCATCGGTCCACTGGTGGTGCTGTATGTGGCGCTGATATTCGTCTGGCAGGTGCTGTACCCCCTGATCATGTTTTTGGCGTTTATTGATAGTCTGTTTGATTTCCGTTCCCGTCTGCAGCCGGCCTCCGGTGCGGGTGGAAACGATGACTCAAACGGTCAAGGTTGAATTTAAGAGGTCATCGCAATGGAAGTTATCCTGCTCGAAAAGATCGCGAACCTGGGTAACCTGGGCGACAAAGTCGCTGTTAAAGCTGGTTACGCTCGCAATTTCCTGCTGCCTTTCGGCAAGGCTACTCCGGCTACCGCTGAAAACGTTGCCGCGTTCGAAGCTCGCCGCGCCGAACTGGAAAAACTGGCTGCAGAGAAGAAGGCTGAGGCTGACGCCCGTGCCGCTCAGCTGGCTGAACTGACTGTCACTATCGCTGCTAACGCTGGCGAAGAAGGCAAGCTGTTCGGTTCCATCGGTACTCGCGACATCGCTGACGCTGTTACTGCTGCTGGCGTTGCTATCGAGAAGAGCGAAGTTCGTCTGCCCGACGGCGCTCTGCGTACCGTAGGTGAGTTCGACGTAGTTGTGCAGCTGCACACCGACGTAGAAACCACCGTCAAGCTGGTTGTTGTAGCCGGCTGATAACGGTTTGCCCTGACAGCGCCTGCCTGTGGCGGGTGATTTGCCTCGGCATTATCGTTAGACTTGTCACACGGCGCCTGTCTCCGGACAGGCGCCGTGTTGCATTTCTGTACCAGCCGTTTCGAGCATCCGTTCATGACTGAATCACTCTATACCGAACACCCAGAACTAGATCTGCAGACTGCTGCATTAAAGGTTCCGCCGCACTCGATTGAGGCCGAACAGGCCGTGCTCGGCGGTGTCATGCTGGACAACATGGCGTGGGAGCGGGTTTCCGAGCTACTCGGCGAAAGTGATTTTTACCGCCACGACCATCGAATGATCTTCAAGGCGTTGATGCGGCTTGCCTCGCGTAATCAACCGTTCGATGTGGTGACGCTGGCGGAGGATCTCGACAAGGAAGGTCTGATTGATCAGGTAGGCGGTCTCGCCTATCTCGGCCAGTTGGCCAAGAACACTCCCTCAGTTGCCAATATCAGCGCCTATGCGCAGATCATTCGTGAGCGCTCCACGCTGCGGCAACTGATCAGTGTCAGCACCGAGATTGCTGACACCGCCTTCAATCCCAAGGGAATGCAGGCTACCGAAGTGCTCGATGAAGCCGAGCGCAAGATTTTCTCGATTGCTGAAAGCCGCCCAAAGACCGGGGGCCCGGAAGGCGTCAACACGCTGCTGACCAAGGCAATTGATCGTATCGATACGCTGTTCAACAGCGAGGGTTCGATTACCGGTCTCTCAACCGGTTTTACCGAGCTGGATAATATGACCTCTGGTCTGCAGCCCGCTGACTTGATCATCGTCGCGGGTCGCCCCTCGATGGGTAAGACGACCTTTGCGATGAATCTGGTCGAGAACGCAGTGATGCGCAGTGACAAGGCGGTACTGGTGTTCTCCCTTGAGATGCCAGGTGAGTCGCTGATCATGCGTATGCTGTCATCGCTTGGGCGTATCGATCAGACCAAGGTGCGTTCCGGTCGCCTGGATGACGAGGATTGGCCGCGCCTTACCTCTGCTGTGAACATGCTGAACGATCGCAAGTTGTTTATTGACGATACAGCCGGCCTGTCGCCGATGGAGATGCGTACTCGCGCGCGCCGTATCGTTCGCGAGCACGGCGATTTGGCGCTGATCATGATCGACTACTTACAGCTGATGCGTATCGGTGGTGCCAGTTCCGAGAACCGGACCAACGAGATTTCCGAGATTTCACGCTCGCTCAAAGCGCTGGCCAAAGAGTTCAACGTGCCGGTTATCGCGCTGTCGCAGCTCAACCGCTCGCTTGAGCAGCGCCCCAACAAACGTCCGATCAACTCCGACTTGCGTGAGTCCGGGGCGATCGAGCAGGACGCCGACGTCATCATGTTCGTCTATCGTGATGAGGTCTATCACCCCGATACCCAGGACAAGGGTATGGCGGAATTGATCATCGGTAAGCAGCGTAACGGCCCCATTGGTACCGCACGGATGGCGTTTTTGGGCAAATACACCCGATTTGAAAACCTCGCACCCGGTTCCTATTCCGGTTACGGGGAGGAGTAAACATGGCGGTCAGCATCCCGGTTGCCAAGCAGCAACTGTTCGACTATCCGCGTTACTGGGCCGAGTGTTTTGGCCCGGCCCCCTTCCTGCCGATGAGCAGGGAAGAGATGGATCTGCTCGGCTGGGACAGCTGCGACGTGATCATTGTTACCGGCGACGCCTATGTTGATCATCCGTCCTTCGGCATGGCCATCATCGGGCGGCTGCTCGAGGCGCAGGGGTATCGTGTCGGGATCATCAGCCAGCCGGACTGGCACAGCAAAGACGACTTCATGAAGCTCGGCAAGCCTAATCTGTTTTTCGGGGTGGCTGCCGGCAACATGGACTCGATGATCAATCGCTATACCGCCGACCGTAAGGTGCGCTCTGACGATGCCTACACCCCGGGCGGTGGCGGTGGTAAGCGCCCGGATCGCGCCAGCCTGGTCTACAGTCAGCGCTGTCGCGAGGCGTTCAAGGATGTCCCTGTAGTACTCGGCGGCATCGAAGCATCGCTGCGACGGATTGCCCATTACGACTACTGGCAGGACAAGGTACGACATTCGCTGTTGATCGACGCCAAGGCCGATATTCTGCTGTACGGCAACGCCGAGCGGGCAATCGTCGAGGTTGCCCATCGTCTGAGTCGTGGTGAATCGATCCAGAGCATTACCGATGTGCGCGGCACGGCGTTTGTGCGGCGTGATACGCCGGAGGGCTGGTTTGAGCTGGACTCCACGCGCATCGACCGTCCAGGCAAGATCGATAAGATCATCAACCCTTACGTCAACACCCAGGACACCAGTGCCTGCGCTGTAGAGCAAGCCAAAGGCCCGGATTTGGGCGAAGAAGGCGACGTTCAGGTAGTCGAATTGCTGCCGCATCCGCGCTTGGAGCGCGATCGTACGGTGATTCGTCTTCCGGCGTTCGACAAGGTCAAAGGCGATCCGGTGCTTTATGCCCACGCCAACCGGGTACTGCATCTGGAGACCAACCCGGGTAATGCCCGGGCGCTGGTGCAGCGACATGGCGATCGCGATGTCTGGTTCAATCCGCCGCCAATCCCGCTGTCCACCGAAGAAATGGACTACGTTTTCGGTCTGCCGTATGCCCGTGTCCCGCATCCCGCCTATGGTGATGCGCGCATTCCTGCGTATGAAATGATTCGTTTCTCGGTCAACATCATGCGCGGCTGTTTTGGTGGCTGTACCTTCTGCTCAATCACCGAGCACGAAGGGCGCATCATTCAGAACCGCTCGCATGACTCGATCATTCGTGAGATCGAAGAAATCCGCGACCGGGTGCCCGGCTTTACCGGGGTAATTTCCGACTTGGGCGGACCAACCGCCAACATGTATCGCATCGCCTGCAAGAGCCCTGAGATCGAAGCCGCTTGCCGTAAGCCGTCCTGCGTTTTCCCGGGTATCTGCGAGAACCTAAATACGGATCACTCCTCGCTGATCTCGCTGTACCGCAAGGCGCGCGATCTGCCTGGTGTGAAGAAGATTCTGATCGCCTCGGGTCTGCGCTACGACCTCGCGGTGGAGTCTCCCGAGTACGTCAAGGAACTGGTCACCCACCACGTGGGCGGCTACTTGAAAATTGCGCCGGAGCACACCGAAGAAGGCCCGCTGACCAAGATGATGAAGCCGGGTATCGGCTCCTATGACCGCTTCAAGCAAATGTTCGAGAAGTTCTCGAAAGAGGCGGGTAAGGAGCAGTACCTGATTCCGTACTTCATCGCCGCCCACCCGGGCACCACCGATGAGGACATGATGAATCTCGCGCTCTGGCTCAAGCGCAATGGCTTCCGTGCTGACCAGGTGCAGGCGTTCTATCCTTCGCCCATGGCGACCGCGACCGCCATGTATCACTCGGGCAAGAATCCGCTACGCAAGGTGACCTACAAGAGCGACGGCGTGAGTATCGTCAAGGGCGAGCGTCAGCGGCGTTTGCACAAGGCGTTTCTGCGTTATCACGACCCGAACAACTGGCCTTTGCTGCGTGAGGCGCTGACCAATATGGGGCGCGCCGATCTGATCGGCAACGGCAAACACCAGCTGATACCGGCGTTCCAGCCGTCCGTTTCTGGCTATCAGAGCGCTCGGCGCAAGAACTCGACGCCGGCTGGCAGCAAGAAGGCTGGTCGAATGCTTACCCAGCACACCGGTTTGCCGCCCCGCGATACAGGTGCCGGTAAGGGCGCTGGTCGTGCCTCTGGTGGGAAGCGCAAACCCGCACGTCGCGGCTAACCTGCCGGCTCTATTGCGCCAATAGCCGCTTTCAAATGGCTGTTGGCGCATTCTCTGCCTAAAGTGTTTAACAGGCAGCGTCGTTTGGCGCTGCTCCTGTTCACGGAGGGCGTTGCCATGCTGAATGAAATCTGGATGCGTTGGTGGGCAGACTACGCCGCGGCAACCGGGGTGTTGGGGCTGTGCGAGGCGAGCGTCAGAGTAGAGTGACGTCGCTTTCCGCCTTGTGCTCGCGCCAGTGCTGTAGCTGCTCGCGTAGCTGGCTCAGCTCCACGGGCTTGGCCATATGGCCGTTCATACCGGCCTTGCGTGCTCGCTCGCGGTGCTCCGGGAGGATGTGGGCAGTGAGCGCGATGATTGGAATCGGCTGGCTGCCGGTGCGCTGCTCCCACTGGCGAATCCGCTCGGCAGCGGTAAAGCCATCCATCTCCGGCATTTCACAATCCATCAGTACCAGATCAAAGGGCTGTTGCTGAACGGCTTCTAGCGCCTTGGCGCCATTCTCAACCGCGGTTGCGGCGACCTGCAGCTTGGCAAGCATGCCAAGGATGACCTTGGTCGAGATCGCGTTGTCCTCGGCAATCAGGACCCTGAAATTGTCACCGGGTTGCTCCGCACTGCGCTGATCGCGATCACTGCTGTCGAGCGGCGGCGTGCGGCGCTGCGCCCATTCGTCGATCAGTGTGGTGCGCAGTGTGTAGCCAGCGACGGGCTTGCTGAGAATCCTGCGGATGCCGGCGTTGCGCGCAATCACTCGGCTCGGTACCTGATTGATACCTGTCAGCATGATGATCAGCAGGTCGTTATTGATGGCTGCATCATCTTTGATACGCGACGCCAGCTCGACGCCGCTCATGCCGGGCATCGACTGGTCCAGCAGGATGATTTCGAATGGGTTGCCCAGATTGGCTTGGCTGCGTAGCAGGGCCAGCGCCTCGCGACCACTTGAAGCGCATTGGGCGCGCATGCCCCATGCTGCTGTTTGCTGTTGCAATACCTTACGGCAAGTGGCGTTGTCGTCGACGATCAAAACATTGCGATCAGCCAGGCTGTTACCGTCGCTATAACTGTCCGTGCTGGCGTCCAGACTGGTCGCTGGCAAGCTGAACCAGACGGTGGTGCCCTGTTCGCTGCCATATTTGATGCCGAGTTGCCCTTTCATCATGTTGATCAACTGGCGCGTGATCACCAAGGGCAGCTTGCCGTCGGTATCGGATTGGTCGAGAAAGCGGGTGACCTTGAAGTCACTGTTCAGCAGGCTGTTGCGAGCTTCTTCCGGCATGCCGACACCGGTGTCCTGAATCGCAAAACGCAGCACCTTGCCGCCGTCTTTCTGGTCGAGACCGACGACCAGCAGTACCTCTCCTTCTTCGGTGTAGTGCAGGGCGTTGGCCAGCAGGTTCATCAGTACCTGACGCAGACGGGTGGGGTCGCCTTGCATGGTCCGGGGGACGTCGGGGTGAACAAAACCGATGAGCTCGAGGCCTTGGCCCTCGGCGCGAGCGCGATAGATGTCGAGGCAGTCGTTGACCAAGGCGTGCAGGTCAAACTGTACGCGTTCGAGGGTGAGCTGGCCGGATTCCAGCCGCGACATGTCGAGGATTTCGTTGATCAGGTTAAGCAGGTCGTTGCCAGAGCCATGAATGGTTTGCACGTAATCACGCTGCTTGGCGGACAGTGCTGTATCCAGCAGCAGTTCGCTCATACCCAGAACGCCATTCATCGGAGTACGGATCTCATGGCTTATGCGGGCCAGAAACTCGGCTTTGGCGCGCTGCTCAGCGCGTGCGGTGGCGCTTTCCTGGTGGTCACGCACGCGGCGGGTGATGATCCCTTGCAGCCGTCGGTAGAGACTCCAGCTATAGCCGACCAGAGCGCTCCAGAGCAGTAGCTCGGCTAGGTAGGCCTCTGGTAGTTGCTCTTGGGCAAAGGCTTCCATCAGACCGTTGCCCAGCAACAGGCAGGTGGCGACGGTGAAGGGGACGTCGCTACGCTGACTGCGCGTTCTCAGCCAGCCGATCAGCAGCAGGCTCGCCAGAGGCAGACCTAGGTGAATGGTATGGGAAAGGACGCGAAACAGGGACGGGAACGCGATGCAGCTTGCGGTCAGCATTGCCGCAACAATAGCGGTGGCGTAAATGGCGTTGCGCCCGTTATTTTGTGCTGATCCGTTGAGCAGGGAGCAGGACAGCAGCGCGAGTAAGGGGTAGGCGCTCAGGTGGACGAGCTCACCAGCGTGGCCGTGCAGGCGCGGCATGGCATCGGCCACCCAGCTCAGGCTACTCAGGCTGCTAACCGATATCAGCAGGCTGGCGGCGGCCAGCAGCAGATGAAAAGGGTCTCGGCCCAGCACGCCGTGGAGGATGCAATGCAGCACCAAAGCCAGCATCAGGCCGACCAGGATACCCTGCAGCGTCTGGTGCATGCTGTGGCGAGCGGAGGCCTCCTTGACATCCTGCAGTGCGATGCGGGTGGTCAAGGGATAGTCGTTCTGCAGGCGCAGAATCAGGGTGTCGCCGGCACTGGTGCTGGCCTCAAGCGGAAAGGCAAAACCATTAAATGGCAGTGGCTTGGTCGCGGGGGGGAGGCGACTGCCGGTACGGTACAGGTGGCTGACCTCGCCGTTCTGCAGGCGATAGATCTCAATCAGGCCGATCGCAGGGTTTTCCAGCGTCAGCAACTTGTTCTCGACGCTGTTTAGGCTGATTTCGACCCACAGTGCGCCGCCGTCTCCGGGCAGGTTCAGAGGTGCAGCAGGGGCTGGAATAAACCGATTGGCGTAGCGATTGGAAAGGATATCCTGCAGCAGCAGGTCGCCGCTGGCGTCGACGTAAGTGCGGTACGCGGGCGTGCCGCTCTCCACCGTGTCGATCCAGGTGGTGAACGTGAAAGCAATACCCAGAATCAGGGCAAGCATCAACGAGCCGATATGCTTCACGAGTGAGTCCTGTCCTTGGTCTTGATGTCCGGTTGTTGCATTGCGAGGGCCAGTATAGCGCAGCGACCCGATTGCAGATACGCGACGGCCGGACAGTTTCCTGTCCGGCCGTGCCTTTGTCAGCTCTCCCGGGCGATGGCTCGGTAGCCAATGTCGCTGCGGTAGAAGCACCCGCTCCAGCTAATCTGTCGGGCCAGCTCGTAGGCGCCTTGCTGGGCGGCACTGACGGTCTCACCGAGCGCGGTTGCGCAGAGCACGCGTCCGCCACTGGTGGTGACCTGACCATCTTTCAGTGCTGTGCCGGCGTGGAATACCTTGCCGCTGTCGCTGATTGCCTTGTCCAGGCCGCTGATCACATCGCCCTTGGCGTAGTCGGCCGGGTAGCCGCCGGCAGCGAGCACGACGCCCAAACTGCAGCGCGGATCCCATTGGGCATCGACCCTATCGAGGGTGCCGGCGTTTGCGGCCTCGACCAGTTCAACCAGGCTTGATTGCAGACGCAACATGATCGGCTGGGTTTCCGGGTCGCCGAAACGGCAGTTGAACTCGATTACCTTGGGGTTGCCTTCGGCGTCGATCATCAGGCCGGCATAGAGGAAACCGGTATACACGTTACCCTCGGCCGCCATGCCGCGCACGGTCGGCCAGATGACCTGTTCCATCACGCGCTGATGCACGCTGTCGGTGACGACTGGTGCCGGGGAGTAGGCTCCCATGCCGCCGGTATTCGGGCCGGTGTCGCCATCGCCGACGCGTTTGTGATCCTGGCTGGTGGCCATCGGCAGCACGTGCTCGCCGTCGACCATGACGATGAAGCTGGCTTCCTCGCCGTCGAGGAACTCCTCGATGACGACGCGTGAACCCGCGTCACCGAAGGCATTGCCGGCCAGCATATCGCGCACGGCGGCTTCGGCTTCATCCAGGGTCATGGCGACGATGACGCCTTTGCCTGCGGCGAGGCCGTCGGCCTTGATGACGATCGGTGCGCCTTTCTCGCGCAGGTAGGCGAGTGCAGGCTCGATTTCAGTGAAGTTCTGGTATTCCGCTGTCGGGATCTGGTGGCGGGCCAGGAAGTCCTTGGTAAACGCCTTGGAGCCTTCCAGCTGCGCCGCGCCGGCGGTCGGGCCGAAGCAGGCCAGGCCGTGCTCGCGGAAGCGATCTACCACGCCGGCAACCAACGGCGCTTCAGGGCCGACGATGGTTAGGCTGACGTTGTCGCGGGCGAAAGCGACCAGCGCGTCCAGATCCAGCACGTCGATAGCGACGTTTTCGCACTTGGCCTCGATTGCGGTGCCCGCGTTGCCGGGGGCGACAAAGACCTTCTCGACGCGTTCGTCCTGCGCCACTTTCCAGGCCAGCGCGTGCTCACGCCCGCCGCTGCCGATAATCAGTACGTTCATACATCTCTCCTGTGGAGAGAGCTGCCAGCTTCCGTGTGCAAGTGGGGCCGGTATGACCGGCACCCGCTTGCAGCGGTTGGCTGGCCGCTCGCTGTTAGTGACGGAAGTGGCGCATGCCGGTGAAGACCATTGCCATGCCAGCCTCGTCGGCTGCATCAATGGCTTCCTGGTCGCGCATTGAGCCACCGGGCTGGATGACCGCGCTGATGCCGACCTTGGCAGCGTTGTCGATGCCGTCACGGAACGGGAAGAAGGCATCGGAAGCCATGACTGCTCCGGCGACCTGCAGGCCAGCGTGCTCGGCCTTGATGGCGGCGATGCGGGCGGAGTTGACGCGGCTCATTTGGCCGGCGCCAACACCGATGGTCTGGCGACCCTTGGCGTAGACGATAGCGTTGGATTTGACGAACTTGGCGACCTTCCAGGCGAACACCAGATCGTGAATTTCCTGCTCGGTCGGGGCGCGCTTGGTGACGACTTTCAGGTCGTCTACCGTGATCATGCCGATGTCACGGCTCTGCACCAGCAGACCGCCGTTGACGCGCTTGTAATCCCAGTCAGCGTGGCGCTCGGTGCCCCATTCGCCGCACTCGAGCAGGCGAACATTGGCCTTGGCGGCCACCGCTGCGCGGGCTTCGGCGCTGATGCTAGGAGCGATGATGACTTCGACAAACTGGCGCTCAACGATGGCGGCGGCGGTGGCACCGTCCAGCTCGCGGTTGAAGGCGATGATGCCGCCGAAGGCAGATTCACTGTCCGTTGCCCAGGCCAGATCGTAGGCCTTGCGAATGCCGCCTTCGTCTTCCGGTACCACGGCCACACCACAGGGGTTGGCGTGCTTGACGATAACGCAGGCCGGCTTGGTGAAGCTCTTGACGCATTCCAGCGCAGCGTCGGTGTCGGCAACGTTGTTGTAGGACAGTTCCTTGCCCTGCAGCTGAGTCGCGGTGGCGATGCTGGCTTCGGCAGGGGCTACTTCCTTGTAGAAGGCAGCGGACTGGTGCGGGTTCTCGCCGTAGCGCATGTCCTGCACCTTGATGAACTGGCTGTTGAAGGTGCGCGGGAAGGCGGCGCGATCTTCGGTGCTCAGGGTGTCGCGGCTCTGCTCGATGGTGCCGAGGTAGTTGGCGATCATGCCGTCGTAGGCTGCCGTGTGTTCGAAGGCCTTCAGGGCCAGGTCGAAACGCTGGGCGTAGGTCAGACCGCCGCTCTTGAGAGCGTCGAGAATGCTGGCGTAGTCACTGGCGTTGACCACGATGGCAACGTCCTTGTGGTTCTTGGCTGCGCTGCGCACCATGGTCGGGCCGCCAATGTCGATGTTCTCGATGGCGTCGGGCAAGGTGCAGCCGGGCTTGGCGACGGTAGCTGCGAACGGGTAGAGGTTGACCACGACCATGTCGATGGGCTGGATGCCGTGCTGCTGCATGACGTCGCCGTCGATGTCGCGGCGGCCAAGGATGCCACCGTGGATCTTCGGATGCAGGGTCTTGACCCGGCCGTCCATCATTTCCGGGAAGCCGGTGTAATCGGCTACTTCAACAGCCTTGATGCCCTGCTCGCAGAGCAGCTTGTAGGTGCCGCCGGTAGAGAGGATTTCAACGCCCTGAGCGCTCAGCTCGCGGGCAAAATCGACGATGCCAGTCTTGTCGGAAACGCTGATCAGTGCGCGGCGTACCGGCAGGCGGGTGGTTTGGTCGGTCATCTTGGGTCCAGAGTAGGTTGCAGTGAAAATCAGCTTCAAGCATGCAGCGTCGGGCTATTGGCGACCGGCGCTGGAGGCCTGTCGCCAATAGCTCGCCGCTTACAGGAGTCCGTACTGTTTGAGCTTCTTGCGCAGCGTGCCGCGGTTCAGGCCCAGCACCTCGGAGGCGCGTGTCTGGTTGCCCTTTACGTAGTTCATTACGCTTTCGAGCAAGGGGGCTTCAACTTCCGACAGCACCATGTTGTAGACGTCCGTCACGTCCTGGCCTTCGAGGTGCTGAAAGTAGTTGTGCAGGGCCTCTTCGACGCTGTCGCGCAGCGTTCTTGGGGTGCGGATGTCATCAATCCCGGTTGCCGGGAGGGTGGATTGACTGCTGTCACTCACGGTGTGGCTTCCATCAGATAGGGTGGTGTCGTAAATCATGCTGCCAGATCTCCTTCCAGCAGACGGGCGAAGTAATGCGCAATGGCGATGTGTTGCTGCTGCGCATCGTTAATGCGGTTGAATTCGCGGCGAAACTCGGCGGCACCCGGCAGGGTCTGTAGATACCAACCGACGTGCTTGCGCGCGATGCGGGCGCCGTGTTCGTCGCCGTAGAAACTGTGCAGGGCGCTCAGGTGGCCTTCGAGAATCTGCTGTTGTTCGCTCAATGCGGGTGCGGGCAGTAGCTCGCCGGTGCGCAGGAAATGATCAATCTCGCGAAAAATCCAGGGTCGGCCCTGGGCGGCGCGACCGATCATTACTGCGTCGGCCCCGGTATATTCGAGCACCTGCTTTGCCTTCTCGGCGCTGGTGATGTCACCGTTGGCGAAGACCGGGATGCTGATGCTCTGTTTGACCGCTGCAATGGTGTCGTACTCGGCACTGCCGGTGTATAGCTCGGAGCGGGTACGACCATGTACAGCCAACGCCTGGATGCCGCTGTCTTCAGCGATACGGGCGACGCGCAGGGCATTGCGGTTGTCCGGATCCCAGCCGGTGCGGATCTTCAGGGTAACCGGAATGTCGACGGCTTGAACGACCGCTTCGCAGATAGCCGCAACCAGCGGCTCGTCACGCAGCAGTGCGGAGCCGGCGGCCTTGTTGCAGACCTTCTTTGCGGGGCAGCCCATGTTGATGTCGATGATCTGGGCGCCGAGCTTGGCGTTCATGCGTGCAGCATCTGCCATCATCTCGGGATCGCCACCGGCGATTTGCACTGAACGGGGTTCGGGCTCGCCATCATGGATCAAACGCAGGCGGGACTTGCGGCTGTTCCACAGCCGGGTGTCGCTGGTCACCATTTCGGACACCACCAGGCCTGCGCCCAGCCGCCGGCAAAGCTGGCGGAAGGGCTGATCGGTTACGCCAGCCATAGGGGCCAGAATCACGCGATTGGCGAGTTGGTAGGGTCCGATACTGATCACTGCTGGTCCATCCCTGTACTGTCGGTTTTCAGCGCGGCGAATGGGTCGCTGCGTCCCGTCCGCTCTGGCTCAGGGTGAAGATGGGCGAAAAGGGCGCACATAATACCCGCAAAGCATGACCGGTTAAAGACTGTTTTGAGTGTTTTTTGTACAGCTGACCAGCGAGTGTAGGCCAATTGAAAGCACCGTGCGACAGGCAACGGTGCTTGCCGACGAAAGGCTCAGGGGGTGACGAAGTCGAGCTCGTAGCTGGTCGACTGTTGCGCAGGCGCAACCATACTCAGGCCGATGTGAATCGGCGTCTGGGACGGCATCAGTGTGCGTCCGGCCAGCTCGCCCGCCAGATACTCGGTTGGGCGGAAATCGCGGGTCGCGACACTGCGGCCGCGGCTGTCGCTGAAGGTCATGCGGATCACCGGGAACGGCTGATCGTAATCGGCGCGGTTGTAGATGATCAGGTTGATATCCAAGGTGTTGGGGAACTCGGGATGTGGGCGCACCAGCAGGTTGCTACTGCGAATCTGGCTCACATCGACCCGAGTGGGCAGTTGGCAGCCGGCAAT
This sequence comes from Halopseudomonas sp., assembly GCF_038130085.1. Classification (NCBI taxonomy): domain Bacteria; kingdom Pseudomonadati; phylum Pseudomonadota; class Gammaproteobacteria; order Pseudomonadales; family Pseudomonadaceae; genus Halopseudomonas; species Halopseudomonas sp. The sequence goes on along the minus strand of NZ_JAYPMU010000032.1, from coordinate 12,567 downwards.
CAGGCAGAAATTTTCGAGGGCAGGGCGCAGGCGATCATCGCGCGACCAGGCGTCGAGGTTGTAAAGCGCGGCTTGGGCAAACAGGCCGGCGAGAGCCAACACGCAGAGCAAGCCCCACAACCAGTTGCGGCGCGCACGGCGATGACTCAGCGGTGCTTCAAATTGCAGGGGCTCGTCCTGCAGGTCGGGTAGCTGAAACACGTCACCAAAGTCAGGCTCGCGATCATCAGCGTGCTCAATGGGGAAATCTGACTCGGCGGCGCTGGACAGGGCGGGCTCGCGCCGATCCCGGCGCATCAGTGGGTGGTCGTCGTCGCTGTCTTGCAGCGGCATGACCCGCGCATGCGGCACGAAGGCAGGTTGCGACTCTTGGGCTGGCACTGGGTCGTGGTGCCTGTCTGCGGCCGGTTTCGCGTCGTCGCGCGCCGTCAGAATATCGCGTGCTGGTGCGGCGGAGAGGAAGGCTTCGTCGAGTTCGATGTCATCGAGCGGTTGTACATGCAAGCCCGGCTCGGCGGCTGCCTCGCTTGGTGTGTGGTCAGCTTCCCGGGCTGGCTCATCGTCGGCCGTGATGGGCTCGTCAATGCCGGGTGGTGGGCTGCCCTGCGGCCGTGGGTTGATCTCGTCGAGGATGGACTCGTCCAGCCCCAGGGCCTCGAGATCCAGCTCGTCCAGTTCGAGATCGTCATGGATCAGCAGGGTATTTTGATCAACAGGGCTCGGGCGTGCCGACGACGGGGTGGCCGGCGTCGATGCGATCTCGCTCGGAGGCGGGGTTTGCGGCAAGGCATTGAAGACCTTGAGGCAAGCACCGCAGCGGACGTTGCCAGCAGCTGCGTGCAGCTGCTCATGAGTCAGACGAAAGTGCGTCTTGCAGAAAGGGCACTGGGTGACCTGCAGTTCACTCATGGATAGCTGGCAGTCCTGTTGCGATGAGTTGTTTTGCGATTCGGTATTCTGCCCGGATCAGGGCCGAGCTGTCACCGGCGGCGACCACTTACGCGAATCCAGCCGTCTTGGTTGGCGACTGGATCAAGTTCGAAGTCGGTGGCGTAGGCATCGAGAATTTCGTCGGTCTGCTCGGCTAGAATCCCCGACAACGCCAGCAGGCCACCGGGTTTGACCAGACTGGCCAGACGCGGCGCAAGGCTGACCAGCGGGCCGGCCAGGATGTTCGCTACCAGTACGTCGGCAGGCGTGTCCGGCATGTTCTCGGGCAGATAGAGGTCAAACTTGTCATCGGCTATCTGGTTGCGTTGAGCATTGTCGCGTGAGGCTTCGAGTGCCTGGATATCGATGTCGGTGCCGACGGCGTGCTCCGCGCCCAGCAGCAGGCCCGCGATGGCAAGAATGCCTGAGCCACAGCCGAAGTCGATCAGTGTTTTGCCCTGCAGGGCTTGTGCGTCCAGCCATTGCAGACAGAGCGATGTGGTCGGGTGAGTGCCGGTGCCGAATGCAAGGCCCGGGTCGAGCAGTAGGTTGACCGCATCGGGTTCTGGTGCGGCATGCCAGCTGGGCACGATCCACAGTCGCTCGCCAAAGCGCATCGGGTGGAAGTTGTCCATCCAGCTGCGTTCCCAATCCTGATCTTCGATCTGCTCCAGCTCGTGCGGCGGCAGCTCTGCCTGGTAGAGCAGGCGCAGATGCTGCAGCAGCGAGTCTGGATCGGTGTCGGCCTCGAACAGGGCGAGCAAGTGGGTGTTGGACCATAGCGGGGTAGTGCCTAGGTCCGGCTCGAAAATGGGTTGGTCTTCGGCGTCCATGAAGGTCACCGATACCGCGCCAAGATCCAGCAGCTGGTCTTCCAGTGCCGGGGCCTGTTCAGGGGTGATCGCAAGACGAAGTTGCAGCCAGGACATAACGGGTCTTCCAAAATAAGTAAGCCCGGGCAGGCCCGGGCTTTGAGGCTTGGAGCGGGAGGCCGCAGGTGTGCGGCTTCCGGCATTGCGCAGAGTTTATTTCAAACCCAGCTTGTGCTCCAGATAGTGAATGTTGACGCCGCCCTTGCAGAAGCCGGGGTCGCGTACCAATTCACGGTGCAACTCGGTATTGGTCTTGATGCCGTCTACCACCAACTCGTCGATGGCGTTGCGCATGCGGGCTAGCGCTTCGTCGCGCGTCGCGCCGTAGGCAATCAGCTTGCCGACCAGTGAGTCGTAGTTCGGCGGAACCTTGTAGCCACTGTACAGGTGCGAGTCGACACGAATGCCGTTGCCGCCCGGAGCGTGGAAGAAGGTGACCGTGCCGGGGCTGGGCATGAAGGTCTTCGGGTCTTCGGCGTTGATACGGCACTCGATGGCGTGGCCACGAATGACGACATCTTCCTGACGAATGCTCAGCGGCTGGCCCGACGCGACAAGGATCTGCTCCTTGACGATGTCGATGCCGGTGACCATTTCCGAAACCGGATGCTCAACCTGTACGCGGGTGTTCATTTCGATGAAATAGAACTCGCCGTTTTCATACAGGAACTCGAAGGTGCCCGCGCCGCGGTAACCGAGGTCGATACAAGCCTGAACGCAGCGAGCCTGAACTTCGGCGCGCGCCTTTTCGTCGATGCCCGGTGCTGGCGCTTCTTCGATGATCTTCTGGTGACGGCGCTGCAGTGAGCAGTCGCGATCGCCCAGATGAACGGCATTGCCCTGGCCGTCTGACAGTACCTGCACTTCGACGTGACGCGGATTGGTCAGGAACTTTTCCAGGTAGACCATCGGGTTACCGAACGCGGCGCCCGCTTCAACCTGGGTCAGCTTGATCGATTTGATCAGCTCGGACTCTTCGTGCACGACGCGCATGCCGCGTCCGCCGCCGCCACCAGCGGCCTTGATGATCACCGGGTAACCGACGCGCTGGGCAATCTTCAGGCACTCTGCTTCGTCTTCCGGCAGCGGGCCATCGGAACCGGGTACGGTCGGCACGCCGGTTTCCTTCATTGCGGCGATGGCGGAGACCTTGTCACCCATCAGACGGATAACGCTGGCGCTCGGGCCGATGAAGGTAAAGCCGGAGTTCTCGACTTGCTCGGCAAAGTCCGCACGCTCGGCAAGGAAACCATAGCCGGGGTGGATGCCGTCAGCGCCGGTAACTTCTGCAGCGCTAATGATCGCCGGGATGTTGAGATAGGAATCGGTTGCCGGTGCCGGACCGATGCAGACGGTTTCGTCTGCCATGGCCAGGTGCATCAGCTCGCGATCGGCGGTGGAGTGCACCGCCACAGTTTTCAGACCGAGTTCCTTGCACGCGCGAATGACGCGCAGCGCAATCTCACCTCGGTTGGCTACTAGTACTTTTTGCATCTAAGCCTCCGGCCCGGGCTCAGGCGATGCTGAACAGCGGTTGATCGAATTCGACCGGCTGGCCGTTCTCTACCAGAATCGCCTGGACCACGCCGCTCTTGTCGGCTTCGATGTGGTTCATCATCTTCATCGCTTCGACAATGCACAGCACGTCGCCGGCCTTGACGGTCTGGCCAACTTCAACGAATACCGCAGCAGTCGGGGACGGCGAGCGGTAGAAGGTGCCAACCATCGGCGAGCGAACCAGATGACCGCTCGGCTCTGCCGGGGCTGCAGGTTCGGCAGCTGGTGCGGCCGGGGCAGGCGCTGCTGCAACAGGAGCCGGAGCAGGAGCTACCTGATACTGCGGAACCGGTGCGTGCTGGCTGTGGCGGCTGATGCGAACCGACTCCTCGCCCTCATGTATTTCCAGTTCGTCGATGCCGGACTCTTCCAGAAGTTCGATGAGTTTTTTGACTTTGCGAATATCCATTGATGCGTGCACTCCAGAGCAGGTTTGCGTAATCAGTTTTGTTCGATCTTGTGTATCGCGGCTTGCAGGGCCAGCTCGTAGCCCTTGGCTCCCAGACCGCAGATCACTCCCTCGGCTACGTCCGAAAAGTAGGAGTGATGACGAAAGGGTTCGCGCTTATACACGTTGGATAAGTGAACTTCGATGAATGGGATGCTCACTGAGAGCAATGCGTCACGTATTGCGACGCTGGTATGGGTAAAAGCAGCCGGATTAATGATGATGAAGTCGATGGCTTCGTCACCCGCGGCGTGAATTCGTTCGATCAGTTCGTGCTCGGCATTGCTTTGCAGGCTGAGCAGATGGTGCCCCTGCTGGCTGGCCAGTTCGCGCAGGTGCTGGTTGATCTGATCCAGAGTTGTCGCGCCGTAGACACCGGGCTCGCGGGTGCCGAGGCGGTTCAGGTTGGGTCCGTGCAGGACCAGGATACTGGCCATTGTCCGTGTATTCCGTTGCGGGACGGGAAGCTCTTTTGGAGTGACCCGTCAGTCAAGATTTTTCCGGCAGTTTGCCGTAATCAGATCGGCCTGTCCAGAAGCGGAATGTTGACATCAGATGTCAGCATGATGGCTGCATTATGGCGCAATCTTTTCCTGTCTGGATTGGCTGGCGAGGCTACTGAATTCCTCCAGTGAGACTTCGCCTTGAATGCGCAGGTCACGTCGCTCCTGCCCGTTGCGGGCAAAAAACAGGTAGGCCGGTGGGCCAAACAGTTGGTGGCGGGTCAGCCAGGCACGTTGCTCCGGGCTGTTATCGGTGAGGTCGAGCTTGATGCGCAGATGGTCGGCGAGCATCGCCTGGATCTCGGGTTGGCTGAGAATGGTTCGCTCCATGATCTTGCAGCTGATGCACCAGTCGGCATAGACATCGATGATGGCTGGCTGGCCGCGCTCGGCAGCCAAGGTTAGCTGACGCTCCAGCTCCGCAGGGTCCTTGATCAGCGTAAATGCGGCAGAGGCTGGCTGCGCGGCGTTGCCGCCAGTCAGCGGCTGCAGCGGCCTGAGCGGGTCTTCGCCGCCAGCAAGAGCGCCGAACAGCGCGGCCGCGGCATACAAGCCAAACAGCAGGGCAATGGTTTGGCGCAGATAGTTGCCGCCGCGCATCAAGCCCAGACGAACTGCCAGACCAGCGCTCAGCGCGGCCCACAACGCAAGGCTCACCGGGCCCGGCAGCAGGCGCTCAAGCAGCCAGACGGCCACCGCCAGCAAGCCAAAGCCGAACAGGTGCTTTACCGTTTCCATCCATGGGCCGGAGCTGGGCAGCAGACTCTTGCCGAACAGGGTAATCAGAATCAGCGGCACACCCATGCCCAGACCCAGGGCAAACAGGTTAAGGCCGCCACCGATGGTGTCTCCGGTGCTGCTGATATAGACCAGCGCGCCGGCGAGCGGTGCGGAAATGCAAGGCGATACCACCAGCGTCGACAGCGCACCCATCGCCGTAGCCCCTGCCAGTGAGCCACCGTGGGCGCGGCGATTCAGGCGCTCGAGCGGCTCGCGCAGGAACTCCGGCAGGCGCAGGTCGAACAGGCCGAACATGGCCAGCGCAAACAGCACGAAGAACACCGCGAAGGTGCCGAGAATCCAGGGCGATTGCAGTCGTGCCTGCAGATTGAGGGCAGCGCCGAAACTGCCGATCAGCGCGCCGACAATGGCCAGTGTCACGGCCATGCCAAGCACATAACCAAGTGCCAGTGACAGCGCGCGGCCGCGGCTGATATGGCTGCGGCCCAACACCATGCTGGAGAGAATCGGCAACATGGGTAACACGCATGGGGTAAAGGTCAGGCCGATGCCGCCAAGCAGGAACAGCAGCCAGGTCACCAGACGGCCATGTTCCGCGTCGTTGGGGGGCGTTGCCGTTGTCGGCTCTGCTGCGGAGCTGCTGTTGCTGGTTGCGGTGCCGCCGACCGCAGGTGCCGGCAGGTCGAGCATGACGGTCTCCGGCGGGTAGCACAGACCCGCGTCGGCGCAGCCCTGGAAGCCGACGCGCAGTTGGGTCTGTCCAGTGGTCAGTTGGCTGGCATCGAGCTGGATCTGCAACTGGTCGTAGTACACCTCGACGTCGCCGAAGTACTCGTCGGTCTTGTGTTTGCCTTCGGGCAGGCTGATCTGCAGATCCTGGCCCGGGCTCTCTGGGTTGCTCAGGTGCAGGCGGTGGCGATACAGGTAATAACCGGGCGCCATTTCAAAGATGACAGTGACCTGCTGCGCGTTGGCATCGAGGATGTCGGGGCGAAATGCCTGATGAACCGGAAGAAAGGTGCTTTGGCTGCTGCCGCTCTGGATCAGCCCGGTCAGAGAACCGCTGCCAGACAGTTGGGCGTGGACGCTGGCGCTAAGCAATACCAGCAGCATCAGGCAAAAACGAAACGCGCGCATGGGATAACCGACCGAAAAGTGGACGGTCATCATAAAGGCTGACGCAGGCGGGTGAAAGGCACTGGCCCTGAGGCGCAGTGCCGCAATTGTTGCTGAATGGCTCAGCGGCTCAGATTCGGAAGGCGGAGACCGCCGACAGCAGGGCGCGGCTGCGTTGGCTGATCTGCTGGGTGTGCTGGCGCGTATGCGCCACCATGCCCAGATTAGCCTCGCTCAGATGGTGTATCTGCTGGCTGTTTTCACGAATGGTCCGCACCCGGTCCGATTGGGCGTCGGTGTGGGTGGCGATGTGTTCTGCCAGTTCGGTGATACGTTCGATGGCGTTGACGATGCGGCCAAGCGCGGCGTCGGCTAGCTGGCCCTGTTCGGCGGTATTGCGTGCGTGTTTGACCTGCTCTTCCATCTGGCCGGCAGACTGGCGAGCGACTTGCTGCAACCGTTCGATCAGCTGGCGGATTTCCTGGGTGGAGCCCGCGGTGCGCTGCGCTAGGCCGCGGACCTCGTCAGCTACCACCGCAAAACCGCGACCCGCTTCGCCCGCTCGAGCTGCTTCAATGGCTGCGTTGAGGGCCAGCAGGTTGGTCTGCTCGGCAATGCCCTGGATTACCTCCAGAACGCTGCCGATGGTATTGGATTCGACCACCATCTGATCGATGGTGCGCGCGCTGTTTTGGACTTCCACGACCAACTGCTGCATCTGGGCGATGGTGCCGCCGATCACCTGCTGACCATCGCGCACCTCACGGTTGGCGACGCGTGCCAGTTCGGCGCTTTCACCAGCGTTGGTCGCTACCAGACGAATGGCCTCATCCATGCCGCCGATATCCTGGTTGATCGACTGGGTGTCGCGTTGCTGCTGGGCGGCGCGGTCGTGGGTGTCTGCGGAAAGACGCTCCAGATCATCGCTGGTGCCACTTAGGGCTTCTGCCTGCTGATTGATGGTGGTAACCAGCTCGATCAGGTATTGGCGCAGTTGATTGGCCGAATGCTCGAGTTGCTTGAGTTCGTGAACGCGGCTGCGAGTCGCGACCGGCTGGGTGAAATCGCCCCCTGCATACGTCGAGAGCACGGGCGCGAACTGACTGATGCCGTTGGCCAGTGAGCGCTGCATCCGCTCGATCAAGATTGCAATCAGGATGATCATGACGATGATCGCCAACTGAACGTTGCGCACCTGTGTGGTGACGTTGTCTCGCGCCGCGGTCAGCGCCGGGCGCATCTGCTCTGTACCTTGCAGCAGGCTGTCAATGCGTTCGCTTGTGATCTGTTGCAGCTTTGCCCGCTCGGCGATCAGTGCGCTGGTACGTTCCAGTTCAGCCGGGTAGCGGCTCAGCAGTGATTGCAGGGTGCGCTTGTAGTCGGCGCCGGGATCGCTCGCGGCCGTTTTGTTACTGGTGTTGACACCCAGTAGTGAGGCGAACGGGTCGTTGCTGCTGGTCTTCTCCTCAACCACGCCAAGCAGTGGTTGGGCCTCCAGTTCTCCGGCAGTGGCCTGCGAGGTCTTGATCAGCCGTTGCAGGTTCTCCAACAGGGCTGGGTCGTTCTGACTGAACAGGCGTGCGCGGGCAATGCTGACGCGGAACAGGTTGGCCTGCAGGTCGTCAATCAGGCGAACGTAGTTGGCGGCTGCGGCCTTGCCTTGGCTTTGACCGTCGCGGGCATAGTCTGCGAGATGGTTGAGTTCCGCGAGTATTTCGCGTTCGGCCTGAATCAGCAGGGCCTGAGGGTCGCCAGCCAGTTTGCCGACTGCCAGCAGGTCGGTCTGCATGAACTCGGCAAAGGTAGTCAGCGGCGCCTCCAGTGGCTGACGGATGTCCGCGGGAAATTGTTGCAGGTTTTCCTGCAGGGTAGCTGCTGCATTCTGCGCTTGCTGCAGGCGCAGCGCGTCGCCGTGCAGGCGATAGGCCTCGGTATTCTGCTGCAGCGATTGGGTCTGACCGACGATGTTGAGGTATGCGTCCATCAGCGCGTAGGGCGCTTTGAGCGCCTGTTGTGACCACCACAGGCTGGCACCCAGCGCGACGCCAGCGGCAGCCAGCAGAAGGGTATTGATTAGGGTGAGGGATTTCAGACGCATGGCAGTGCCCTAGGGTGAAAAATGGACTGCCCGGATATTAATGTCAGTTCTGTGACAGCTTGATGAACGGTGGCCAAGTAATGGCAAACAGTGCGGTTCTCGTTTTCTGTAATCGGGGCGGCACATTCAGATAGCCGTGATATGCTGAGCCGCAGAACAGCCACAGGAGTCAGAACATGAAATTTGGCAAGCGGACCGCCGGTGCGGATGGAGACAAGAACAGCTCGCTGATTGGCAGCGCTGTCCTCGCCGTGGTGCTGATCTGGTTATTTATCTGTCTGCTGGTTGGCTGGTATTGGAGTAGCGAGCCTGACCTTGAACCGGTCGCCGGCCCACCGACAGCGGAAATGGTCAGCGGGGAGTACACCGCCCGAACCCTGCGTGGCATCGTTGAAACCCTGCTGGAAAAGCCCGGTGGATACCTCAGCAACGACATCATGCCGCCCGGCCTGTGGCTCGATAACATGCCGCGTTGGGAGTATGGGGTGCTGGTTCAGGCTCGTGACATGACCCGTGCACTGCGCCGCGATATGGCGCGCTCCCAGTCGCAATCCACCGAAGATCGTGACCTGGTGAAAGCTGAGCCGCGCTTGCACTTCGACAACAATAGTTGGGCCATGCCGGCCAGCGAGAGCGAGTACCGTGACGGCATTCGCGCGCTCGACAGCTACATTGCTCGCCTGCAGACCGGCGACGCCGACTTCTACTCTCGCGCCGATAATCTCTCTAGCTGGGTAGGGGATGTCAGCACCCGTCTTGGCTCGTTGTCCCAGCGTCTTTCCGCCAGTGTCGGACGCGCTCCGCTGACGACCGGTGGCAAGGTCGGTGCAACCACGCCTTGGCTGGAAATCGATAACGTTTTCTACGAAGCCCGCGGTACGTCCTGGGCTCTGGTTCAGTTGCTGCGCGCGGTCGAGCACGATTTTGGTGATGTGCTCGAGAAGAAGAACGCGTTGGTCAGTCTGCAGCAAATCATTCGTGAGCTGGAGGCGACCCAGCAGACGCTGTGGAGCCCGATGGTGCTCAATGGTGACGGCTTTGGCATGCTGGCCAACCACTCGTTGGTCATGGCGAACTACCTGTCTCGCGCCAATGCCGGGATGATCGAACTGGGTCGTCTGCTGGAACAGGGCTGATACGTGGACGAGCATCAAGTCGAGGCCTATCTGCAGGCCTCGGGTAGCGAGCGGGTGATCCATGTTGATGAGCAGGATCGTGAGCTGGGTATCGTGTCGCGTGCCGACGCCCAGTCTCAGGGGCTGATCACTCGTTGTACCTTTATTTTTGTCTTCAACTCTCGCGGTGAGTTGTGCGTGCATCAGCGCACGCCGCACAAGCGCTTGTACCCGTCGTTCTGGGATGTGGCGGCTGGCGGAGTGGTTGCCGCCGGAGAGAGCTATCTGCAGGGCGCTGAGCGCGAGCTTGCTGAAGAGTTGGGCGTTGCGGGTGTTCCGCTGACCGAACATTTTCGTTTTTTCTTCAATTCGGCCGACAGTCAGCTCTGGGCGGGTGTGTTCAGTTGCTGCTGGGACGGCCCGCTGACGTTGCAGCCGGAAGAGGTGCAGGCGGTGCGTTGGGTTGATCCGCGCAGCGACTGGCAACGGCCCGACGAGCAGTATGCACCTGATTCGCAGGAAGCGCTGGCTCGGCTGTTGCGGCAATCTTGATTGGATATTCAGGCATGAAAAAAACCGGATTGCAGGCCCTGGGTGGCCTGGTGTATTCGACCGATGCCGGGCGGCTGTGCCCGGGGTGTGAGCAGCCGGTGGCGCAATGTCGCTGTGCTGAGCAGGCTATCCCTGAGGGCGATGGCATCGCCCGGGTGCGCAGGGAAACCAAGGGGCGTGGCGGCAAGACCGTCACCACCGTGACGGGTGTGCTGCTGAACGCCGATGACCTCAAGGCGCTGGCCAAGCGGTTGAAGAATCGCTGTGGCTGCGGTGGCGCGGTCAAAGATGGGATTATCGAAATTCAGGGTGATAAAGCCGATCAAGTCTGTGAACTGCTGGTCGCCGAAGGCTTCAAGGTGAAGCGCTCGGGAGGCTAGTAATGGGCCTGCGTCAGCAGCTGCTGACTCATTGGCGCGATCGTGATGCGCAACGCCGGGTCTGGCATATTGCGCTACCCCTGATTCTCTCCAACATCAGTGTGCCGCTGGTGGGGCTGGTCGATACTGCGGTTATCGGCCACCTTGATGCTGCCTACCATCTTGGCGCGGTGGCTGTTGGCAGTACGCTGTTTACCTTTGTGCTCTGGGCGACGGGTTTTTTGCGCATGGGCACCACTGGGTTTACGGCGCAGGCCTGCGGCAGCGGCGATGGTGATGAGCTGCGACGTATCCTGTTGCAGGCAATCTGGCTGGCTGTGTTGATCAGCCTGCTGGTCTGGCTGTTTCGCACCCCCTTGCTGAACCTTGGCCTGCACTATCTGCAAAGCAGTGAGTCGCTGCTTGAACAGGCCCGCGCCTATTTTCAGATTCGTTTGTTCAGTTTGCCCGCTGCGTTAGCCAACTTCGTGCTGATTGGCTGGTATATCGGGGCACAGAACAGTCGCGTGCCGTTTGCCATGCTGCTGACCGTCAACCTGACCAACATGCTACTGGATCTGCTGCTGGTGGTCGGTCTGGACATGGGAGTCGAAGGCGCAGCCTGGGCGAGCGTGTGTGGTGATCTGCTTGGTTTGCTGCTTGGCCTGAGCCTGCTGCGGCCGACGCTGCGTCAATATCCGGGTGTGTTTGACTGGGTGCGGGCGCTGACGCTCAAGGGCGCGGCGCCGCTGCTGCGGGTCAATCGGGATATCCTCATTCGTACTCTGGCGCTGCAGTCGGTGTTTTATCTGTTGGTAGTGCAGGGAGCGAGATTGGGGGACGAGGTGGTGGCGGCTAATGCGGTGCTGCTCAACTTCCTGTTAATCACCTCTCACGCGCTCGATGGTCTGGCGCATGCCCTTGAAGCGCTTGGAGGTCACGCCCTGGGCAAGCGGGACAGGCGTACGCTGGTTCAGGTGCTGGTGGTCACGACCGGCTGGTCGTTGTTGCTGAGCCTGGCCTTTGTTGTCGCCTTTGCTTTCGGCGGGGATCTGCTGATCCGGCTGCTGACGGATTTGCCCGAGGTCCGTTCGCAGGCGCAGGAGTATCTGATCTGGGTTGCGATCATGCCGCTGCTGACTGTCTGGAGCTATCTGCTGGACGGCTTGTTTATCGGCGCGTCGCGGGCATTGGCCATGCGCAATACCATGCTATTGGCGCTGGTCTGCTATCTACCTCTGGCCTGGGCCTTGCAAGGGCAGGGAAACCATTATGTCTGGTTTGGTTTTTTGACGTTTATGGCGTTACGCTCGGTGTTTCTGGGGGGCTGGTTTGTCTGGCTCTGGCGCAAGGGTCGCTGGATGCCGGCAGGTTAGGCGCAATGTGAGCGCGGTGTATCCGGTGCAGTGATGGGGGGAAAGTAATGATTGAGGCGTCGATACCGGCAGATGAACAGCAGCGTCTGGCCGCGCTCCGCTCCATGCAACTGCTGGATACACCACCCGATCCGCATATCGACGCATTGCTGCGGATAGCCCAGCGACTGTTTGGGGTAGGCAGTACGCTGGTGACCCTGATCGATACTGATCGTCAGTGGTTCAAGGGGCGTATCGGCGCGACAAATCTTGAGGGGCCCCGCAACGTATCCTTCTGTGGCCATACGATTCTGTCTGAAGATATCCTCCACGTGCAGGATGCACACTCGGATGAGCGTTTCTTTGATAATCCCGCTGTCACGGGTTACCCGTTTGTTCGGTTTTACGCTGGTATTGCTCTGCACGCGCCTGACGGCAGCAGAATCGGATCGTTTTGTGTACACGATACCGCTCCACGTGATTTGACCAGCGCCGAGCGCGAGGTGATGGACGATTTTCGGGAGCTGTTTGAGGCCCTGTTCGTGGCGCACCAGCTGCGGATGGATGCGGCGTGGTTGCAGGAAGCGCTGGGGCAAGCCGAGCGTCGCGCGCTGATTGATCCGCTCACCCAACTGTGGAATCGCCAGGGCTTGCGCACCATGTTGCCCGCCATGCTTGGCCGCGCCGAGCGAGAGGGGCTGAAGGTCGGTTTTATTTACGGCGATCTTGATCACTTCAAACGCATCAACGACGAGCGCGGACACGCCGGTGGTGACCAGGTTTTGATCCAGTCCGGTCAGCGGATGGTGGCGGCGATCCGTCCTCAAGACCTCGCACTGCGGCTGGGAGGTGAGGAGTTGGCGGTGTTGGCGTTGGTGCAGACGCAGGGGGAGCTCGATATGATTGCCGAGCGCCTGCGCG
>NZ_JAYPMU010000031.1:0-32126 GCF_038130085.1 Halopseudomonas sp. | reverse complement strand
CTTCATGCCTCATTCTCTCAAGAGTTGAGGCCTCCACGAAACCCGGTGCGATTCAGATAGTTATTGAATGGCGGATCACGAGGATCAAGAGCAATACCATTCACATGGTCAAGCACGATTGTAGTGGTATTCATATTTACCTCACAGTGATCAGATAGCACGCGGCACTAATACATAATCGTGCGCACCATATAACACCGAAAGCGCGCTTAGAGACTTTTTCATTATAATCATGCAGTTACCACCCTCCCTGGTGTTCTCGGCGCATTCGCGCTGCGGCGAAGTTTGTGAAGTACTTCCTACTTTAGCGAAAGGAGCACACACGGCAAGCTGATTTTTGGTTAGAGCGCAAACCATCTTGCTTGCACGGACCCCGGGTCCCCGTTTACGCGGGCGAGTAGCGCAGATTTATCGGGAAAAAGAGTCATAGGATGTCTGAGGAGCGCAGCGACGAGTTTTATGACTCCCCGATAAATTGAGCAACGCAGCGAACCCGAAGGGCCGCGTAGTCGGGGTGGCCTAGGGGGTGCAGGGGGAAATGGCCAAGCATTTCCCCCTGCTCGCCGTGAAGGCGAAAGGCAGATGCGAGCAACGCACACTTCGTCGAACCAAACCATTCGCGTTCGTGCAGATGTCACCACGGGCACGGCATGCCGTGCCCCTACGCATTGGTCGGATCTACCATAACCGAATACACGGAGCGCCAGGGGCATCAAACGGCAGTGCCGCGAAGGCGAAAGGCAGCTGCGAGCCAATCACGCCAAAGTGAAAGGGACGCGGAGCGTCCTGCAGGCGTTCCCACGCAGAGCATGGGAACGATCAAAACCGGTAACGTTTGTGCAGGCGTCACCACGGGCACGGCATGCCGTGCCCCTACGGGAGATCGGGTCAGCAGCGGAGCGATAGATATCCCCCCCACCAAATCCCAGACAAAAAAAGGCGTGACCGAAGTCACGCCAAAGTTTCACGAACAGACTTGCAGAACGAGGGGCATGTTCCCTCGGGGTACTACGCTCTCCCCGGCAGGTGGAGCTACCTGCCCAAGGGTTGCTCTGGCTGGGCTTAGAAGAAGCCCAGCGGATTGACGTCGTAGCTGATCAGCAGGTTTTTGGTCTGCTGGTAGTGGTCGAGCATCATCTTGTGGGTCTCGCGACCGACACCGGACTTCTTGTAACCACCGAACGCGGCGTGGGCCGGGTACATGTGGTAGCAGTTGGTCCAGACGCGACCGGCCTGGATGCCACGACCCATGCGGTAGGCACGGTTGATGTCGCGGGTCCAGAGGCCGGCGCCCAGGCCGAACTCGGTGTCGTTGGCGATCGCCAGGGCTTCGGCTTCGGTCTTGAAGGTGGTGACGCTGACCACCGGGCCGAAGATTTCTTCCTGGAAGATGCGCATCTTGTTGTGGCCTTTGAGCAGGGTCGGCTGGATGTAGTAGCCGTTGCCGAACTCGGCGTTCAGACGCTCTGCGCCGCCACCGATCAGGAACTCGGCACCCTCTTCGCGGGCGATTTCCATGTAGGACAGGATCTTGTCGAACTGCTGCTCGGAAGCCTGTGCGCCGACCTGGGTTTCGGTATCCAGCGGGTTGCCGCGCTTGATGCTGCGGGTACGCTCCAGAACCATGCCGATGAAGTCGTCGTACATGTCTTCCTGAATCAGCGCGCGGGACGGGCAGGTGCACACTTCGCCCTGGTTGAAGAACGCCAGCACCATGCCTTCAACGGCCTTGCTGATGAAGGACTCTTCCGCCTGCATGATGTCGGAGAAGTAGATGTTCGGCGACTTGCCGCCCAGCTCGACGGTAGACGGGATGATGTTTTCCGCAGCGCACTTGAGGATGTGACGGCCAACCGGGGTAGAACCGGTGAACGCCAGCTTGGCGATGCGGGTGCTAGTGGCCAGCGCTTCACCGGCTTCGCGGCCGTAGCCGTTGACCACGTTCAGTACGCCCGGCGGCAGCAGGTCGCCGATGACTTCCATCAGCACCAGAATGCTCAGCGGGGTCTGCTCGGCAGGCTTGAGCACGATGCAGTTACCGGCAGCCAGCGCGGGGGCCAGTTTCCACGCGGCCATCAGCAGCGGGAAGTTCCACGGAATGATCTGACCAACCACGCCCAGCGGCTCGTGGAAGTGGTAGGCCGCGGTGTGCTCATCCAGCTCGGCAGCGGTGCCTTCCTGCGAGCGCAGGCAGCCGGCGAAGTAGCGGAAGTGGTCAGCCGCCAGCGGGATGTCGGCGTTCAGGGTTTCACGCACGGCTTTGCCGTTGTCCCAGGTTTCGGTGACGGCCAGCAGTTCGAGGTTCTGCTCGATGCGGTCGGCGATTTTCAGCAGGATGTTGCTGCGCGCCTGCACGGAGGTCTTGCCCCAGGCATCCTTGGCAGCGTGAGCGGCGTCCAGCGCCTTCTCGATATCTTCTGCGGTGGAGCGCGGGATTTCACACACAGCGTTGCCGGTGACCGGCGTCAGGTTGGTGAAGTACTGGCCTTTGACCGGCGCAACAAACTCACCGTTGATGTAGTTGCCGTAGCGAGACTTGAAGGAGACGACGGAGCCTTCGGCTCCCGGTTGTGCATAGATCATTGTTGTTGTCCTCTGAGCGCAAGCCTGACCCCGCACGGGTCAAGTCATGGTTCGATCTTAGTGACGGCTCCGGGGTGTCCGGTATGGGCCCTTGGCAGGGATGACGTCGTTATTTAGTAGTAGGTTCGGAGGTCACAGGTGCCCTCTAACGCTAGTCAACCCGGGCGCTGCCGCGCCGCAGCACCGACGAGCGGTCAGGCGCGCTGCACCCGCAATACGCCGGTATCAATCGCCAGATGCACCAGTTCGGTCAGCGAGCTGACGTTGAGTTTCTGCTTGAGCACGGTGAGGTTGTTGGAGACGGTCTTGCTGCTGATGCACAGGTTCTCGGCGATCTGCCGGGGCGGCACGCCGCGGGCGAGCATGACGAAGATCTCGAACTCGCGCTGGGTGACGTCGCGCAGGCGCGGGTCGAGGCGTTCATCACTGCCGGCGCAGGCCAGCTGGGTGGCGAGTTCCTGTTCGATGTAGCGATGGCCCTTGAGGCAGCGGCCGACGGCTTCGAGCAGCACTTCGGGCGAGGCATTCTTGGTGATGTAACCCAACGCGCCGGTCGCCAGCGCCTGACGCACCAGCGGCAGTTCATCGTGCATGCTGAAGAACAGGATGCGCAGCAGCGGCCAGCGCTGCATCAGCCGCCGGGCGGTTTCGATGCCGCTGATGCCGGGCAGGCCAATGTCCATCACCACCAGATCGGGCACGCGCTGCTGGGCGGCGGCGATGGCCTCCTCCCCGCTCTCGACGCCGCGCACCTCGGCCTGGCCGAGCATCATCGCCAACAGGCTGGTGTAGCCCTGGCGCACTACCGCGTGATCGTCCACCAGCAAGATGTTCATGCTGCCTGCCTCCAGGGAATGCTCAGTTCCAGTATCAGCCCGCTCTGCTCGGCGCTGCGCAGGTGCAGCGCGGCGCCAAGGCAGCGGGCGCGTTCGTGCATCGAATGCATGCCGATACCCCAGACGCTGCCCTGCTCCAGCCCGCAGCCGTCGTCTTCGATACGCACCACCAGTTGATCGCCCACGCAGCCGAGCCAGATCTGCACCTGCGTGGCGCGGGCGTGGCGGGCGACGTTGTTCAACGCTTCCTGCACCAGCCGGTAGAGATGCGCGCGTGCATCAGGTGCCAGCTCGGGCAAGTCAGTTGTCAGCAGCAGGCGGCAGTCGATGCCGTGCTGTACCTGCCATTGTTCGGTCAGTTGGGCCAAGGCCTGTTCCAGCCCAAGGCGTTGCAGTACCACCGGGTGCAGGTCGCGCACCAGGGCGCGAAAGCCCTGCTGCAAGCCATCGCAGCTGGCGAGCAGTTGCTGACTCAGTTGCTCGATCTGCTCGGGTGAGGCGCCGCGGCTGTGCTGCAGCATGAAGGTTTGGGCGCGGATGCCGGTGAGGTACTGACCCAGATCGTCGTGCAGCGCGTGGGCCAGTTGCGTGCGCTCGTCTTCCTGCACGCTGAGCAGCCGCTCGGTGAGGTTCTGGTTGCGCTGCTCGGCCTGCTGCAAGGCGCCGGTCATCGCGTTGAAGCGCTCGGCCAGATGATTGAGTTCCGGTTGCTGACTGGCGGCCAGCCGGGTGCTGAAGCGCCCCGCTGCCACCTCATGCAGACCGCCGAGCAATTGCTGATAAGCGCGTTGACCGCGGCCCAGCGCCCAATGGATCGCCAGCAGCGAGACCGCCAGCGCCGCAGCAAACACCAGTAGCAGGAGCTGTACCGATTCCCAGATTTCGCCCAGTTCGTCGTGCGGGTCTGGGGTGATGTGCCACTGGGAGCCGTCGTTGAACGACAGCGTCAGCGGCGGGAAGCGTTCATCTACCGCCGGTTGCAACCAGTTGACCAGCCAGCGCGGCACGTCTTCAGCCGTGGTTGCGGGCAGCGCTTCACCCACGCGGCTGATGCGCAGGTGGCGCAGGCCATCGAACTGCTGCGGGTCGGGTGAACTGGCGCTGCGCGACAGGCCGTCGAATAGTTGCAGCGCCAGCGCACGGCTGGCGTGCAGCTCACGCACCAGATCCTTTTCGGCCTGTTGCAGCAGCACCAGCAGCAGGCTGAGCAACATCGCAGCGAAAGCCAGCAGCACACCCGTATAAAGGCGCGCCGCCAGCGGCAGGGTTTTCATCGGCAGCAATCAGCGCACGACGAAGGTGCCCTGCATACCCTTGCTCTCGTAGCCCTTCAGATAGAAGGCGTAACGACCGGGGATCAGCGGGGTAAAGAACACTTCGGCCTCACCGGCCTCTTCGAATTCCAGTTCGTGCAGCACGGCGGGTTTGATTTCCACATCACCGGCCTCAACCTTGCGCAGGTGCACGGTCTTGAAGAAGTCGGGCGCCTGGAAGGCGTATTCCTTCTGGCCGGAGGAGACGATCATCAGCTGATAGGCCTTGCCGGTTTCCAGCTCGTATTCGCTCTGGCTCATGGCGAAGTCGCTTTCTTCGTTGCCCAGAATCAGGTCGGGCAAGGGCGTAGTACGGCGGGTCAGGTCACCGGCGGCGAACAGGCGGTCGGTGCCAATCAGACAGATCAGCATGAGGCTGACGTGCAGCAGGGTGCGGGTGTGCGACATGGGGGGCAATCCTTTTCTTATTGTCTTGCCGCAATGCTAAAGACCCTGCTGCGAGCCGAAATACTACCTTGGTACCGGGCTATTGGTACTTTCTTCATATTTCCCCGCCGGCGGGCGGTTCCTATGCTGGGGCCACAACAAAAAGGAGGCCCCGATGCGCCCGCTGCTCACCCAAACCGCATTTTTCATGCTCGCCCTGTGCGCGGCCACACTGGTCGCCGAACGCAGCCATGCCGAGCCGCTGGCGGTGCGCATTGGCTACGTGACCTGGACGCCCGACCCCGGCCCGGTGCTGTCGAACGTGATTCCCGAACCGACCGACGCTGGCCTGCGCGGGGCGGAACTCGCCATCGTCGACAACAACACCACTGGCCGCTTCCTCAAGCACGACTACCAGCTGCTGACCGCCAGCGAGCCCGAGCTGGACGCCACCCTCGACGCCGCCCGCGCCCTGCATGCAGACGGCGTGCGGCTGTTCATCGGCAACCTGCCGGCCAGCGCGCTGAGCACCCTGTCGGCCGAGTTTGGCGACAGCCTGCTGTTCAACGCTGGCAGCTACGACGACGCCCTGCGCACCACCCAGTGCCTGCCTAACGTGCTGCACACCCTGCCCAGCCGCGCCATGCTGGCCGATGCGCTGGGCCAGTTTCTGCTCAGCCGCAAACTCAAGCGCTGGCTGCTGATCAGCGGCCCGACCGCCGAGGATCAGGCCTACGCCAACGCGCTCAAGCGCGCCGCCCAGCGCTACGGCATGCGCATCGTCGCAGAGAAGGAGTGGAGCTTTGATACCGACCTGCGCCGCGCCGCCCAGGCCGAGGTGCCGCTGTTCACCCAGACCGACGAGTACGACGTGGTACTGGTGGCCGACGAGCGCGGCGACTTTGGCGAATACATCCCCTACAACACCTGGTATCCGCGCCCGGTGGCCGGCACCCAGGGCCTGACCCCGGTCGGCTGGCACAAGACCATCGAAACCTACGGCGCGGCGCAATTGCAGAAGCGCTTTGAGGAACACGCCGGGCGCTGGATGAACAGTCTGGACTTTGCTTCGTGGCTGGCCGTGCGCTCGATTGGCGCGGCGGTCACCACCCTCAAGAACACCGACGCCGAGGCGATTGCCGCGCTCAGCGTCAGCGACCGGCTGCCGATGGACGGCTTCAAGGGCCGCAAGCTGAGCTACCGCACCTGGAGCGGCCAGCTGCGCCAGCCGATCGCACTGGTGCAGCCACGCGCACTGGTGACCACCTCACCGCAGGACGGATTCCTGCACCCCGGCACCGACCTGGACACCCTCGGCTACGACGAGCCCGAGAGCCAGTGCCGCATCGCCGAACACCTGACCCGGAGCTGATGGAGCTGCCCATGACTATTCTGCCCTTTCGCAACGCCCTGCTGGCCGCGCTGATTACCGCTGCGAGCACCCCTGCTCTGGCCGAGACTGCCTACGTATCGAACGAGAAGGACAACACCATCTCGGTGATCGACATGAACACGCTGGAGGTCACCGACACGCTGGAGGTCGGCATGCGGCCGCGCGGCATTCTGCTGTCGAGCGACAACAGCAAGCTGTTCATCTGCGCCAGCGACTCCGACACCGTACAGATCATGGATCTGGCGACCCGCCGCATCATTCAGGAACTGCCTTCCGGCGCTGACCCCGAGCAGTTTGCCCTGCACCCGAACGACCGCACCCTGTACATCTCCAACGAAGACGACGCGCTGGTAACCGTGGTCGACGTGCCGACCGCCGAGGTACTGGCGCAGATCGACGTGGGCGTCGAGCCCGAAGGTATGGCGGTCAGCCCGGACGGCAAGTGGGCGGTGAACACCAGCGAAACCACCAACATGCTGCACTGGATCGACACCACCACCAATGAGCTGGTCGACAACACCCTGGTTGACCAGCGCCCGCGTCACGTCGAGTTCAGCCACGACAGCAAGACGCTGTGGGCCTCGGCCGAGATTGGCGGCACCGTTACCGTGATGGACGTGGATTCGCGCGAAGTGAAAAAGGTCCTGACCTTCGAGATCAAGGGCATTCACCCGGACCGCATCCAGCCGGTTGGCGTGCGCCTGACCCGCGACGGCAAATACGCCTTCGTCGCCCTTGGCCCAGCCAACCATGTGGCGGTGGTCGACGCCCACACCTTCGAGGTGCTGGATTACCTGCTGGTTGGCCGCCGCGTCTGGCACATGGCGTTCAACGCCGACGAGAGCCTGCTGCTGACCACCAACGGCATCAGCGGCGACGTATCCGTGGTGAACGTCCAGGACCTGGAGGTAGTGAAGTCGATCAAGGTCGGCCGCTTCCCCTGGGGTGTGGTGGTCACGCCCTGATGACCATCGCCGTGCAGCAGGTCAGCTTCGCCTATGGCGAGCGTCAGGCGCTCAAGCAGGTTGATTTCAGCTGCCAGCCGGGCTGCCTGAACGCCCTCCTTGGCCCCAATGGCGCGGGCAAGTCCACGCTGGTGGCGCTGCTCAGCCGTCTGTACGACCTGCAGCAGGGCGACATCCTGCTCGACGGTTTATCGATCCGCCAGCACCCGCGCGCGGCGCTGCGCCAGCTCGGTGTGGTGTTTCAGCAGAGCACGCTGGATCTGGACCTGAGCGTGCGCCAGAACCTGGCTTACCACGCCGCGCTGCACGGGCTGTCGCGGCGCGAGGCCGGGCTGCGGATCGATGCCGAACTGGCCCGCCAGCAACTCGGCGAGCGCCAGCACGAACGGGTACGCGCGCTCAACGGCGGCCACCGCCGGAGAGTCGAGATCGCCCGCGCCCTGCTGCATCAGCCGCGCACTTTGCTGCTGGATGAGGCCAGCGTGGGGCTGGATCAGGCCAGCCGTCGGGCGCTCAATCAACACGTGCGCGCGCTGTGCGATGAACAGCAACTGACGGTGATCTGGACCACCCACCTGCTCGACGAAATTCTGCCGAGCGACCCGGTGGTGATGCTCAACCGCGGCCGCGTGGTCGCCCAGGGGCAAGCCGACGCCCTGAGCAACGGCTCAACTAAGGAGAGCCTCAGCGACGCCTTCGAGCGGCTCAGCCGCGCCAGCGAGGAGCCCGCGCTATGACCGCTGCCCAATACCTCAACTGCCTGCAGGGCGTGATGCAGCGCGAGTGGCTGCGCTTCTTCCAGCAGCGTTCACGGTTTCTCAGTGCGCTGGTGCGGCCGCTGCTGTGGCTGCTGGTATTTGCCGCCGGCTTTCGTGCCGCGCTCGGGGTGTCGATCATCCCGCCGTACAGCACCTACATCACCTACGAGACCTACATCCTGCCCGGGCTGTGCTGCATGATCCTGCTGTTCAACGGCATGCAGGGCTCGCTGTCGATGGTCTACGACCGGGAGATGGGCAGCATGCGCGTGCTGCTGATGAGCCCGCTGCCGCGGCCATTTCTGCTGCTCAGCAAGCTGCTGGCGACCGCGCTGGTGTCGCTGATTCAGGTTTATGCCTTCCTTGCGATTGCCTGGTGCTTCGACATTCGCCCCCCACTCTGGGGCCTTCTGGCCGCCGCGCCCGCGCTGCTGCTGGCGGCGCTGCTGCTAAGCTCACTGGGGCTGCTGCTGTCCAACGGGATTCGTCAGCTGGAGAACTTTGCCGGGGTGATGAACTTCGTCATCTTCCCGCTGTTCTTTCTGTCGTCGGCGCTGTATCCGCTGTGGAAGATGCGCGAATCCAGCGAGTGGCTGTATTGGCTGTGCGCACTCAACCCGTTTACCCACGCGGTGGAACTGGTGCGCTTTGCGCTGTATCAGCAGTTCAATCTGACCGCGCTGCTGGTGTGTCTGGGCCTGTGGCTGCTGTTCAGTCTGGCGGCGGTGCTGACCTTCAACCCGCAGCGGGCGGCGATTCGTGGTTAAGGCCTCGCTGGGCAACATCCCGTCACACACCGCCAAAATCGCGTTGCAACGCCCATGCCCTCTAGCCTGCAGCCTTGAGCCATCGGCTAATGACGATTTACTACTTTAGTACCGGTTCGTTGTGCGAATGTATCATTTGCAAGACGCCCCACCGGGGGTGTAATACCAACTGATACCACCGGGCCAGCGTTGCCCGGCATAACCGAATACAACAAAAACAGGTTGCCCAAGCCATGTACAAGATACTGATAGCTGATGATCATCCGTTGTTTCGCGAGGCCATCTGCAACGTCATCAGTAGCGGATTTCCCGGCAGCGAGCTGCTGGAAACCTGCGACCTGGATAGTGCTCTGGCCATAGCCCGGGAACAGGACGACCTGGATTTGATTCTGCTGGACCTCAACATGCCCGGCATGCACGGCCTCAATGGCCTGATCACGCTGCGCAACGAGTCGCCGTCGATTCCGGTGGTCATCGTCTCGGCTGAGGAAGACAAGCAGGTAGTGCTGCAAGCCATCACCTACGGCGCCGTCGGCTTTATCACCAAATCCTCACCGCGCGCGCAGATGACCGAAGCGATTGAGCAGATCCTCGACGGCAACGTCTACCTGCCCTCCGACATCATCCGCGCCAACCACACCATCACCCGCCGCAACCCCGAGGAATACCCGATCTCCCCGGAACTGCTCTACGCCCTCACCCGCAAGCAGCTGCTGGTGCTGGAGCGCATGGCCAAGGGCGAGTCCAACAAACAGATCGCCTACCACCTCGACATCGCCGAAACCACGGTGAAAGCGCACGTGTCAGCGATTCTGCGCAAGTTGAATGTGCATAACCGGGTCCAGGCGATTTTGTCGGCGAGTGATGTGGATTTCAGTGCGTATTTGCGGCGCTGAGCCCTTTCGCCCGTAACCGGGAAGGTCGAGCTCCCGCTCGACCAGCGAACCGCCGTGCAACGTCATGGCCGAGTTGGAACTCGGCCTTCCCGTCAAACCGAGCTGCGGCTGCTCCACAGCATTGATAATTATCTGCGTCGACTTGTCGTCCTCGTTTCGCCTTCTCCGGCGAGCCAAGGGGGGCTGCTTGCCCAGCCCCCCTTAGCAATCCCCCGGGGCACCCGGCTACGCGGCCCTGCGGGTTCGCTGCGTTGCTCGATTTATCGGGGAAGCGTAAAACTCGTCGCTACGCTCCTCAGACACCCTACGCTTCTTTTTCCCGATAAATCTGCGCTACTCGCCCGCGTAAACGGGATCTGGAGCCGTGCGCACTCGACCCTCTTCTCCGCAATCAAAACCACACACACGGGAAGGTCGAGCTCCCGCTCGACCAGCGAACCACCGTGCAACGTCATGGCCGAGTTGGAACTCGGCCTTCCCAGCTCACCCAACGTCATCCTCCCGCAGGCGGGGATGACGGGAGAGGCGTTAAGGCCTGGAAACAGGTACGGCATGCCTAGCTCCTACACAGAAAGAGGCAGATGCACGGACCAATACCCCCCGTCTGCGCGGGCGAGTAGCGCAGGGCTGACGGGAAATAGGACGGCAGCCTGTTTGAGGAGCGCAGCGACGAGTTCTGCCGGCCCCCGTCAGGCCGAGCAACGCAGCGAACCCGAAGGGCCGTGCAGTTGGGGTGGCCTTTCTTTTGGTTACTTTTCTTTGGCCAAGCAAAGAAAAGTGACTCGCCAGGAAGGCGAAAAACGAAGATGCAGCATGCAGAGAAACTATCCAGCGACACAAACAGCGCTCGTGGGCTAGGCCACGCTAACCACTCACCGCCAACAAATGACTCATCGCCGTCTTCAACTTCATCGGCTTC
Organism: Halopseudomonas sp.; assembly: GCF_038130085.1. Classification (NCBI taxonomy): domain Bacteria; kingdom Pseudomonadati; phylum Pseudomonadota; class Gammaproteobacteria; order Pseudomonadales; family Pseudomonadaceae; genus Halopseudomonas; species Halopseudomonas sp. The sequence continues at coordinate 21,309 of NZ_JAYPMU010000031.1, read as the reverse complement.
ACCGGCTTATGCAAAATCACATGCCCCAACTCCCGCACCTGCAGCTTGAGGGCGTTGCTGTAGTTGGCGGTGATCAGCAGTACCGGCAGCGGTGAGCTGCGGCGGGCGTTGATGCGTTGGACGACGTCGACGCCGTTGACGTCGTTGTCGAGGTGGTAGTCGGCGATCAGCAGGTCGGCCTGGGCGTGGAAGTTGTCAACCTGGGCGGCGAGGTCGTCTTCGGACAGCGCGGTGATGACGTTGCAGCCCCAACCTTCCAGCAGCGTGCGCATGCCGGCGCAGATGGCGGCGTCGTTATCCAGCACCCAGATGGTCGAGCCCGGCAGGCGCTCGCCGATGCGGGCTGTGACCGGTTCGTCTTGCACCACGGTCGGTTGCAGACGGCCAAAGGGTACATCGACACTGAACACCGAGCCCTGTCCTTCGGTCGAGCGCACGCGGATGCGGTGGCCGAGCATGCGGGCAATCTTGTCGACGATGGCCAAGCCGAGGCCAAGCCCCCGGTCGCGGGTGTTGGCGCTGGGGTTGACCCGTTTGAACTCCTGAAAGATCTCCTGCAGTTTGTCTTCCGGGATGCCCATGCCGGTGTCCCACACTTCGATGCGCAGGCCGTGGGCATGGCGACGACAGCCGAGCAGGATGCGCCCGGACGGCGTGTAGCGAATGGCGTTGGTGAGGAAGTTGCGCAGGATGCGCAGCAGCAGCTGTGCGTCGCTGCGCACCACCGCGCCGCACGGCACAAAGCTCAGTTGTAGCCCTTCGCTGGCGGCGAGCTGACGGTATTCGTTGGCGAGGTTGTCGAGCAGGCTGTCGAGGCAGAAGGCGTTGATATCCGGCTTGATGACCCCGGCGTCCAGCTTGGAAATATCGACCAACGTGCCAAGCAGGTTTTCGACGTCTTCCAGCGAGTGACTGACCTGCCGTACCAAGGATGCACTGCCCTCCGGTACCTGCTGTTCCAGCAGCGCGCCGGTAAACAACCGCGCGGCGTTGAGCGGCTGCAGCAGGTCGTGGCTGACCGCGGCAAGGAACTTGGTTTTCGACAGGTTGGCCTGCTCGGCTTCGCGCTTGGCTTCGCGCAGGCGGGCTTCGGCCTCGGCGCGTTCGCGGATCTCCTGGCGCATCTGGCTGTTCACTTCGGTCAGCTCCTGGGTGCGCTCACGCACGCGCTGCTCCAGATGCTGATAGGCCTGATGCAGCGCCTCGGAGGTGCGCCGCCGCTCGGTGATATCGCGGATCATCACGAAGATGCCAACCACCTCGCCGTCGACACCCCGGTTGGGCACGTAGGAGCGCAGCAGGTAACGCTGATGGCCGTCCAGATTGGGTTCGGCAAACTCGAAACTGACACTTTCGCCATTGAAGGCGCGGGCAATGTAGGGCTCCAGTCGTGCGTACTGCTCGGCGCTGTGCACCCGGTGCAGGCTGTGGCCGAGGATCTCGCCGCGGGCCCAGCCGTACCAGTCTTCGTAAACCTTGTTGGTGAACTGGTAGGTCAGATCGGCGCCCACGTAGGCGATCAGCGCGGGCACGTGGTCGGTAATCAGCCGCACCCAGCGCTCGCTGTCTTCCAGTGCGCGGGCGTAGAGGTCGCGCTCGGTGATGTCGGTGAAGGTGTTGACGAAGCCGCCAGTGGGCATCGGATGGGTGCGCACTTCCAGCACCCGGCCGTTACCCAGATGCTGCTCGCAGGTCAGCACCGGCGCGCCTTGCTCGGTGCGGCTGTAGGGCGTGAACAGCTCCAGCTCACTGTCTTCCATCACCTCGTCGAACGGGCGATGGGCTTCAATCGGTGCCAGCCCGGCCAACTCCAGGAAGCGGCCGTTCCAGACTTCCAGCGCGCCTTCGTCGTTCACCACCGCGACGCCCTGCGACAGGCTGTCGACGGTACGCTGCAGCAACCGGGTCTTCTGCTCCAGCGCCTTCTCGCGCCGGGCCTTTTCGGACTGCTTGAGGTCGGTGATGTCGGTGTACATGATCACCAGCCCGCCTTCGCGGGTCGGCCTTTCGCTGACCTGCATCCAGCGCTGATCGCGCAGCTGATGCAGCAGGTGGCCGTCGGCGGCGGCGTCGGTATCGACGATCAGCCCAGCGCGCAGTGCCATGCGCTTGACCTCGCCGAGCGAGGTGCCTTCGGTGATGCGCACGCCGGTGCCCTGCCAGAACGCGGCAAAGCGGCGGTTGTACAGCACGATGCGCTTGTTTTCGTCGAACAGCACAAAGGCATCGGGGACGCTTTCGATGGCGTCGATCAGGTAATGGTGCGCCTTCTCGGCGCGGGCGCGGGCATCGCTGAGCAGGCGGTTACTGGCCTGCAGTTCGGCCATGGTGTCGTTCAGCGCCTGGGTGCGTTCACGTACCTGCTCGGCCAGTTCCACCGAGTGCTGAAACGCGGCATAACTTTCAGTGCGCTGGCTGGAGCTGGATTCGACCCGCTCGATCAGCGCGGCATTGATGCGTTTGAGTTTGCTGTTCTGCGCGCGCAGCGCTTCCAGCTCAGCCAGCAGCTCCGGGTCATGCACCGCCAACTCAACGCGGGAATGCAAACGCCACCCCGGTAAAGGTCTGGTTGATGTGCATACCGTTGAACTGCTCACCGTAGGTGTTGAAGCCGATCACCCGGTTGGCGGCGAGAAACTCGGACATGCGCTTATCTTCACCGCGCAGCTCGGACTCCATACGCCGCAGAAAGCAGTCGCAGCCGAGGATCAGCACCGGTTCGCCGAGGCGCTGGCGCAACTGCTCCAGGCGCAGGCGCAGGTTGGGCAACAGCTCGCCCGGCGTCATCGCCGTAAGCACGATGCCGGTATCCACCGCGCAGTAGAAGGTCAGGCTGCGGTCCGGATTGACCCGCTGAATCGAGCGCACGTAGAACTGGTCGCGAATGCGCACGGCCAGCGCGTCGAGGGCAAAGTGCTTGCCGCTCAGTTCATCCACCGGCACGTCGACCAGCCTGGCGTATTCCTCGGCGGCGGGTTCGGCGTTCAGTTCCAGCACGGTGCGGGTGCTGCTGTCGGCGTCGGTCACCACCAGTTTGCTTTCGGTGGGTTTGAGGTGATGGGTGGTGAACACCTCAAAATCCAGCCAGGTATTGACCATCACCACCACCGCAGCGCCGGTAACAAAGCGGCCCTGATAGTAGACGTGGGTGTGGCTCAGGTGGTTGTCGTCACCGGCCGAGCCGCCGAAATGGGGAATGCTGCCGAGCGCGGCGCTGAGGGTGTTGAGCACCAGTTCTTCGCGGCTGGACAGGCCGTCGAGCAACGTCAGGGCAAAGGTGTGATCCTTGACCGGCGCCAGGTTGACCTGCCGGCAGTGCCCGAGCATGCGCTCTACCGCCTGCTGCGCCTCAACCAGACTGAAGCTGTCCAGCCCGCGGATCAGCGTGCAGTCGACCGCAAAGGTACGCAGATCCAGCCCGACCGCGCTGATGCAGCCACGACCATAGCCCTCGGCGCTGATCTCTCCGGCGGTCGTACAACCCAACAGCATGACGCCGCCAAAGTGCTGTTCCAGCGCGGTCGCCAGCTTGTCGAGCGGGTATTCGGCCGAGCAGAAGAACAGCACACAGCCCAGATGCGGGTGCAATAACTGGCGCGCCAGATCCTGCGCCGCGGCGTCCGGGTCGGTGGCCTCGGTCATGGCGGTGCGGAAGCAGTCGTCGAGCGGCTGCGTGCTGAAGTCGGGCATACCGGAAATCGGGTTCATGCCACCAATTCTAGAGAGCAGGCAAGCCTGATCCCTATGCTACTTCAGTACTGGATTGGTAGGTCTTGGGCAGTATGCGCGCCGAATCGCCCCGGGAAGGTCGAGCTCCCGCTCGACCAGCGCACTACCGTGCAACCTTGTGGCCGAGTTGGAACTCGGCCTTCCCAGACACGCCGTCATTCCCGCGCAGGCGGGGATGACGGGAAAGGGAGTGGCATGCCAGGTATCGGCTCAGGTATTGCTTGGTCGCTCCAAACCAACGTCCGACACGCCGCCTCTCGGAGTGCTCCGCACTCGCTATAGCTACCGACTACCTCCGGGAAGGTCGAGCTCCCGCTCGACCAGCGCACTACCGTGCAACCTTGTGGCCGAGTTGGAACTCGGCCTTCCCAGACACGCCGTCATTCCCGCGCAGGCGGGGATGACGGGAAAGGGAGTGGCATGCCAGGTATCGGCTCAGGTATTGCTTGGTCGCTCCAAACCAACGTCCGACACGCCGCCTCTCGGAGTGCTCCGCACTCGCTATAGCTACCGACTACCTCCGGGAAGGTCGAGCTCCCGCTCGACCAGCGCACTACCGTGCAACCTTGTGGCCGAGTTGGAACTCGGCCGTCCCAGAAACAAAAAGCCCCCGCCTGCTTGCACAGGCGGGGGCCGGCACTACATAAAAGCGATTACCAGCTCAGCGCAACACCCAGAGCGACGGAGTCGGTCTCTTCGATAGTGACGCTGTTGGTGCGATCTTCGATCTCGAACTGGTTGTACTCAGCCACCAGCGTCAGGTGCTCGTTGATGCTGTGGAACAGGCCGATAGCGCGGGTTTCGTAGTCAGCGGCAACGCCCAGACCGTTGCCATCGTCTTCGGTCTTGCCGAAGGAAAGCGCCAGACGGGTCTTGCCACCGAAGGTGTAGGAACCCTGCATCAGGTAACCGGTGCTGTCGATTTCACGCAGTACCGCTTCGCCCGCGTTGTTGGTGAAGAACGGGTTGATGCCTTCGGCGTCAAAACCGGATGCGGTCAGGGACAAGGCGCCCATCTTCGCCTGGACGCCGTAGCCAAAACCCTGCGAGGTCACGTCATCAACAGTGCTGTCGGTGTTTTTGGAGGTCTGGTAACCGGCGTTCACCCAGCTGTAGATATCTGCGCCAGCCAGATCGAACTGATAGGTGATCTCGGTTTCGAAGCGCGGCGCGTCCTGGTAGTTCTTGCCAACGGCGCTGTCGTCGCTGGTGTCGACCGGGTCCATGATACCGGCGGCAACGCGCAGGCCACCCATGACCGGCGAGCGGTAGGTGATCTGAGCGGTCGGGAATGGGTACGGGTAGCCGCTGCCGATGTTGCCGAACGACACGCCGCCGCCGTCGACCAGACCCAGGGTGTCGCTGACCTGACCGTAACCGGCCAGCATTTCGTCGAGCAGAATGTTGGAGCGGGCGAACAGACCGAAGTCCTTACCGACCAGCACTTCACCCCACTCGCCGCCGATGGTGCCGTAGAACTGACGAACGTCAATGGCGGTGGCGGTGCCGTTGGTTTCGCTGTCGTTGATGGTGACCCAGAAGGACGAACGCGCGCCCAGCTTCAGGTCGCCCATGTCCTTGCCCATGTTGAAACCGATGTAGTTCGGCAGAAAGCCCATCTTGACGCGGGCCTGATCGCGATCCAGATCGTCGTTGATGTTGTCGGTGTCGGTCTGGACGTAGAAGGCGTTGACGTAGCCGTCAGCGGAGAAGGTGGTGCCGTCTTCGTCGTACAGGGTGATGGCGGCGGATGCCGGAGCGCTCAGCAGCGCGAGGGCGATGGGGGTCAGCAGGGTGCAGGCAATCTTGTTCTTGTACATGGTGCTCTCCGATGTAATCAGTGACTGAAGCGTCACGCCGATTATCAGAAAGCCCCCTGCCCGCCCCCATTGACCAAGAGCGGCGGTTGTATCGCCCTTTGGTGTGTACGACCAAGCGACGAGAAACCGCGCCTGCGGCAGGTTGTATTTACAACCTCCGGAGGTAGTAGTGTCCGCCGCCAGCGCGGGAACACGGTGTGCTCAATCCGCCCCGGCCTGCCGACTCAGCAGGCGCCAGCGCGCGCTCTGCGGCAGGCGACTGACAAAGGCGTTCCAATGCCCCGCGGTCAGCTCCAGCAGCGCCTGCTGCTCGGCTGCGAGCTGATCTTCACGCTGCCAGAGGCCGTCTTCCCAGTGCGCTTCAAACCCCTGCTGCGGATGCTGACGTTGCTGCTCCAGCAACTGCGAGAGATGCATCGCCTGAGCCTGCAGCTGATCGGCAGACAAGGTGCCGAGATCTTCCAGACTCTGCTCAAGGAAGCGGTCGACCGCCGATTCGATGCAGCGGTGTGAGCGGTCCGGCGATTGCACCAGCAGCAACAGACCGGGGCGACCGGCACGGCGATGCAGGCGCGCCACCACCCAGTAGCCCAGCTGCTGCCGGGTACGCAGTTCGGCGAAGAACGGATCGGCCAGCCGATGGTGCAGCAGGCGCCAGCAGGCCGCTTCATGCAGGCTATCGTCCTCGGCCGGCAGGTAGAGCAGTTGTGCGCGGTCGGTGTGCTTGCTGCTGACTTCGCTGACCTGCAACTGCCCCGGTTGTAACTGCGGCAACGGGCAGCGCCAGGCAAAGGGCTGCATCAAGCTCGGGCAGAGATTGAGCAGCAGTTTGGCCAGTTGCGAGCGCTCGGCTTCCGGCCAGCCGTCGGGTTTGAGCCAAATAATCTGCGCCTGCCCGCACAACCGCTGCCAGAGCGCCAGTGGATCACGCAGCCGCAGGGCATTGGTTGAACGCTCCTGCTCCAGCGTCTGCAGCAGACGCCAGGCGGGCAAGGCGTCCTGCTCGTCCTGCAACCAGCGGCGACAGCTGCGCTCAATTAGCGCCAGCTGACTGGCCGCGGGCGGCGCCTGCAGCTGACTCAGCAGCTCGCGCACAAAGCTCGGCAACAGGCTTTGCGGGCCACGGATATCCAGCACCAGTTGGCCCGGAGCCAGCGACCATTGCAGGCACACCCCAACCCGCGCGCCCCAGCGCTCCAGCGCCTCGCTCTGCAGCGACCAGCAGGCCTGCAGCCAACGGCGCTCGGCCAGCGTTGCCGCCTGATCTGCCCAGCACCATGCCAGCCGGGTGCGCAATGCGCCGCCCTGCGGGGTGAACCGGTGCAGACGCAGACCGGGCGCAACCGATGACCAGCGCAGCCCTTTCGGTGCCTCGGCCAGCGGGCCAAGACAGGGGCCCAGCCGTCCGGCCAGATTGGCGGTCGGCGCCGGGCTCGGCGGCAAAGCGCGTGCCTGCCAACGGGTGCCGGTATGCGCGCACAGCTCGCCGCCAAACAAACGCGGCAGGCGTTGCAACAGCAGACGGTTGCTCGGGCTCAGTTGGCTGAGCAGTTGCTGCCAGTCGGCCATGCCAAGGGTCGGCAACCCAACGCCAGCCACATCCAGTACCTGTTCGGCCGGCAGCGTCAGCAGCCGATCGGCGTAGCGGCGGCAGCTGTCGAGCATGTCGCCCTGCGGGCCGAGATCAAAGGCGGTCTGCGCCAGTGCCCGACGCGCCGCCTGCGGCCACTCGGCCGGGTCCTTGCTGCGCATGGCCTGCAGCCAGCCGTCGAGCCCGGCCAGCAGCTGTGCCGGTTCGGCGTCAGCGCTGTGCAGTTCGATACGCAGCAACGCCTGACCGCCCACGTCCGCCTCCAGCGAGGCGTGCAGTTCGTCGAGCAGGCCTCGGTCTCGCAGATAGCCCAGCGCCCCGGCGGGTGACGGGCTGTTCAGCCATTCTCCCAGCCAGTGCGCCGCGGCGCCGTGCACAGCGCACTCGCGCAGCGGGTAGAGCAATACCGCCTGCGACTGACTGCTGCGACCTTGCCAGTCAACCTGACGCGGCAACTGCCCTGGCGCAAACAGCGGCTGGGCGAAAGGTTCAGGCGCGCGGCCGGCCAGCAGTTGCTCTGCGCTGTCCTGCGCCAGCGCCAGCAGTTGCTCCGGCGCCTGCGGCCCGTGCAGCACCAGCGCCATGCTGCCGGCGCGGTAATGAATCGCGTGCCACTGGCTCAGCCGCTCGGACAACGCGGCTGCATCCCCGGCCAAGGTCTGGCCGTTGCCGGCGGTAAAGCGGCTGAGCGGATGCTCCGGGTGCACCTGGGTAGCGAGCACCGCCTGGGCATGGATATCGTCGTCGGCCAGCCGGGTCTGAAACTCGGCGTCGATGACTCGCCGTTCCTGCTCGACCTGCTGGGGCGCAAACAGCGGTGCCGCCAGCATGTCGGTCAGCTGGTCCAGACAGGGTTGCAGTCCCTGCGGGCTGACCGAGCAGAAAAAACGGGTGGCATAAGGTGCGGTGCTGGCGTTGAAGCGCCCACCCCACTCCGCTACCCGGGCTGGAAACGAGCCGGGCTCGGGCCAGCGCTGCGAGCCCATGAACAGCATATGTTCAAGCAGGTGTGCCAGCCCCGGCAGATCATCCGGTTCGGCATGGCTGCCGGCGGCAACCTGATATACCGCCGTCGCCTGACTGGCGTGGGCGTCGTGAATCAGCAGACAGAGCAGTCCGTTACTGGCGCGGTACAGTTGGTAGTCGCGCTGATCGGCAGGCACGGAGGCAAGAGGTATCGGGTGCACGGCAAGTCACGCAGGATAGAAGCCAGTGCTCAGGTTAACGCAGCCAGACAGACTGCCCGGCAAACCGGTACCAAAGTAGTAAGGTGCCGCGACAAGCGGCGAAAGACCGGGCGCAGGACGCGCCCGGTGGCAGGACGCGGGAGTACGCTGACGCGCACTCCCGACTGCTTAACGCTGGCTGACTGCCGCGCTGCTCGGCAGCTTGAAGGTCCACAGGGTGCCGCCCTGGGTGAAGTTCTTCACCCGCTCGGCAACGTGGCCACCCCACAGCGGTACCGCACCACCCCAACCGGACATCACGGAGACGTACTGCTCGCCGTCCATTTCCCAGGTGACCGGTGAGCCGATCACACCGGAACCGGTGTTGAACTGCCACAGTTTCTCACCGTTACGGGAGTCGAACGCCATCAGGTAGCCTTCCGGGTTGCCGGTGAATACCAGGTTACCCTTGGTGCTCAGCACGCCGCCCCACAGCGGAGCCTCGTTCTGGTAGCGCCAGATTTCCTCACCGGTTTTCGGGTCCATCGCGCGCAGTACGCCGATGTATTCCTCGTTCAGCGGCTTGATGGTGAAGCCAGCACCCAGATAGGCAGCGCCCTTCTTGTAGGTGGTGGATTCGTTCCAGATGTCCATGCCCCACTCGTTCGACGGCACGTAGAACAGACCGGTGTTCTGGCCGTAGGACATCGGCATCCAGTTCTTGCCGCCAAGGAAGGCCGGCGCGGTGAACACCTGACGGCCGGCATCGCCGGATTCGGTCGGTGCGCCCGGGCGGAAGTCATCGGCGTAGATCGGACGGCCATTCTCATCCAGACCGGTGGCCCAGGTGATCTTGTCGACGAACGGGAAGCCGCGGATAAAGTCGCCGTTGGTGCGATCCAGAACGTAGAAGAAGCCGTTGCGGTCAGCAGTACCGGCCGCCTTCACTTCTTTGCCGCCTTCTTCGTAGTTGAAGGAGATCAGCTCGTTCACGCCGTCGAAGTCCCAGCCGTCATGCGGGGTGGTCTGGAAGTGCCAGACGATCTCACCGTTGTCAGGGTTCAGAGCCAGACGCGAGGAAGAGTACAGGTTGTCGCCGGGACGCAGGTGCGAGTTCCAGGGTGCCGGGTTACCGGTACCGAAGAACAGCAGGTTGGTTTCCGGATCGTAGTAGCCACCCAGCCACGGCGCGCCGCCACCGGTTTTCCACAGGTCACCCGGCCAGGTCTGGTTGGCTTCGCCACCGGAGATGCCGGCCTCAACCGCCTTGCCATCTTCGTAGATGTAACCCATGTGACCTTCGATGGTCGGACGGGTCCACAGCAGTTCGCCGTTGGAGGGGTTATAGGCTTCGATCTTGCCGACCACGCCGAATTCGCCACCGGAGACGCCGGTAATCAGCTTGCCATCAACCACCAGCGGAGCGGCGGTGATCGAGTAACCGGCCTTGTAGTCAGCCACGGTCTTGCGCCAGACGACCTTGCCGGTATCCTTGTCCAGGGCAACCAGTTTGGCGTCCAGGGTGCCGAAGATCACCAGGTTGTCCCACAGGGCGACACCACGGTTGATCACGTCACAGCAAGGCATGATGCCGTCGGGCAGACGGGCGTCGTATTGCCACAGCTTGGCACCGGTACGGGCGTCCACCGCGAAGACCCGCGAGTAGGAACCGGTGATGTACATCACGCCGTCCTTGATCATCGGCTGGGACTGTTGACCCCGCTGTTTTTCGCCACCCAGCGAGAAAGCCCAGACCGGCTGCAGGCTGCTGACGTTGTCGGTGTTGAGCATGTCCAGGGTGCTGTAACGCTGACCCTGCAGACCCATGCCGTTGGTGACCACCTGGCTGTTGTTGGTGGCATCGGCACGGATATCGTCGTTGGTGACATTGGCTGCTGCCACGCCGGCGACGCTCATGGCGGCAACCAGCGTGGTCAACAGAAAGGAAGAGCGGGCATGTTTGGTCATTGCTGCTACCTCTGAGATGTTGTTGTATTGGCGCAGTCGGGTTGTGCCGAGCGATACTCGGTACCGCTCGGCACGTCCCACACGATGAAACGGGAAAATTTCCTGCTTCTGGCCACGATTCTTGGCTCAGAGCCCAATACCAACAATTGCTCGCAGGGGTGATTTCCTTACTCCCTTGGTAGCACTACCCCCTCCGCTCAGAACACGAAGCGCGCGCCGACGGTGAGATTGCGGCCCGGCAGCAGCACCTCATCCTTGATGAACGAACTGTGCTGACGCGCCTTCTCGTTGAGCAGGTTGTTGCCGCGCAGATAGAGCAGCAGATCGCCTTCACCGAGCTGGCCACGCCAGTTCAGGCCCGCACCCAACAGGGTGTAATCGCCGGTCTCGGTTTCGTAGTCAGCGGTGTTGTCCTGGCGCATCACCTGGCTGGCTTCCACCTGCGCAGACACCGACCCGCTCAGGCGTTGATCCAGCCGCACGCCCACCCTGTCAGCCGGAATACGCGGCAAATCACCACCGTCTTTCAGGCGGCCGCGCACACTGTCGCCAAACAGGGTGAGCCCGGTCGCGGCAGTGGCCTGCCAGCTGACACTACCCTCCAGCCCCTGCAGCACGGCATCGGCCTGGCGGTATTCCACCACCCGATATTCGCCACCGGGATCGACGCCGGTATCCGCGGCGTAGATAAAGTCATCCACCTCGTTGCGATACACACTGACATCGAAGGTCACCGCACCACGGGTACGACGCAGGCCCAACTCGGCGTTGATTGCGGTCTCGCGGTCCAGATCCGGATCACCGAGTTCAACGGTCCGCGTGGCAGCGTGCGGGCCGTTGGCATACAGCTCTTCGGCGGTCGGCAAACGCTGGGAGCGCGACAGCGAACCATACAGTGCCAGGTCCGGCTGGAACTGCCAGGTCGCGCCAAGCGACAGCGAGGTGCCACGGTGATCGGCGTCGTCACGGCCCTGCTTCACCTCGACCGACTGCCATTCCTGCCGCAGCCCGACTTCGTACAACCAGTCGCCAGCCTCAAAGCCTTCCAGCAGGAACAGTGCGCGATTGTGAGTCAGCGTGGCCGGGACATAAGCCTCCTCGCCTTCGGCAGCAAAGTCGCGGCGGGTCAGCTGCGTACCGATTACCCCGCGCCAGCCGGCAACCGGGGCATGGGTTACTTCCAGACGGCCATCGGTGCCACGGTTGGTGAAGCGGGTGCCGACTTCATCGCCTTCCATTTCCACATGGCGGTAGTCGGTGTCGGCAACGCGCAGACGCACGCGCTCTACCCCGGCAAACGGATTCTGGTATTCGCCACGCAGATCCCAGCGGCGTTGCTCCATATCGATCCAACCGTCGGCGTGTTCTTCATGATCATGGTCGTCGTGATCATCGTGACCGCCGCAGTGCCAATCGGTGCCGTGGGTGTGGCAATCAGCGTGCTCGTGCGCGAGCAGCCCGTACTCGCGATCCTGACGGCTGTAAGCCAAACCAAGATAGCCTTGCTCGCCGATCCAGCTGACACCAACAGAACCGGTATCGGTGTCGTTATAGGCGCCCTCCTGACGGGACGGATGACCCGGGATGCGGTACGGATCGGCCTCACTCTTGCCGCCCTCAAGGCGCATGGCGAAGGCGCCGGTACCCAGCGTTACGCCAGCAGAACCGGCGCGTTCATCGGCGACCGTGTTGGCGCGCAGACCAATCTCGCCCTCAAAGCCGCGCTCCGGCACGTAGGTCGGCACCCGGCGGTCGATCAGGTTCACTACCCCGCCGATCGCACCACCGCCATACAGCAACGTGGCCGGCCCCTTGAGTACTTCAACCCGCTCGATCAACGCGGTGTCGGCGCTGATCGCGTGGTCCGGGCTGATGGTCGACGCATCCAACACATCGGCGCCGTCACTCAGCACCCGCACCCGCGCCCCATCCAGCCCGCGAATCACCGGCCGACTGCTGCCCGGCCCAAACCCGGCAGCACGTACACCCGGCAACGACTCCAGACTGTCGGCCAGCCCGGTCTCGCGCAGCGCAAACCACTCCTCGCCCTGCAGCACCGCCGCCGGCTGGGTCATCTGTTCCGGCGTCTGATTCAGCGCACTGGCGCTGACCGTCAGCGCCGGCAGCTCCACGGCGGTATCTGCCGCCTGTACGGAAGAGACACCAGCGGCCACCGCCGCCAGCGCCAGAGTCAATGGCGTCTTGCTTGAAAACATGGCTGCTCCCTTTCGATTTGGTATTGGCAACGGCGTGGCTGGCACGCCGCGGAGGCAAACTATAATTGTTATAACGTAACATTTAAAGCAAAAAACCATTGTCAGAATGCAAGCCCGTGGTGAGGCCGCGTGCTTTGCGCGAGCGCACCGGGACGGAGGCTGCGAGCCCAGCAAAGAGAGAACCGCCGGCCGCAGAGCGGCCGAGTAGTCCGGTTCCCACGCAGAGCGTGGGAACCATCGAAACAAAGGAACCAAACGTGAAGCGCGCACGGCCCCAATCCCCGTTTACGCGGGCGAGTAGCGCAGATTTATCGGGAAAAAGAGTCGCAGCATGTCTGAGGAGCGAAGCGACGAGTTCTGCGACTCACCTCGCCGGCCACCCCGACAAATCGAGCAACGCAGCGAACCCGAAGGGCCGCGTAGCCGGGTGCCCGGGGGGATCGCCAAGGGGGGCCGGGCAAGCGCCCCCCCTTGGCTCGCCGACGAAGGCGAAAAGCGAAGTCTCTATCGGCACGATAACGAGCAATGGCCACACAAAAGTGGAACCTTCGCGCAAAAAAAAGCCGGCCCAGAGGCCGGCAAAGGAGATCAGTCTATTACTGCGCGTAGCGGTCAGGCGCCAGATACCGCAACCCCTGCGCCGCATAAATGGCCGCCATCCGGCCATCCAGAATCATGCTTTCCACCTCATCACCCAGCGCGTAGGCCAGTTGGCGGTTGGAGTCGTGGACCGCCATGCCCAATTCCCAAATCTGCTTACCGATATTCGGGTAGGCGTTCTCGGTCAGTTGCATCCCCGCCTGCGGATGCTGCGCCAGCAGCCAGTCGATTTCCGCCTGGGTGCCCATCACCGCGTTGACCTCGCCCTTGAGCATCGCATCGAAGGCAAGGCTAAGGGTGCGGTAGTGATGGGTCATGCCCGCCAGCCGACCGTTCATCACCGAGCCCAGATAGAACGACGGCACCGAGTCTTCCTCTACCCCGACCGGGTAGTACTGGAAGATCGCAATGCTCGGTACTGCGTCGATCTTGCTCGGATCAAACGCGGCCTGCCAGCGCTCACGCTGGTAGGGCCCGAACATATGCACCAGTTCGTTCTTCGGCAAACCCAGCTCATCGCGGCGGTTGCTGAAGTCCTGATCGTAGGGCACCCGCAACATCACATCGGCAACTTCACCCGGGCGCAGGTAATGCCCTTTCCACAGGTGGTTGCGCAGGTCGCCGTCTATGGTTTCATCCGCCTGCATCCACTGGATGCTCAGGCGTACGCCGAGTCCGTCGGCCAGCCCCTGCGCCAGCGCCACATCGACACCCGCGGGCTTGTCGTCCTGCATGAAGCTGTAGGGCGGAAAGTCCTGATACATCGCCACACGCAGCTCACCGGAGGCGATGATTTCGTCGTAGTCACGGATGTGCGTGATGTTGTACGCCTGCGCTGGCAGTCCCAGCAGCAGGCAGAGACAAAACAGCCAGGCGCGGATCATGGTGTTATTGCTCCACTGCCACGCTTTCCAGCCAGGTACGGATGGACCAGAGCGCTTCCTGACTCAGGAAGTCGGCCATCTTCGGCATGTAGACGCGACCGTCGCGCACCGAGCCGTTGATGACCCGTTCCTTGAACCACTCATCGCCGTAATCGCCGACTTCCAGGTAACGCAGGTCAGGCGTGATGCCACCGGAAATGCCTTCAAGGCCGTGGCAGGCTGCGCAGTTCTGGTTGTACGCCGAAGCGCCGACCTTGATCGCCAGTTCGTGCTGCGGGTGGCCTTCACGATAGGGGTTGGTTTCAAGCCATTCCGTGCCCAGTTCTTCCAGCCCCTTGGTATCCACTGCCTGGGGGGTAACGTTGCCATGGGCCAGCGCCTGACCGGCGACCAGCGCCAGCCCAAGTGCGGTCATCTTCAGTGTGTTCTTGTAGTGGTTCATACTGCTCACCTCGTGGCCGAATCGATTGCGCAAGTGCATTGCTGTCGATGGCCATGGTAGGAAGCCGCCGCAATCGGCCCAATGCTGCTTTGGTGGCCGCGGTCTAGTTCGTTGGTAGTAGAAAGCCCACCGGTAACTACCGGAAAACCCCGCCCTAGAGCGGTTTCAGCTACTGCGACCGAATACCGCATACTCATTGGGCCTAGTTCGTTCCGCCCTAAGTCCTGCTCCCTTTCACCCGCTACCAAGCGCCACCGGCACGGGCAATTTTCCCGCCGTATCCGGGCTGTTTTCCGTATCCGCGCCCTGACACCACGCCCACCATGAGCCGTGGATCACCCCTCGCTGAACACGCCAACGATCAACAGGAAAACTGCCATGAAAACAACAAGACTTCCCGCGCTGAAGCCCGTCAGCCAGGCCATCAAGGGCCTGGTATTCGCTGCTGGCCTCGGCCTCGTCGCGGGCCCTGCAGCCGCTACCCCGGTTACCTGGGAGGACATCGCCAACGACCACATGACCACCAACAACGTGCTGATGTACGGTCTGGGCACCAACGCCCAGCGCTACAGCCCGCTGAACATGGTTAACGAAGAAAACGTCTTCAAGCTGACGCCAGCCTGGTCGTTCTCGTTTGGTGATGAAAAGCAGCGCGGTCAGGAATCCCAGGCCATCGTCCACGAGGGCGTGATCTACGTCACCGGTTCCTACTCGCGCATGTTCGCGCTGGATGCCAAGACCGGTCAGCGCCTGTGGAGCTACTCGCACCGCCTGCCCGATGACATTCGCCCCTGCTGTGATGTCGTCAACCGCGGCGCCGCCATCTACGGCGACAAGGTCTTCTTCGGCACCCTGGATGCCGGCATCGTTGCGCTCAACAAGGACACCGGCAAGGTGGTCTGGCGCAAGAAGTTCGCCGACCACAAGGCGGGCTACACCATGACCGGCGCGCCAACCATCGTGCAGGACCAGACCACCGGCCGCGCGCTGCTGATCCACGGCTCCTCCGGCGACGAATTCGGCGTGGTTGGTCAGTTGTTTGCCCGCGATCCGGAAACCGGCGAAGAAGTG
Organism: Halopseudomonas sp.; assembly: GCF_038130085.1. Taxonomy (NCBI): domain Bacteria; kingdom Pseudomonadati; phylum Pseudomonadota; class Gammaproteobacteria; order Pseudomonadales; family Pseudomonadaceae; genus Halopseudomonas; species Halopseudomonas sp. The sequence goes on along the minus strand of NZ_JAYPMU010000031.1, from coordinate 5,822 downwards.
TGGATGCGCCCGTTTGTGGAAGGTCACATGGGCCGTCTGAACGGCGAGAACAGCACCCCGACCGGCGATGTGAAAGCGCCCTCCTGGCCGGATGATCCGAACTCGCCGACCGGCAAGGTCGAGGCCTGGAGTCACGGTGGCGGCGCGCCTTGGCAGAGCGCCAGCTTCGACGCAGCCACCAACACCATCATCATCGGCGCCGGCAACCCGGCTCCCTGGAATGGCTGGGCGCGCACCCCGGAAGACGGCAACCCGGCCGATTACGACAGCCTCTACACCTCCGGCCAGGTTGGCGTCGACGCCACCACTGGCGAGGTCAAGTGGTTCTATCAGCACACCCCGAACGACACCTGGGACTTCTCCGGCAACAACGAACTGGTGCTGTTCGATTACGAGCAGGATGGCGAGAAGGTACCTGCCACCGCCCACGCCGACCGCAACGGCTTCTTCTATGTGGTCAACCGCGAAGACGGCAAGCTGATGAACGCTTTCCCGTTCGTTGACAACATTACCTGGGCCAGCGGCATCGACCTGGAAACCGGCCGCCCGATCGAGAACGAAGGTCAGCGCCCGCCGCGTCTTAAGCCCGGTCAGGAGCGCAGCGAAGCCATCGAAGTCTCGCCCCCGTTCCTGGGCGGCAAGAACTGGAACCCGATGGCCTACAGCCGCGATGCCGGCCTGTTCTACGTGCCGGCCAACCACTGGAAAGAAGACTACTGGACCGAAGAAGTCAGCTACACCAAGGGCTCGGCGTACCTGGGCATGGGCTTCCGCATCAAACGCATGTTTGACGACCACGTCGGCATCCTGCGAGCAATGGACCCGCAGACCGGTCGCGTGGCCTGGGAGCACAAGGAACCGCTGCCGCTCTGGGCAGGCGTGCTGGCCACCGGCGGGAATCTGGTGTTCACCGGCACCGGCGATGGCTACTTCAAGGCCTTCAATGCCGAGACCGGCGAGCAGCTGTGGCAGTTCCAGACCGGCACCGGGATCATCTCCCCGCCGATTACCTGGGAGCAGGACGGCGAGCAGTACATCGGCGTGACCACCGGTTACGGCGGCGCGGTGCCGCTGTGGGGTGGCGACATGGCCGAGCTGACCAAGCCGGTCGCTCAGGGCGGTTCGTTCTGGGTGTTCAAACTGCCCAGCTGGGCTAACGAGTAACCCCTGCTATGCCCTGCCCGCACCGCGGGCAGGGCTCTGGAGACGAACATGAAACACCTGATTTGTCTGACCGCCAGCCTGCTGGCCCTGAGCAGCCCCGCGTTACTGGCGCAGAGTGCCGACATCGCCGAAGAGGATATCCGAACCCTCAATGGCTGCGCCCTGATCCCCGGCACCCAGTGCCAGGGCGTTGATCTGCGCGGCGCAGATCTGCGTCACCTGGATTTGCGCAAGGCCGATCTTAGCGGCGCCGATCTGCGCGATGCAGACCTGCGCCACGCCGTACTGGATCAGGCCAAACTCGACAACGCCCGGCTCGAAGGCGCCAACCTCACCCGCGCCAGCCTGCAGCAAACCGCCATGCGCGGTGCCCAGGCTGATGGGGCTCTGTTTGTTGCCGTCAGCGGCTGGAACCTCACCGCCCAAGGCGCCCGTTTCAATGGTAGCGACTTCACCGGTGCCAGCCTGGACTTCGCCCGCTTCAGCGGCGCGACCCTGCACAGCACCATTCTGCGCGCCGCCAATCTGGAGATGGCCTGGCTGCCCAAGGCCGACATGGCCGGCGCCGACCTGCGCGACGCCAACCTGCAGGAAGCCAAACTCAACCACGCCAATCTGACCGACGCCAACCTGGAAGGTGCGCGCCTGCATTACGGCACCTTTCTGGACGTCACCATGAACGGCTGCCGCGCCTGTCCGGTTGATTGGGAGTAACCGGCTTTAAGTGCATCGTCAGACGTGATCGCATTCTGCTAGTGTTAAGACAGAATGCAGTCACGCCATCGGCAGGTGTCGTTTGAAGCCATACTCCCAGACCTTCGATTCCCTGCGCGACGACATCGCGCAGATGTACAGCAGCAATGAGCGCGAAATGGCTCTGCTGCGGGGTGCCCACCTCACCTCTGTCGTTCGCGTTACACCGGCGATGATGTTTGCCAACGTCGGTGCCGGCGGCTGCATTCTGCTGAGTTTCTCGCCTGATATCCCAAACGGCCTGTGGATCTGGTTCTGCGCCCTGACAGCGATCTGTGCATTCGCTTTCGTGGGCTGGTGGCGTCTGCCCAATGACGGACTCGTAATCTCCGGCGTGCGCCGGGTTAAGCGCTCTACCCTCCACGCGGCAGCGCTTTCCGGCATCTGGGGGGTAATGATCGTCCTCTGGTTCCCGACCGGTGGCGGCCTGCAGCAGATGACCATCTCAACATTGGCAACCGGCCTGATCGGTGCGGGCGGTTTTGTCCTCAGCCCACTGCCACGGGCCAGCATCCTCTACATCGGCGTGTACACCTTGGCGTCGCTGATTGGCCTGCTGCTGACCGGCCAACCCCAGTATGTTGTCTTCGCCTTACTGCTATGCCTTTATTCACCAATGGTAGTGATTGGCGCGTTGCTGTCCTGGCGCAAATCAACCGACCTGATCAGCGCCCAGCGCCAGGCCACACGCCAGGGCGAAATGCTCTCGGTACTGCTCGAGGATTTCGAACTGGATGCCGGTGACGCCCTATGGGAAACGGGCGCCGACGGTATGCTCAACCACGTTTCCCCACGGCTGACCGAGCTGCTTGAACTGAAGCCCGATGAGCACTTGGAAAAGCGCTTTATGGGGCTGCTGAGCGAGCGCTGCCCGGAACTGCAGGATCAAAGCACCGAACTGATCGAGTGTCGCCAGAACTTCCGAGGCCTGCCGCTTACCGTGCACGGCAGCCGCGGCGTGCGTCACCTGACTCTGACCGGCAAGATCCTGCTGGATGATCAAGGCCGCTTTGTCGGCCGGCGCGGCATCCTCAGCGACGTGACCGATAAGGTCAACAACGAACAGATGCTGCGCACGCTGGCCCACACCGATTCGCTGACCGGGCTCGCCAACCGCTTCAAGCTGCGCGATACCATCAGCGGGCTGCTCGCAAGCGACCAGTCACTGGCGCTGCTTTCGGTGGATCTTGATCGCTTCAAAAGCATCAACGACAACCACGGCCACAGCACCGGCGACGCACTACTGCAAGTTATTGCCCGACGCCTGCTCGGTAACACTGGCCAGAGCATGCTGGTCGCCCGCCTCGGCGGTGACGAATTTGCTGTGGTGATGTGGCCGGTAGAAACAATCCAGGCAGTCACTGACCTCGCCCAGCGCCTGATCAGCAATCTGAGTGAACCGATCACCGTTGCAGAGCGGGAGTTTCGCGTTGGCGCCAGCATCGGCATTAGCGTGCGTCTGCCGGGCGGCCCGCATCTGGATGACCTGATGGTGCAATCGGACATGGCACTGTACACCGCCAAGGCCGCTGGGCGCGGCTGCTGGTCGCTGTATTCCGAGGAAATGGGCGAGCGCAGCCGTCGCCGGCTGGCGATCGAAGACGGCCTGCGCCATGCCGTCGAGCGTGGCGAAATCGACGTCCACTGGCAACCCAAGGTGGATCTCGCAAGCTGGCAGATTATCGGTGCCGAGGCGCTGATGCGTTGGAGTCACCCCGAGCTGGGCCGCGTCGGGCCAGATGAATTCATCCCCATTGCGGAGCAATGTGGCTTGATTGAGCATCTGGGACGCTGGGTACTTGAGCAAGCCTGCCGGGCCGCGACCAACGAGCTGCAAGGGCTGACCATCTCGGTCAACGTCTCGGCGATGCAAGTGCAGTTCGGGCATTTCCTTGCGGACCTGACCGCGCTGCTCGAGCGCCATCAGCTTGAGCCGCAACGACTCGAGCTGGAGCTGACCGAGTCAGTCATTCTGGACGACCCGGATCAGGCGCTGGCCATGCTCCACGCCATCCGCGAAACGGGTGTGCGACTGGCGCTGGACGACTTCGGCACCGGTTACTCATCCCTGTCCTATCTGCGCACCTTCCCATTCGACACGCTGAAAATCGACCGCTCGTTCATTACCGAGCTGCTGAGCCGCGAAGACGCCCGGGCCATCGTACGGATGATTACCGAGCTGGCCATCACCCTTGGCAAGCGCACCGTCTGCGAGGGGGTGGAAACCGCCGAACAGCTCGACGCCATTTGCGCCACCGGCTGCAACGAGGTGCAAGGCTATCTGATTTCAGCGCCGGTGCCGTTGCATGAGTTCCCACGCACCTTGCCCAAACGGCCAACCGAGTCTGATCTGGGCTTGTTCATGCCATCCATCTGAAATGCCGCTACCTTGGCAGGGACGGCCTGAGCTCTGGATTAACCCCTGCAACGCCGAGAACCTGCCCGCTGCCGACCATTGCACCCGTTGCGCCTCAGGCGCACGGCTGCTGGCGATAACTCTCGGGGCTTACCCCGTGCCAACGGCGGAAGGCCTTGCTGAAGCTGCTGGCGTCAGAAAAGCCCAGCCGGTCAGCGACCTCTGTCGCGCGCAAGCCACTGTGCAGCAACTGAGCCGCCCGCTCCGCACGACATAGATCCGCCAGTTGGCGATAACCGCTGCCCAACTCGGCCAGGCGGCGACGCAGCGAGCGTTCGCTTATTGTCAGCGCCGCAGCCAGTTCGGCCTGCGTAGGCAGCCGATCACCGTGCGTCCGCAGCAGGCCCAGAATGTCCTGCACCAGCGCGGGCGTGGTATCGAGTGCCGCCAACTCGCGCTGAGCCAATTGCTCGTGCTCACGCCAGAGTCCTGCATCCCCCAACGGCAAGGGCGTATCCAGCGCTGCGCGCTGGTGCCAGATCACATTGCTGGATTGGGCGAAGTTGACATCGCCGCCCAGCACCTGCAGCCAGGGCTGTACTGGATTGGGTTGCGGGCGCTTGAGATCAACCTGCTGCACCGCGTCGCGACTGACCACACGACGCATATTGCTGACGTGGGCGGCGATAAAAGCGTCGATTGAAGCCGGGTGCAGAACAACACCCGGCAGCTCGCAGATTTCCAGCCCCACCCGGTCCGGCTGATGAATCAGGCGCAGGGTCACACCGGTGGTAATCAGGCGCTGGAAGCGTTCGGCAACATCGAGAATGTGAGCCAGGGTCGGGGCAGTCTGAATCAGCAGCCCCATAACCCGCACGTGCATCGGCATCGCACCCCGACCAACCCAAAGCCCGATGGCCGGGTCAGCGCAGTGCTCGGCGGCCAGCGACCAGAGCCGAGTCATCAGTTCGGTGGACACGCGCCCGCCGGGATTGGCGCGTAACCGCTCCAGATCCAGCCCGGCTTCACGCAGCAGCTCGGCACCGGCAAAGCCACGGCTATCGAGGGTCGTCATCACGGCAAGAGGCCAGGCCGCTATCGTGCTCGCACCGACCAGGTCATCGCTGGCCATCTTGAACCCGACACTGGCCGTTCAGGACCTTGTTGACACCCCGGCCGCGCTCTAGGCTGGACTGGCCATCAATAACAACAGAGAAAACCATGCGCTACCTTCTTGTTCTATGTGCCGCCCTGCTCACCGCCTGCGACAGGGACCAACCGGTCCAGAGCAGCACGCAACTTGCTCCCGCAGCGCTCGAAAAGCAAAGCGAACTGTTTCGCCAGGGTGTTGAGCAAGTCACCGACGGCGTCTACGTCGCTATCGGTTACGGTCTGGCCAACTCGATCATGCTTGAGGGCGATGACGGCATCATAATCGTCGACACCATGGAGACGGAAGAAGAAGGCCGCGCAGTGCTGGCCGAATTTCGCAAGATGAATCGCACCGGGTTTCGTGGAGGCCTCAACTCTTGAGAGAATGAGGCATGAA